>NZ_RCBY01000113.1 GCF_003838195.1 Okeania hirsuta
GTAAATCCACAACCAGTAGTTCCACAACCAACTACGGTACAGGAAACAGTAAATCCACAACCAGTAGTTGTGTCACCAAGTATGGTGGAGGCAAAGGTAGAACAACCAGTAGGAAAACCAGTAGGAGTTATTAGTCGTAGAAATAACCAATCTCAGTCACAACCAGTTCTTGTTTACAACCCCTCCCTGCTTCTAATACCTCGCCATGAACCGGCAGATGTAATCCCTACCCAACGAGACTCATCTATAGTGGACTGGTTAGAAACATCAGGCAGAATGTTACCTAGAGATCCTTCAGAATCAGACAATTATCTAGAAGAGGAAGAGGAAATCTCAGAATTGATAGCTGTAGATGACAATTTTAGTGATGATGATGTTTTAGAAGGAAATGCCGATGACTCTGGTGAATAGATATTTTTCAACAATTAATAATTAATAATTAATAATTAATTATTACCTCTCCTTGAAAACGGATAGGATTGACGCGGAGTGGGAAAATTTTTTCTTTTTTCTCCTTGTAAAGGAGAGGCTTTAAACCTTAATTATTCGGTAATTACTAAAAAGCTATTCAGCTTTTAACTGAAGTTGATAATTATTTAATCAAACCTAAAGTATTAAAAAGTGTGTGTGGAGGAGATTTTTTATGCAAAATAAGCTCATTTTTAGTAAATATATTCCTTTATCGGGAGAAAATTTATTCTTGGGTCTGGGTTTAGGATTAAGCTCTTTTGCCCTAATTTTAGATAGCATGGCTAATCGAATTATCGGTATAGAATCTCTGAGCTTACCCCTAATTCTATGTGGTCTAGTAACTGCAAGTTTGGGGTATTGGGTTATACCCATACTTAGAAGACTTAAAGCTGGACAAATAATCCGGGAGGATGGCCCCCAAGCTCATCTACAAAAAGCAGGTACTCCAACTATGGGAGGTATATTTTTTGTTCCGGTGGGAGTAGCGATCGCTCTGTTATTATCGAAGTTTCATCCAGATGTCATGGCAGTATCGGCAATGACTCTAGCTTATGGTTTTATTGGTTGGTTGGATGATTGGAGAATTTTGCAACGTAAGTCTAATAAGGGAATATCTCCGAAAATGAAATTGGCTTTGCAGGTGGGTTTTGCAATGCTATTTTGTGGATGGCTAGCATGGAGTCAACCTAGTACAGTTACTAATATTGCTTTACCATTTGGTTTACAATTATCTTTAGGATTACTATTTTGGCCTCTGGCAGGTTTTGTTTTAGTCGCAGAAAGTAATGCTACCAATCTTACTGATGGTGTTGATGGTTTGATGGGAGGTTTGGGAGCAGTTGCATTTTTAGGGTTAGCTGCTTATTTAGCTCCTACTGCTCCGGAGTTAATGGTTTTTTGTGCTTGTATGAGTGGTAGTTGTCTCGGTTTTGTTGTTCATAACCGCAATCCTGCTAAGGTGTTTATGGGTGATACGGGGTCGTTAGCTTTGGGTGGAGGTTTAGCTGCAGTTGCTCTACTAACTAATACTCTATGGATATTGTTAATTCTTAGTGTGGTTTTTTTAATAGAAACTCTTTCGGTTATTGCTCAAGTGAGTTATTACAAGGCAACAAAAGGACCTGATGGTGTAGGCAAACGCTTATTTAAAATGGCTCCTTTTCATCATCATTTAGAATTATCTGGTTGGTCGGAAACTCAAGTGGTGGGATGTTTTTACTCAGTTAGTGCCATTTTGGCTAGCTTGTGCTTATTTTAAAAAAAAGGAGTCAGGAGTCAGGAGTCAGGAGTCAGGAGGGAAGAAAGAAGATCGGGAAAAGGAGAAAGTTTTTTTATCACTAATAGACATCTGGTAAAAATCCAAAATAAAATCAATTCTTATCCATAAATTATCAATTATTTATCCCTGTTACCTTTTCCCTCTTTTCTGAAGATGTCTAATTATCCGGACATGATATAAATTATTAATTGAAAAACCGATCATGACAAAAGTTTCGGTAATTGTACCAATTTATAATGGTGAGAAAGATTTGCCAGACTTGATAGAATGTCTGCGGTCGCAAACCTATCCCGCTGACCAAGTAGAATATTTACTCGTAGATAATAATAGTGGCGATCAGAGTAAATCACTAATTGAAGCAGCAGCACAGTCAAATCAAATTACAATTTGTCTAGTCACTGAAAATCAAATTCAAAGTTCCTATGCTGCTCGCAATGCTGGTATTCGTGCTGCGAGTAGCGAGATATTTGCTTTCACTGATGGCGACTGTCGTCCTCAACCTCAATGGTTAGAAAATTTAATTCAGCCATTTTCTGACTCTAATATTGGCATTGTCGTAGGAGAAATACTTGCTTTACCTGGGGACAGTTTATTAGAAAAATATGCAGATAAACAAGAGACTCTTTCTCAAAAACATACTTTAGCTAATTCATTTTGTCCTTATGGTCAAACTGCTAATTTAGCTATTAGAAAGCAAGCTTTTGTAGAGGTAGGATTATTTCGTCCTTACTTAACGACGGGTGGAGATGCTGATATTTGTTGGCGTATTTTACGGGAAACTTCTTATCAGTTTAAGTTTGTAGAAAATGCCGTAGTTAAACATCGTCATCGTTCAACTTGGAAAGATTTACAAAGTCAATGGCGCAGGTATGGAAAGTCAAATAAATATTTGCATGAACTGCACGGTATCGATTTAATGCGAGAGTTTAAAACTAAAGAGTATGTGTATCGTTTGAGTAGGTGGTTATTAAAAGAGTTGCCTCTAACAACGATGAAAATAATATCAGGTAAAGCAGAATTGGTAGAGTTATTTGATACTCCTATTGGTTTGTTAAATGGTAGGGCAAGAATTATCGGTCAAAAAGAAGCAAAGCTGTCAGATGAAGCACGACAAATTGAAAGATTTTAGGTAAGCATTTCCTCCGGAATGCTGCGCAAACAGCAGTCAGCCATCAGCTATCAGCTATTACTTTTAGTTTAGGATAAAAGCTTTATTAATTGTCTTACTACAAGAGTTGCTTCCTTTGCCCTT
The DNA here is from genome assembly GCF_003838195.1 of Okeania hirsuta. Lineage (GTDB taxonomy): Bacteria > Cyanobacteriota > Cyanobacteriia > Cyanobacteriales > Microcoleaceae > Okeania > Okeania hirsuta. Next base: position 3,003 of record NZ_RCBY01000113.1, read on the forward strand.
AAAGTCTATTTTATGAAGATGATAATTCTGGTGAAGTTACTGTTTCTATTTTGGATGCGTAAATCATCAGTTTGATATTGGGTTTTTTGTCAAAAAATTAGTAATAAATTTGACGCGATCGCTCTCTTAATTACTGAGGTGGGCGATCGTTTCTGTTTATTTTGAAGGAAGAAGGAAGAAGAAAAAATCTTGCGTTGTTTGACTTTTATGCTAACGCTTAAGTGTTCTTGTTCATTAATTTGGTCAGCTCCGAAGATTATTTTAAAGGCGTAATCAATTTTGGGGTTAATAAATTTCATAGTGTATTTTATTGATTTCAATAAAACGTTTGAACACTAATAATAGGCGTTGATTTTTTAAATAATTTAAGTGAGCGATCGCTTATTTGTTAGGTAAGGAATTAGGGGTAATTTTCCATGGTTTTAATTAATCAAACAAACCTTCTCTTTCCTATGTATAATTAGACATCTCCAATCATCAAAAATCAAATCAATTATCGTACATAAATTATCAGTTATTTCTCCCTATTCCCTATTCCCTATTCCCTATTCCCTATTCCCTCTTTTCTGAATAGGCATTGATTTTTTAAATAATTTAAGTGAGCGATCGCTTATTTGTTAGGTAAGGAATTAGGGGTAATTTTCCATGGTTTTAATTAATCAAACAAACCTTCTCTTTCCTATATATAATTAGACATCTCCAATAATAAAAAATCAAATCAATTATCGTACAGAAATTATCAATTATTTATCCCTATTCCCTATTCCCTATTCCCTATTTTCTGAAGATGTCTATTTAGGAAGTATCTCAATTTATTTTCAAGACTATAAATTTTTTAAAATTTTATTTGCTAAAGAGCCAAAAGATTGACCTAATTGTTTTTTCAAACGCCATCTTTGAAAAGCTTGTTCATATTCTTCTCCTTCAATTTGAAAAGTTTTCCAGGCATCTAAAGCTAACCATAATCCCCACAATAATAAAATTGGTAAAGACCAGGAAAGAGTATGAGCAGTTACTAAATTCAGCAACAATAAAAATGAATTTACAATGCCATATTTAATCAAACTTTGCTTTAATTTGTCTCGACGAACTTGATTAAAAAGTTGTTTTTCCTGAAATTCACTCCGGTGGGAAAGCCATTCCTGTTCTGCTGCTGCTAAGTCTTCTGGAGAAATACCCATTTCATGAGCAATTTCTAATACTTGTGCTCTTGTTAGTTCGCCTCCTTCAGAGCGACGTGCTAGGGCAATTTGTAGAATTTGTTGGGCATCGTCTTGAGCATAAGTTTGGGTAATTTGGTTTTGTTGGTTTGTCATAACTTTATTGTTTAAATTTTAGAATTATTTCTATCATATATTCTAGCTTGCTATAGATATCAAAGAATAACAATAGTAGATTCCTGTCCTGTCAATAGGTGAAATTTCTACTGGATATTATTGGTCATTAGCACTAGAAAAAATGGGTGCATCTCAGTTTTGAAGAAAGCCAAAAATTTATCGCTTTTAGGGAACACCTGATCTGGGAATAGGGAATAGGAAAAAAAGTATTTTTGTAAATATGAGATGCACCCCAAAAATCAGGATGCTCTATAGTCTGAGTTTACCTGTAAATTCACCAAGTGGTTTGAGTATTCCCTCTTGTTGAATATAATTATTTATCCCTTAATTGAGATGCACCTCAAAAAATGACAGTTATATCAAAAGAGAAAATATTTTTTACAGAATAGATGTATTTTTTGTTTGTGATTATCTTAAATATTTACTTGATGAATAGTCTCTGAAGTTATATAGCAGAAGGAAGAAAGTTTTAGTTATTTAGGAGAGAAGGAAAAATCAGATTTTGTCTGAGTTTTAAGCTTTTGATAGGTCTTCACCTTTCTTTCGACTGTTATAATATACTTTCAGGTTTAAACAAACTACTTAAAACAAAAATATGCCATCAAAGTCGAAAGTTACTAACAGTAAAACAAAAATAACTAACGCACAAAAAGAAGCTGCTGAAGCTGAAATTAGGGTAAAACAAAAGCGTGTTGACTATGACACAAAAGAATATCCAGTAGAAGTTCTTACTCAGAAATATATGAAAGGAATAGAAAACGATACTAATGAGTTATTTATTCCTGATTATCAAAGGGAAATGGCTTGGGATGAATCCCGGCAGTCAAAATTTATTGAATCTGTACTTTTAGGATTACCAATACCTTATATATTTGTTGCTGATATTAATGATGAAGAAAATGAAGAAAATGAAGCTCGTTTAGAAATAATAGATGGTACGCAACGTATCCGTACTTTGGCTAAATTTATCAATAATGAGTTAAAACTGACTAATTTATCTAAATTAGGTAAATTAAATGACTTTAGATTTGAGGATTTACCTCTTTCTTGTCAGAGACGTTTCAATAGAGCTACTATTCGGATGATTCAACTTACTGAAGATGCGGATGAGGAAACACGAAGAGATTTGTTTGAACGGATTAATACAGGTAGTGTTGAGTTAAATGAAATGGAAAAACGTAGAGGTATATTACCTGGAAAATTTACCGATATAGTTGAAGAATTATCAAAATTACCCAAGTTTCGAGAGCTTTGTTTGTTTTCTGATGCAGCTATTGCCCGACGAGATCCTCAAGAATTTGTCTTACGTTTTTTTGCCTTTTTAAATAATTATCAAAATTTTGAGAGTAAAGTGGGGGTAAGTAAATTTCTGGATAAATTTTTGGAAAAAACTAACAAAGATAAAAATACAGACTTAAAGAAAATGCGGGATGAATTTGAAACAATGATAGATTTTGTGGAAAAACATTTTCCGAATGGTTTTCGGTCGGGTAAAAAATCAAATCAAACAACTACTAGGATTAAATTTGAATCTCTTTCTGTGGGTGTTGCTCTTGCTTTGAGAGAAAAAAGTAATCTTCAGTATCGAGGAGATGATTTGCTTAATCCTAGCAAGAGTAATTTTCAAAATTACACAAAAGGCGATGCAAGTAGTTCAAGGAAAAAAGTTATTCGTCGGATTGAATATGTACGAGACCAATTGTTAGATAAATAATGACAAGTATATTATTTCAAGACTTTAAGGAACGTTCTAAAGAAGTAAGTAAGTATTTTATTTTTCTCAAGAATTTAGAACAAGGAACTATTCAATTGGCAATGGAAGGTAAAGGAAAAGCAAAAATTAAGGAAATTGATTCTGAGTTAATAAAAACTTTGAAAGCAAGTGCTTTTTTACTGCTTGACAATTTAATAGAATCCACAATGAGAGACGCTATTGAAGCAATATTTGATGAATTGCAAAGTCAAGGTATTTCATTCAACAAAATTAGACCGGAACTAAAGAAAATTGTTCTGGAAAACCTCAAGAATAAAAGCTCTAGTGAAGTTTATCATATAATTGTAGATATCTCTCTTGATATTATTAAAGTTGGATTTGATAGAAAAAAACTATTCTCAGGAAATATTGATGCTAAACAGATTAAAAAAACAGCAGATAAATATGGATTTTCTGCAGACACAAAAACTGATAGTAGCGATTTATTGACAGTAAAGACTAATAGAAATGATTTAGCGCATGGCATTAAATCTTTTGCCGAAGTAGGCAAAGAGAAAAGTGCTGATGAACTAATAAAAATCAAAAATAATGTAGTGAAGTATTTGAGACAAATCCTAGAAAATATTGAAACATATTTAACTAATCAAGAATATTTAGATTCATCTACAAATACTCCCTAATATTATGTTCAGATTATGAAATATAATTCAATACGGTTCATATAAAACCAAAACTCATAAGGTATTGATCTATAGACTAATGTACTTTCCTTCTGGATACATCTCATATTTGCAAAAATACTATTTTCCTGTATATTCCCTGTTGCCTGTTGCCTGTTGCCTGTTGCCTAAAAGCGATAAATTTTTGGCTTTATTCAAAATTGAGATGCACCCTTCCTTCTTCCTTCTTTCTTCTTCCTTCTTCCTTCTTCTAACTGTATTTACTCTCGCCAACGACCAGAACGAAGAATACTAATAATTAACCACAACCCAAGAAAACTAGCTACTGCAAATAAAGCTTCACTTAATACAGATAACTGACTACTTTGAGAACCTGCAGTTACAATAGCAGCACCAATAATTAATGAACCTACCACTACACTAAAAGACAGTCTATTAGCTGACTTATTTACACTACGAGTCAAAGGTTCAATATCTTTTAACGTCAAATTCCACTTCAATGTTTCGGAAGTAAGTCTGTCTAAAAATAAGTCTAGTTGACGAGGCGACTCTAAAGATAAATTCTTCACATCAATAGCTGTTCTTAATAAAGTTTGCACCGGATCGTCACCTAATAACTGTCGCCGAAATAAATCAGTCATTAATGGTTTAATCTCATCCAAAAGATTAATTTGGGGATAAAAACTACGAGCGACTCCTTCTAAATTTGCTAAAGTTTTAGAATATAAACCTAAATTACTTGGTAATTTAATTTTGTTGTTACGACACAATTGTAATATGTCATAAAAAACTTCAGAAAAATTGATTTCAGATAAGCTGAGATTGTAATATTTTCGCAGCATTTTGCTGTAATCATTTTCCAACTTAGCTAAATTTGACCGTTGAGCAACTTCTGCCATTTCTAAAGTTAACTGAGTACATCTTTTAGCATCTAGATCGACGATCGCTAATAATAATTCCGTTAAATTCTGCTGACTGCGAGGATCGAGACGACCTACCATTCCACAATCTAGTAGAGCAATACGTCCATCTTCCAGATAAAATATGTTGCCAGGATGAGGATCGGCATGAAAGAAACCGGTGATATAAAACTGTTGAAAGAAAGCACGACATAATAATGTAGAGAGTGCCTGCTTTTCTGCATCTACATCCCCATTATTGTTAATGCCTTTAACCTTCACTGATAAGATAGGTTTACCATCCAACCATTCGAGAACTAATATTTTCGGAGTTGTTAGTTCCCAATATACTTCCGGAAGCATTATTTGCTTGGGATCAAACCACTTACTGGTAGATAAGTCTCGACGTAGTTCATCGGTATAAGCAGCTTCCTTAGTAAAATCAAGTTCAGCTTTCAGAGCAACACTAAACTCTTCCGCAAGAGAAACTATATCGTAGTCATTGCCAAAATCTGTGAATGAAACTAATTCAGCTAAACTTTTTAGCAGGGATGTATCTTTGTCAATTATTCTGTCAATACCTGGACGTTGAACTTTTAGAGCTACTTCTGTACCGTCTTTTAGAGTCGCTTTGTAAGTTTGAGCGATGGAACCCGCTGCTACACACTCAGTATTAATATCACTAAATATTTCTTCTAGAGGTTGGGATAATTGTTGACGAATTAAGATTTCCACTTCTGACCAAGGTACTGCTGGTACATTGGCCTGCAAACTTGACAAGGTGTCAATATAGTCTGCTGGTAATAGGTCTGGACGGGTACTGAGTAACTGGCCAAGTTTTACATATACTGGGCCTAAATCTACAAGAATATTGCGTAGAACTTCTGGTGTTGGTATATCTGGTTCGCCAGTTTTGCCCCCTGTGAGGAGGGTTTTCATATAGTCCCAACCATTGCGGAACACAATTTCGACTATTTCAGCTCGGCGAGAATTAGTTGCTGTCAGGCTAGATAACACGGGGCCTCCCAATGATTGGATTGATGTTTGTTTTATAGCAGAAGGCAGAAGGCAGAAGCGGTGCGACCCCGCGTCGGCGACAGACGCAAGCGGTCAGACCCCGCGACGACGCCAGCTCGCTTGCGGAATGCTGACCAAGAGAGGGAATGCGCACCAAGAGAGGCAGAAGGAAAAATCTGGCGTTGTCTGAGTGTTCTGCTTTTGATCTGTCCTCACCTTTCTTTCGACTGCTTTACCGATAGGGAAAATCTGATATATCTCAATATTTAGGATAGCGTTGATCGAAAGCTGGCGCATTTTGAGTAACTTTCATCTCAGCCATAGACTTTTTTTCTTTATCTATACTGACTTTTAAGAATTTTATCCGAAATAAAATGTATAGCAAGGAACGAGTTGGTGTTTGACTGATGTTAATGATGAACCGTAAGACAGAGAAATACTTTTCCCACTGTTGCCTGTTGCCTGCTATATCAATTTTCAATCAAATTAAAACTTTTGACTTTTTATTTTTGACTTTTGTTTTAAGAAAAAGTATCTGTTTTGACAGCAAGAAAACCATAAATTAGAAAAATTTCCGCTTTACATTATTCCCAAAGTTCTTTATATTTATTTTATAATCAATAAAGATATGTAGTCAGGAATCCCAGGACTAAAGTTCAAGGGCTTGGATAGACTGCTTGAAGTCTTTGCCAGCCAACACCTGACTATCCTTAGATATTTGCAGTCTAAGTTACAGGTTAGTGTTAAAGTTCCTATCTTGAGATGCTCTCTCTGCCAGTCCTATCCTCTAGAACTCAATGGTTAAACAGGCATAGTGGGTTAAGCCAGTACCTTTGACATGATACCGACCTATAACATTCTCGTTTCGGCTATGGCCGATCTTTATTGATCCCCTAGCGAAAGCTAAGGGTTTCCAAATTACCGAAATATTTTTAGATGAATAATATAGAATCTGTCGCAATTGAACGGTTTCAGACTCGTAGTCCTATAGATTTAGACAGTTGTCAGTTAAACCGCGAGTTAGTTGGGTCTAGGGTAGTAATGGTGATTGACTGCCCATCTACGGAAAAGTGCCATCAACTTTGGCGCGATCGCTACCTATTAATGCGTCGGTGTTTAGATTTATGGTTAGCTCATCAAATCGTAATTAGTTACAAGGGACATCCTTATGGTCGTACTCCGATGCGTCAATCTTTAGCCTGATTATTTTCTTGGTTAAATTATATATATAGCAATTTTCATACTGGTGAGGCGCTATATAAATTATAGCTGGCGGTGCGCAGTGACGCACCGTTATTATTTTTTGTAAATTTTTAGTTAGAAATAATTTTGTTAAAAATTTGAAACTATTACTCCTATTGTCTGTTGCCTTAATATTTTCTATACAACAGGGAACAGGGAATAGGGAATAAAATATACTTTTGTATTTGAGTAGTCAATCTAAAAATAATTTTTCCTACTTATTTAAGCTGACTATCAAATATACAATTAATTTTGCTTAACTACTTAGTAAAAATATATAAAGAAAAGTTGAAATAACTAAGTTTTGGATGTACTTTCTCAGACTAACGTTTATTCAAAATTTATTTCTGGTCTCTATATCGCGATGATACTTACTATATAATTATTCAAAGCTTATTCTAAATAATAAATACTCAAAAAAATAGCAGTGTTAAATAATTTGTCAAAAATTCAAGCATATAGATAAAAAGTATGAAATTGTTACTGATAACTGATAACTGAAATGACCCATTTTGCCTAATTTCAATATATTCCAAGATATTTTATGCACAACGAAAATATAACTGCTAGACCTATTCAGAAAATTCTATTTGGTAGCCCAGGTACAGGCAAAAGTTATAAAGTGCGAGAGATAGCAACTAATTCGTTGGGAATTAAATGGCATGAACAAACAAAATCATTAGAAAACACAATTAAAACAGTCTTTCATCCTGAATATACTTATGCTGATTTTGTAGGAAAATTATTGCCACAGACTATCGGCAGTTCGGTTATATATAAATTTTATCAAGGTCATTTTTTACGAGCATTAGGATTAGCTTACAAACATTTAGTTAATAATAGTAATGAGAATGTGCTGTTAGTAATTGACGAATTAAACCGAGGTAATGCTGCTGCTATATTCGGTCCGATTTTTCAATTATTAGATAGAGAAACAGATAATTGGTCAACTTATGATGTCAATTTATCAGAGTTAGAAATAGTGGCTTTGTTAGGTTCTATGGGGTATGATGCTCAAACAACTGATAAAAATATACAAGTGGATGGAAGTAATTTTGATGTTTTTTGTAAGATGACAAAGATGAATTTAGAAATGAGTAATAATCAGGATGGTTTAAGGGTCTTAGAAAATTTGACAAGTCAGAGAATTTCTATTCCTAGAAATTTATCGATTATTGCGACGATTAATACTTCGGATGAGTCGATTTATTATTTAGATAGTGCTTTCAAACGGAGATGGGATTGGGAATATGTGGATGTGCCTGGTTATGGGATAGAAAAAATTAAAGATATAGCGATCGAAGGTAGGGATGAGAAATGGGTTTCTTTTGTGAATAAGTTGAATGATTTTATTAAGGTCAATCATCATCTAATTCGCCGCATTGAAGATAAACAAATTGGGGTTTGGTTTTTGAAGTCTGAAGATAATCAAGTTACGAAAGAATCTATAGAAAATAAGTTAATGTTTTATCTGTGGGATAGTGTATTTCCTAGAGATAGAAGACCTTTGGAAGATTTATTATCAAAAGTGGATAAACAAAGTATTAAATTAATTACATATTCTGATTTTATTGCTTTATCTGACGATTTTATTGATGCGATTATTTCTTGTGAATGGTTGACTTTTTAACTAATTTTATTTTTTGCTGTTTCTAGATGATATTTAATACAGGAAAAGCCAGAGGAGAAAAGGAAAGAGTTCAAGAATTTAGAATTAAGAATTTATAATTTATAATTACCTCTCCTTGAAAAGAAGAGGATTGGGTTAAAAGGAATTTTTTTCTTCTCTTGGTCGATTGGATATGGCGAGGAGACCCGTTCTTACAGACCCGCTCCGAAGTACGCCATCCCACCCTTCGGGAAGCTACGAAGATCGACCGCTTTTTCCCCTTGAAAGGGGAGGCGAATAAAGCTGAATTATTTAATTAATAATTATTAATTATTAATTATCATTTTCTTTGTGGGTTTAATACCCCACCGTCAACTGGAGTGTTCACGCATTACTTGGGGGAGCGTAGACGCGGAGCGGCCCTTCGTTGACTATCCCCATGTAATTTTCCTCCTGTCTCCAGTATAGCTGTCTCCTGTCTCCTTCTTCAAGGAATGGACCCAAAGTAGCTCAGTGGATGAGCGAGCATCTGGAACGTCCTATTCATCCCTTAATTTATCAGGTTTAATTTTTTTATACCGATGCTACCGGATTTGATATAACTATTAATTAGGGTTTGCTGAATAAAGTTTTTTTTGCTGGGGTAGGAGACAGGAGACAGGAGACAGGAGACAGGAGATATGGAAACGAGCAAGGAGGTAGGAGTAAGAATTGTAAGAATGATTTTTATGCCCAACTATGAGCCTAAAATACTAACTTTTTGAGCATGAAGAGCTGAAAAATTTGCACTTTTTTCGACCCCAAAAAGGCACTTATCTTTGTATGTCAATGCTTTTAGATTTAATCAGAAAGCCCTAATAATTAATAATTATTAATTATTAATTGTTGAACCCTTCCTTCTTCCTTCTGCTATGTGAGTTAAAAAATTTTCAACATTTGTGCTGCTTGGACTAAACCAGGCACAGCTTGTACAGGCCATTTTCCTTCTGCCCTGCGCCCTTGATTTAAAATGAACTGAACAGTATAACTTTCTGGAAACCCTTCTACCTGCATCCAGAGCAAATCACTTTCAGCTTCGCAGACTATTCTCTCTTCATCCATCAACTCATCTGCCATCTGGTTTATAGCTTTATTTAACTGGTCTAATAATCTGCAAAAATCCTCAAGTTCTCCTTCTGTTAGTTCTATTGACCACTCATTACCAGCAACTAAACCCTTAAATCTTTCTGCTTCAGGATTCAACCCTAACCGCCAACCAGCTCCACTTTTGACTATTCGTCCCATTTTTTATGGCCTCAGCAAATCTGCATCTCCCGGTTGGGGAATAATTGGCGCTCTAGGATTTGAACGTCCAGAGTTATCTCTCTGATATACATCTGGTATTGATGGAGGGTTAGGATCGCCACTAAAAATATTTACTAATCTATTAACTAAAGTTTCTCTTTGAGAGCGAGTTAAACTTTGAATAGCTTCACGATCGCCCTCCATTGGATTTTCAGTTAAAGTATTCTTTCCTGGATATACCGATGATTGTAGATAATCATTCGCCCCAAGGTAATCTGCTAATGTTAATTTCCAGTCAAACCGATAATTGGGAGGACGACCTTTCACATATAGATGATACCGAATTAAACGTGACACTAGAGTTTCTTCAGTATCTACTTCACCCGTTTCTTGAGATATATAATTATTTTCTAATGGCAAATCTGGTATTTTTTCATATACAAATGGCCAAACCTCTGTAGCTCTAACTCGCTGTTGGACAAGTTTTATTGAGTCTTTAAAATTTTCTTGGTCTATAACTTTTTTTAACTGATAATGAGTAGAAGGGTTTGCTGTAATCGCCAGAGAAGTCCATAACCCTTCGATACTAGCGCAAACCACTACTGTGATAATAATAATCTTGAAATATTTGAGCCACCGCTTCTTGCTCATGGCTATTATCAAATAACTACTATTATATTTACCTATACTATGCTACTACTTACATCACTAATTATTTCTGGCTGCATCAATTCGTCGGACATTTCGACTACAGCACGGATAACAGGTTTCATTAATTGTTCATCCATATTATCAAAATCTTCATAACGACGGCGTTTGGCACGATTAGCTACTTGTACCACAACACGATAACGATTAGATGCAGCTCTAATCAGCTCTTCAGACCTACGACTTAGTTCTGCGGAATCAATACTAGATTGCTTTTCTATGTGCATAAATTTTATTAGCCTGTATAGTTTAATCGGTCATCTCTTATGAGTTCAGTCATCAGTTAACATTTTTAACAGGTTTGTTTAAGACCACTAATATATTTTGAAAAGCGCGTGATAGTTTTTGATGGCCACTTGTTAATAAGCCATTATATACCTGAGTAACTGTTTGCTGTTAACCTATTCAAGATTGGTAAGTCTTTAAACCATATTAATAGACTCTTAGTCAACTACGATGAGTCACATTTGGAGTAAAAAACTTACATTACAGTAGCATTTTTTCTGTAATAAGTAAAGATGATTAACTGTCTAATATATATTTTTTGTTCTCTGTTCTCGAAATTAGGTGGTCAATGCTAATATTTTTAGTTAAAATTCAATCAATATTAATAAATTTATACTAATATTATCAATTTTTATTGCTTATGTTATTAGCTACTCCTTCGACTGTAAAGCGCTTTTCTCAGACTCATCATCATCCCCTAAAAATAGTTGCTTTGGGAGACAGTTTAGTTTATGGTTTTGGTGATTATGAAGGTGGTGGATGGGTAGAGAGATTACGACGGCAGTGGATGTTGCCAGACAGTCCTGGTCATGTGCTGTATAATCTTGGAGTCCGAGGAAACCGTGTTTTACAAGTAGAACAACGCCTGGAACATGAGTTTCGCCATCGTGGAGAATTAAGAAATCGTCAACCAGATATTATTATTCTTTCGGTTGGGGTAAATGATTCTGCTAGAGTCCAAAGACCAGATGGACGTTACTATACTGATTTTTCCAAATTTAAAACAATTTTAGATAATTTATTGGATACATCAAAACAACTTTGTCCTGTACTATTTGTGGGAATGGTTCCTGTTAATTTGGATAAAATGCCTTTTCAAGATTGTTTATATTATAGTCACGAGGATCAATTTATATATAAAGAGGCGACTCGGTTGGCTTGTTTAAAGCGAAAAATTCCTTATTTAGATGTGTTTGAAAAATGGTTAAGTAGGGGCGAAAATTGGTGGAGATTACGTCTTTGTCCAGATGGCATTCATCCTAATGTCGCAGGTTATAAAGCTCTATTACAAGATGTATTGGACTGGGAATATCTGAATTTATTAACTAGCTAAGGTTAGTTTGAAGAGAAAGGAATAATGAGGTTTACTCGCCAGATCCTATTAACTAAGTGAGGAAGCAGGAAATTATGTAAGCATTTCCTACGGAATGCTGGGCAAGCAGCTACCTCGCTATTAGTTATTCCTAGGTCATGCTTACTTGACTAAATCAATATTGATTAGCTTTTTTTACTTGTTTATGGCTTTGTTGCACAAAAGATGATGTTTAGGGTAAAAATAAAGAAGTTAAGATGGTACACAAAATACAGTCAGTAGGTATGAGTAAATCTAAGTCCTTGTATCGGCTCAAAAACTGGTCTGAGTATGATGCATCCTTAAAACAGCGAGGGAGTTTCACTTTTTGGCTGACTCCGGAGGTGATTCCGGAGTCAGCCAAAAACTGGTCTGAGTATGATGCATCCTTAAAACAGCGAGGGAGTTTCACTTTTTGGCTGACTCCGGAGGTGATTCCGGAGTGGCTTAATCAGAAAAAAACTGGACCTAGGGGAGCATCTAATAACTACAGTGACACGGCCATTGAATTTATGGTGACTATACAATCCTGGTTTAGTCTGGCTGGACGACAGACGCTGATGTTTTGTGGAACCTATATTTGAATTGATGGACTTAGATTTACCAGCTACCTTTCCATAGCACCGTATCCCGTCGCTGACAAAAACTGAATGTTCAACTGCCAGTTATACCAACGCTCTGAAGCTATTGATCTGGTAGTAGACTCTACAGGGGTGAAAGTTTATGGAGAAGGTGAATGGAAAACAAGAGTTCATGGTAGTGGTAAACGGCGTACATGGGGTAAACTACATCTGGGAGTAAATTAAGCGACTGGGGAGATAGTGAGTGGGGTAGTGAGTACCAATGATGTGAGTGATGACCAAATATTTTCTGACCTATTAGATGGAGTAGATGGGGAAATAGCCCAAGTATCAGGAGACGGAGCCTATGATAACTATAAGTGTTATGAGAAAGCTAGGCAACCAGGAGCAAAGACAACTATTCCACCCAGGAAAAATGCAGTAATAGGTCAACATGGCAACTGTAAATGTCCACCTCATCCCAGGGATGAAAACCTCAGAAGAATTAGAATTGTAGGACGCAAGAAATGGAAGGGTGAATGTGGTGATCACCGACCCTCGTTGTCGGAAACCACCATGTTCAGGCTCAAAGTTCTTTTTGGAGGCAAGTTACGAAGACGAAAATTTGACAATCAGTCAGTGGAGTTATATCATGTTCGGACGGGTCAGTTATAATAAAATTTAAGGACTCCGGGTACCGACAGTACCAAAGAAATACTGAAATTATCAATGCTTTTCTCCAATATTTTCTATGTATTCCTCCTTTCTTCCCTCCTGACTCCTGACTCCTGACTCCTGAGGACTCACAACAGTTATTTATAAGTATTCAACCGAACATGATATTATTCATACAATGTTCCATGGTCAACGTGATGATTGGCGTAGGGTAAGCCGCAGAGCTACTTTGTAGAAATCTAGTTAACTTCCAACCAAGGGAGTTTTTTGCGATGCCGGAACGGATCGCGGAGCGAATCCCTACTTTCATCCAACAAAGCCCTTGTTTATCATAAACTGACTGTTGACATCTTGCCAGGCTTAAAGGCAAGGGGATTCCTACCGATCCGAAGCTCCTCGGTGGGTTGAGGTTTTGCTGATGCAAAGCTCCGCTAACACAGGCTGCAACTTACTATACGCAAGTCTTATACTTGCCTCCGCGTCCGTTTTTTATCTCGGACTGCCCGTCCGCTACTAGTAACAAAAATATAACATATGTATTCAAAAAAAACAACTAAAAAGTCGCCCGCTTATGGGCGAGGCTTTAAACCCAATTTTTCGGTAATAGTTATCTAAAAATTTATATCCAATCATAAATCAAATATATATTATTAGCAAATTAAGCGGCGTTGCTGAGTGGTAATGATTTTGAGATTAACTTTGGGCACAAAACATCAGTTTTTCAATTTTACCTTCAGCTAATAGACATCTCCAAGAATCAAAAATAAATATCTATATCTCAAAGAAATTATCAATTCTTTACCCCTACTGCCTACAGCAAAGCTGCCTACTGCCTATGGGTGGAGTAGATGTCTAATTATCATTACATTTAAGCAACGCCACTTTTAAAGTTTGTTTCTAATACTTTATTTGTTGTAGACAATGTATGTTGAAAATCATTTATATGATGATTTATTTCAAAACTTTTTTATTCTATTACTTAGATTGATAAATTATTGGTAAGCATTCAGCCGTCAGCTATCAGCTATTGCTTTTATTACGCATTCAAAGCTGTATTAATTGAGCTAGAATTAAATCTTACTACAAAAGACCTTAAAATCTATATTCATTTAAACTCCATCCTGAAAAGGAGTGTCTTATTGCTGAGAGTTGACTGCTAATAGCTGAATACTTACAATTATTGTTTACTAAGGCGATCGCCTGTCTTCTTAATTATTCTGTTTTTCAATGATTTCCTATTTTTAGATTATTAATTTATCTCTGGCCAAATAATTAAAATTTAAAGCCTTTTATTTACAGCGGTTTTCATTTTGGTAGACCACAGTAGGGATGTTCCATGGAACGTCTCTAACATATTTTGCTTGTGACGATGTGGTTTATTGATTTGAAAAGCGCTGTAAATAAAAAATAAAGAAAAAAATTATTGTTGCCAATCCCTTCTTAAAAGAAAAAGTAATGATTAATTAGGGTTTGCTGAAAAAGTATGAGTGGTAGGGGTAGGAGACAGGAGACAGGAGACAGGAGACAGGAGAAATTGGAATTTATAGGAGGTAGGAGCGGGCGTTTTGTAAGAATGATTTTTCTGCCCAACTATGCGCCTAAAATACGCTCCATGCATGAGCATAAAGAGGTGAAAAATTTGCACTGCAATTCGACTCCAAAAATTCTTTAGTCTTTATATGTCAATGCTTTTAGATTTAATCAGCAAGCCCTAATTATTCTGGAAATTATCTATATTTATAGAATTATTAAAGAGTAAATATATTGCTTGATCATTTTACTTTGATTGAAGTTATGGAATAGCAAGAATTAAAATATTAATAGACAGCATATTCACTTATTTATGTTGTACAACTGACCGGGTAAATATTTTTTGCTTGTTCTCTCTCCGGCCTTCCCATCTTACCTACTTACTCCCTCACACCATCAATATATCTACTTCCAGAGAGTAGGAAACTGCTATATATTACAATAATTAAAGTCAAACTTATAAAAAACATATTTTTCTTTATTCCTTCTTCCTTCCACAAAAATATGAATCAAGAAAACTGGTTAAAAATATTAGAACAAAATCGAATAATTGCCGTTATTCGTGCCTCAGAAATCGAGATAGGTATGAAAATGGCAAAAGCAGTTGCTGCTGGTGGTATACGCATAATAGAAATCACTTGGAACAGTCATAAAGCATCAGAATTAATTACTTTACTCCGCTCTGAATTACCCACTTGTATAATTGGCACAGGCACATTATTAACCATAGAAGAGTTACAAAAAGCACTAAAAATTGGTTGCCAATTTATCTTTACGCCACATACTAACCCTGCTATGATTCAAACAGCAAAAATAGCAGCAGTTCCGATTATTCCCGGCGCTCTTTCTCCCACAGAAATATTAACTGCTTGGCAAGCAGGAGCTAGCTGTGTTAAAATATATCCTATCTCAGCAGTAGGAGGCGCAACTTATATCACAAGTTTGCAAGGACCTTTAGGAGAAATTCCTCTAATTCCTACTGGTGGAGTCACCTTAGGAAATGCTAAAGAATTTATCAAAGCAGGTGCAATTGCTGTAGGTTTATCAGGGAAATTATTTCCAAAAGATTTAATAATTGCTCAAAATTGGGAAGCGATCGCGAGACAAACTCAGGCCCTAGTTAGAGAACTTTCAGCAAACAATTGAATCTGAAAATTAATCAAAATAATCTACTTCTAAATTACACCATTATTGTGTTTTGATTAGGTATAAAACATGAAAAACTTAGTTAGTTCTAAAAAATGGTATCAAGTTGGTAAAATATGTGCTGCTACAGCACTAACTATTACAACTTTTTTATCCTGGTCAATACCAACCAAAGCTAGTGGATGGGAAAATCTAATTGCCACGAGAATGTTAGAATTACAACAATCAGCGGAACGTTGGATTTCAATTGACTTATCAACCCAAAGATTAATTGCCTGGGAAGGAAATAAAGTAGTTTATGCAGTCGTAGTTTCCACAGGTAAATCATCAACTCCTACTCGCTTAGGTACTTTCAGAGTACAAACAAAATATCGCACTGCCAGAATGACCGGAGCAGATTATGACGTGCCCGACGTTCCTTATACTATGTATTATGATGGGGGAATGGCGATTCATGGTGCTTACTGGCATAATATGTTTGGTACCCCAGTTAGTCACGGTTGTACGAATGTAGCAGTCAATCACGCCAAATGGTTATTTAACTGGGCATCAGTGGGGACACCTGTAGTAGTACATGAGTGAAAGAAAAAAGGGCGTTGCTGAAGGGCGTGTATGATATTAATTTTAATTACTTAGGAGGATTGAGTCAGGAGAAAGAAAAGTGCTTTTCCTGAAATTAAGTAAAGAGAACATCTAATTTTGCCATTCAAAGAATGACTCTTAATTTACCTAAATTACTAAATTATTTATTTCATACCTCAAATCACCAAGGCCGAAAAAAGTAACAAAAATATATATGCGTATTCTAGCCATCGGAGATATTCACGGTCATTCCAGAGCATTTGATACATTGATTGCAGCAGTTAAGCCACGATTAGAGGATGTTATTATTACTCTTGGTGACTATGTAGATAAAGGTCCAGATTCTCAAGGAGTGATTAATCGATTAATTGCACTTTATGAAACTGGGCAACTTGTAGCCTTACGTGGCAACCATGAATTAATGATGATGAGGTCTCGTGATTGTTCGCAATATGAAGTTCGCTGGCATAATTCTGGTGGCAAGGAGACTTTAGCTTCTTATTCAAAATTTGGTAAATCTCAACTAAAACATATTCCAGACGAACATTGGTATTTCCTTGAGAATATCTGTGTAGACTGGTGGGAGTCAGACGAACATTTTTTTGTTCATGCGAATGCTGCTCCCGATCTATCTCTGAATGAGCAGTCAGAGTACAAGCTTTTTTGGGAAAAACTTGATAACCCCATGCCTCACTTTTCAGGAAAAACAATGGTTTGTGGTCACACAAGTCAAAAAAGTGGTAAACCTCTTAATGTCGGTAACACTATTTGTATTGATACCAGAGTTTATGATGACGGTTGGTTGACTTGTTTGGATGTCAGTAGTGGTAAACTTTGGCAGGCAAATAAAAAAGGTAAGTTGAAAACAGCGTTAATAGATGATTTTGCAACTCGTCAAACATAAAAAACGATGGGAGGAAAGTTTCCGGAAGATTTATCCCCTGATTTAATAACGACTCGCGGGTAATAAAGTGGCGTTACTTTCCGGTTTGGTTTTCAATGTACCTCCTATTGAGACTTACACAACTTAACTGGTAAAATTAGACTATAATGCTTGTAAATCAATAATTTTACGTCGAAGCGCTCGCTACGGGACTTACACAAAATTTTAGAGCTGCCGAAATCAAGTAAATATTAAGGGGCTAAATTACTTACTATACTTCGATTCCAGTAGTTTGATGAATTTAATCTTTAATTGCGAAAAGCGATATTATATAAGACTTTTGGCGAAGTTTACACTTCTCATCTTCAGCCCAAATATAGCCCAAACTCTCTCTGTGAGAGGTAAATACGTCACGGTTATTAGTCAACCAATCAAAAAAACGGAAAGACATAGCTGTACGAAAAGCGTACCATTGCATCAGTAAATGTCTTTAAAGGTTGATTGGCCCATTGTCTTTGTAATCCTCCAGTTAGTTGATGCCAAATGATCAAAGTATCAGCACAAAATACCAAAATAAAATGGCGTTCTAGACTCCATTTATCTCTTATATCATGTCCGGTAGCATCGGTCTTGTATAGCAAAGGTAAGGAAGAAGGAAGAAGGAAGAAGGAAGAAGAAAGAGGGAAGAGGGAAGAAGGCTACCCTCGCAAGAAAAAACCATCATTTCCTGTAGATATTCACCCTTGGGTTTATACAAACGATATAAACGGACATGATATTACTTGATATTCTGTTAATCCTCACCATCATCATTGCTTCTCGGTAAAAAACTTCTATCCAATTTCTGTTTGAGTAGCTATTTACTATCCACTCAGATGTTACTTTTGATGGCTCGACATTGGTCATAAAATTATCAATTTCTGTGGCCTCTTCTATAGAACTAGCATTGATAACGATAGCAAATGTTCTTTCTCCAAAAAGGCGTGAAGTTGATGCTCTAGATGAACATGGTCTGGCATAATTTCTAGTGCTATCAACCTCCAGTTGTGCTCAGTACATAGCTCAAAAATAATCTCTTGGAGCCTTTGTTTGACATCCTCTACGCGGTTTAACGGGTGATAAAGCCTTTGACTGAGAGAGGAATAGAAGTAGTGATTCCACCGAAAAAAAATCTAAAAGAACTCCGTAATTATGATCGAGTCTTATACAAAGTACCTCATCAGATCAAAAATTTTTTCGCCAAACTCAAACAGTATCGAGCGATCGCCACAAGGTATGACAAGGGTTCAGTAAACTTTCTAGGAGGAATTTATGAGGAATTTATTTGGTAGCTTCAGTCATTTTATTGCCATAGCGATCATCATCTTCCTTGATCATATAATGGCTATCTTCTAGAGTTTAGACTAACTATAGCAGTGCATTCTGGCAGATTTACACATTATTTTTTGTAAACCTTTTCGCTTACTGCACTTTGAGCTGGAAGTTGTAAATACCTGAGGGAGCAGCGTTGTACCCAAAAATAACACCGTACAGTCTAGTATAATCTCATGTGCGATCGCTACTGAATACCAGCAAAGTTGATGGTTGACAAATATTAATAAATCAAATTTCAGAAAAAGGGAGAAAATTGAAAAGCAATTAAATAGAAACATAACTCTCCCTGATGAATACTAACATAAATAGACTGCAAAAATTTAGGACTGATACCTACAATTTACTTGGGTTTGCTCAGGATTCCACTTATGATTTAATCCATGCAGTTTTAACCACGCTTAACAGCCAATTCATTGGCTGATTTTTCCCTTTCACCTTGATTTCAAAGACAATGGCCTTCTACTTATGAATCCTTATCTTCCGTGAGCTTAAGCCTCAAAAAAACTTAAGCCCTGGAAGGGTCGCACAATCAATGTTCGGACTTTTAGTCAAGATTGGAACCCCTGCTAAAACTGCCAAACCCCGTGGAAAATCCACTGGTTGGAAAACAGGTAAAGTCAGAAGTAAAAGAACCCGTTATCCTGTAGTAAAAAAACGAAAAAGTCCCACAAAAAAAACCAAAAATCTGAAAACTTAGACTCAATTTTTGGTTAATTTACCTTCTTTTTTCACCCAAAACAATCTTGGGAAATTTTGTCTTAGTCTAAACTCCAGTAATTTTATGATCTGAAAATTTAAGAATCTACTATAGCAATCCTATTTCATATCATGTCCGATTATATACTTAGACTTTGATGAAAGGGAGATAGAGAACATAAGTTAGAAGGAAGAAGGGTTTCCTCCAATTGTGACGTAATTTTACACACTAAGGATACTACCGGACATGATATCAGTTGCGGGTAACAATATCTTGGAATTTAGGGAACACCTTAACTGGGAATAAGGGGAAAAGTTTCAGAATTTTTATCTATACTGAGATTTTTGACAAATCATTTAGGATTGCTATATTAGTTAGAATCTAAAAGTAGTCCGTAATGTTGTCACCCAAATAGTATCATTAAAATCATCGTGATTCGGATTAGTAATCACAAATAAACCAGGAGTAACAGAGATATTATCATTAAGTTGGAATCGATAAATTGCTTCTATATGTATAGAAGTATCGTCATCCTTGAGTGAATCATCATCACCGCCATCAGTAACAATAGGAGGAACCCCTACCATAATACCGCCCATGTTACCTTCCTTAAACAAATCTGGAAAAGCAACATAGAGCATTCCATTAATGATAGTAACATCGTCATCATCACCGTTATCATTTTCCGGACGAGTCCAGGTGCTACCAAACCAACCTCCGATTTCAATTCTTTCATTCACTCTCCAGTTAGCTTGAAAACCAACGTTATCAGCAGTAGTGGGAGTACCATCAAAGGGGTCTTGAGCCTTAAAACTGCCTGTACCACCGCTAACATCAACATCATTTTTCCCCCAATACTTGCGCACATAACCGAGACCAAAAGACAGATTGGGATTGGGTTGAATTATGAGCTGACCCAAAGCACTATAGTCACCATTGAAAATACCAGCACCTTCATTTGGATCTTCTGGCTCGCCAGATAAGTAAGCGATTTCGAGTAAAAAGGTCTCATTAAATGCGTACTGAATCCCCAGACCAGCACCAGCAGGACCTCGAAAACTTGTGGGGTTACGTCTACCAAAGCGGGAGATAGTGCCTTCGCCTTCATCTTGAAGGGGTGTTAAAACTGTGGAAACGTCGTCAAGGTCAACTCCAGTCGGACCAACTAAAACTTGAGCTTTATCGCCTACGGGGAAACTGTAGAAGAATAGGTCGATGAAGACTGTATCATCACCATCAGCTTCATCAATACCTGCAAGAGTCATTAAGGTATTAGTGAGGTTTTCTCCGCTGAGGTCGGGAATATCTGTTGCTTGCAGACGGGTAAATAGTAAATCTTCTCCAGTAAAGCTGGTCTCAAAATTCAGACGTATTCGGTAAGATAAAGTAGTTTGAGTTTTATCGTTAGCTGATGCTTCTCCCCGAGCTTGTGCTCTGTCTCCATAAGTATCAGTTAACCAAAATATTATTTCACCATCTAGTTTGGTTGTAGTGGAAAATTGATTGGCTTCCAATTCTGCGCTGCGTGCTTCTAAAGCATCTACACGACCGCGCAATTCTGCTAATTCTACGGCAAATTCTTCTTGCAACCTTTGTAACACAGCTAAGTCGTCGCGAGTTACTAAGTCTGCGGTTGCTGCTGCGACTAATTCCGTAATTCTGTCTAAACAAGCGTTTAAACCTGCTGCAAATTCATAACGAGTCATGGCACGGTTGCCTTTGAATGTGCCATCCGGATAACCTGCGATACAACCATAACGTTCTACTAATGATTGTAAAGCTTGAAAAGCCCAATCTGTGGGTTGGACATCTGATAACTGGGAAACAGATGTTACTTGGCCCATTGGGTCTACTACTTCTAAGTCTGATGCCCCTTTAATTCCTGAAGTTATCCCTTCAATAGAGGTCTCTGATTCTAGGTCGGATACCCCAATAGAATTTTTGGGTGATGTCTGAGTAGGTTTTTTTGATTCTAGGTCGGATACCCCAATAGAATTTTTGGGTGATGTCTGATTCTCTGGTGGAGTAGGCAGTGCCTGGGCAGTATTAGCCATTAGTAGGGTGATACTGAGAATGCTAGGACTATATTTTACAAATTTATTAAGAGTTTTTTTCATTCAGTTTTTACTCATACCCCTTGATTATTAAGGGGATTTACTCTGTTAGTAAGGATTAAAGTTATAGTTTATCGGCACTAACTACTTTGCCGAGCTGGTTAATAGATAATAACTTATTGAGTTATTATCTATTAATTTTTTATTTGGCAAGGTTAAAGTCTTGAGTATACTATTTTCAATTATCAATAACCTGAGAAAATATAGTAATACCATTTCTCAAAAGTTTTGCTACATCTCCTTGGAAGTAGGGAATAGGGAGTAGGGAATAGGGTTAAAAGGCATAAGATATTTTGGATTAATGCCGATAATCCTCTACATTCATTACTGAATCATTATTATTACTTAATAACTGAAGTTCATCGGAAGTATAGCATTATTTTTGGGAATTGGTATAATACATACTGATATATTTATATGCTATATCAGTATTTGTAACGTAGTATTAATTGGTATTGCAGGAAAAATGAAGAGAATTAACTATGTATTATCATTTTCTTTGTGGGTTTAATACCCCACCGTCTACACGGTGTTCAAAATTACTTGGGGT
>NZ_RCBY01000114.1 GCF_003838195.1 Okeania hirsuta
AATATTTACAGGAAATTCTCAGTATAGATCAAACTAATTTTTATCTTTTACAAAAAGAAGCCTCTCCCACAGATTTAGAATGGCTGAACTCTCAAACTCAAGTATATAATAATGGTTCATCTTTTAATGATTTAGCTGATACAGCAGCAGCGATCCAACAATTAGATTTAGTAATAACAATAGATACAGTTATTGCTCATTTAGCAGGAGCATTAGGTAAATCAGTTTGGGTAATATTAAATTTTGATTCTGATTGGCGATGGATGTTAGATAGAAATGATAGTCCTTGGTATCCGACAGCGCGATTATTTAGACAGGGAAAAATAGGAGATTGGGAGAATGTATTTGAACAAGTTGGGGAAAGTTTAAAAAATTTGCTAGATAATAATTATCCCACCAATAAAAATTCTGAAATAAAGCCTATTAAATTGCCAGAAGAAGCTATTAAAAAATCGGATAATTTGAAAAATTATACCTCTGACATAATGAATAAAATTGCTATTAACTGGCCGTTAAACCCTATGACTGGTTGGGGTATTTATGGTATTAATCTTACTCTCCAACTACTTCAAAATCCCAAATATGAACCTTTATTATTAATCCCTCCTTCTATTCAACCTGGAATATTAAATCCCCTACATCAAGCTTTACTAAATCCAGCTTTTGATGCTCAGAAAAATTTGCAAAATCAACTCAAAAATCACCGAGGCAAAAAAATTAATCTCAACTTACCAATCTTACAAGCTTTAGGTAGTAATTTTTCTGTAAGTAATAATATTGTAGGAACCAAAAATATTGGAATTATTTTCTCAGAAAATACTCAATTTACCTCAGAACAAATTAATCGCTCCAAAGCTTATGATTTGATTATTACCGGATCTACCTGGAATACCAAAATTCTAGAAAACAATAGTATCAAACCTATACAAAAAGTTTTACAAGGCATTGACCAAACAATTTTTCATCCCGCACCTAAATCTAATATTTTTGGCGATCGCTTTGTTGTTTTTTCTGGTGGAAAGCTAGAATATCGCAAAGGTCAAGATATTGTCATAGCAGCTTTTAAAATCTTCCAAAAACGTTATCCAGAAGCACTATTAATTACAGCTTGGCATAATTTCTGGCCTCAATTTATGGTGGGAATTGAACAAACTGGAAATGTTGTAGGATTACCGAAAATTAGTCAAAATAAACGTTTACAAATTACTGAATGGTTATTAGAAAATGACATTCCTAGCAATGCAGTTATTGATGTTGGTCCGATTCCTAACTATATGGTAGGACAAATATTACGAGAAGCTGATGTGGCTGTATTTACAAATCGCTGCGAAGGCGGTACAAATCTTGTAGCGATGGAAAGTCTTGCCTGTGGTATCCCAACAATTATTTCTGCTAATACTGGGCATTTAGATATTATTAATAACTCTCATTGTTATCCCTTATATAATCAAAAATCTGTCAAACCTACCCCACAGTTTCCAGGTGTAGATGGTTGGGGAGAATCTGATGTTGAAGAAGTAGTAGAAATGTTAGAAAAGGTTTATTTTGATCGAGAAGATGCTCAACTTCGGAGTAAAACTGCTGTTAGTTTTATGCAAGATTTGACTTGGGAAAAACAAATTCAACGTCTTCTTATTATTCTGCAAAATATAATTTAATAAGTTATACCAATTTGATAAATGTTTGAGACAAATGATTAAGCTTTTTATTAGGAGTCAGGAGTCAGTAGTCAGGAGTTAGAATCAATAACTTAAATATCATTTATTAGTCTGAGTATCTCTTTTTAATCAAAGAGACATTTGAAGGATAATATTTTAAGTTCTCTTATTATTCTAAACATTCTTTTTTCACGCTTGGTATTGATTTATGAAAAGTAATGCTATCTTTGGCAAGTAGTAAAAATTCCTATCAAAATCACAAAAATTATTCCCAAGCATTTCCTAACGGAATTCTCTGCAAATAGCAATTCGGCAATCAGTACTTCCTCAAATTATGCTCCGTAAACGGCTTATATTTATAATAAAACTAAGATAAATGCAATTTAAAAGTTGATTTTAACACCTCTTGTACCATTTATCAAAAACTTTTCTATATTTTCTTGAGCCGGGGAGTAGGGGACCCACCCCTAACGCCTCCCAGGAGGGGAATAGGGGGAGAATTAAACATAATAATAATTCACATTAACTGGGCTGCTAATTAACAAAAAGGTTATTCTACCTGTGTTAATTACTTAATAACTGAAGTTTTGCCTAAATATAGCATTACTGTTGGTAATTGGTATTAAATTACCCAGTTTCTACAAGCCGATAATTTCAATCAAAGCAGATAACTGACAGCTAGTTAAATACTAAAATCATGTCAAATAACTAATAGTAAAATATCAAATATAAATCTCGCAAAATTATTGATAATTGGCATTATATAATTTTCAGTTAAATACTTATAACATCGCAAACAAAGGAATAGTAGTAATACTTGTACTAGCGGATTGACCACTCTTAAATGTTGCTTTGGAAAAAATGCTCAAACCTTGCCAGAGTAAAAATTAAACTCAAAAACCTAATGCACTCTTTAAAAACCGTCATTCCATTAGCATAAATAAAAAATGGTATTTCATTGTTAATTAAACAGACTTAATATGATCTAGACTGAATACAAAATTTAGATTTATCAGATTGGAATAATCTATTATATTAACCATCTTTGAAAACAAGATATTTGCAGTAAAAAAACTGGTATTTTATCGGCAATGTGCCAATGACGATATCTTTTAATTGAGTGCCATAATCGTATAACTGCCAAATATTTTTAGGGTTTCCGTATAGGTTTTCAATTCCTCTATTGCTACCTCAATAAAATCATCATTATTCTTAACTTCTATATCAATAAAAAATAAATAATCCCCTAGCGATCGCTTCGTAGGACGAGACTCTATTCTACTCATATTAATTCCCCTTTTAGCAAATACTTCCAAAGGCTTCACTAAAGCTCCTGGCACATTTGCAGGCACACTGAAACCTAGAGAAATAAAGATAGAATTTTCCGGTTGATTTATCCTATTAATTATTAATTTTAAATCAGAATTTTCTATTTCTGTACATCCTTCTTTCAATACCCAAAAGCGAGTACAATTGTCAGGATAATCATTAATTGGATAAGCTAATATAGGTAATTTATAAAGTAGAGCCGCTCTTTGAGAAGCGATCGCTGCAGCACTCCTATCCTTACCTAAATGTTGCAATGCTTCTGTAGTAGAATTATCTGGAATTTGCTGTATTTGTGGCAAAAATTTTTCTAACCAACCTTGACATTGAGCTAAAGCTTGTGGATGAGAATAAACTGTTTTAATCTCCTCAAAACTATCAGCTAATGATATTAATCCATGAGAAATAGGCAATACTAATGCTGTTTGAATCTCTAAAGAGTCCAATTGCCAAAGTGTATCCAGAGTAACAGTAACACTCCCTTCAATAGAATTTTCTACAGGTACAACTGCCAAATTAACTTCCCCTTGAGAAACTGCCCATAAAGTTTGAGCAATACTAGGATATGGACACAGAAAAGATTTTTGACCAAGCTGACTCAGTTTATTAGTAAATGCCACTGCTGCTGTCTCGGCATTGGTGCCAGCAGGGCCAAGATGTGCAATTGATATCGTCATAAAATCTCCATTTTATTTTAGATTTTAGATTAAAAAGCGTTTCTTCAGGTCATGCTCCGCAAACAGCATTTCAGCGTTTAGCAGTCAGCTGCGCGTTTGCGGAGCATTCCGGAACGGAAAGGGGATACGCGACCCCTCCTCAAATTAAACGACTTATAGAAATTCGGGGATTTAAACCCGAGCTTTTAGCGCGCTGAAAGCTGATTGTTGTTTGCAGAGCATTCCGGTACGGAAAATGCTGATAGCTAGTTAAGCCCAATTTCTATAAAATTGAATAAGTTACACTTCGTAAAATTACGTTATATTTCTTCAATTAGTTCTCATCCATCAACCATTATGATTACTAGAATTACTCAATTTTACCTAAATCCCCTCCTGGTTAATGAGTAAATTTGAGTGAAGACTTCAGTATGATCCAAGTCACATTAATAAATGTGAAGATTTTATAAACTTTAGGTATTAAAGTATTGATTTTTATACAGATATACAAATAATGATTACTAGATTCACCGCATCCCAATCAGTAGATATTCCCGTAGTTGAGCAACAAGTTCCTATTCATCACTATCTTCGTCAACCGAAACGCCTAGTAAATGCTTTGGTAGATCCAACAAGATTGGAGCAATTAGACAAAGATAGCTTTCGCCTCAAAATGCGTCCACTACACTTTATGATGTTAACTATTCAACCAACTGTAGATATACGGGTTTGGGCGAGCGCTAATGGCACAATTTACTTAAAGTCAGAGGGTTGTGAAATTCGTGGCGTAGAATATATTAATCAGCGTTTTGCCCTCAATCTAGTTGGTATTCTCCAAAACTACCAAATTAAAGGAGTTACTCATCTCAAAGGCAAAGCAGATTTAGAAGTTAAGGTAGAATTACCTCCTCCATTATGGTTAACACCTCTACCAGTTTTAGAAACAACTGGTAATGGTTTACTTAAAAGTGTATTAATGACAATTAAGCAAAGATTGACCCATCAACTATTAGCTGATTATCATCAATGGGCCTGTAATGAAACTGAGGTATTAGCTAATAGTCAACAAGGTTCTGTTTTATCTGCTGGTAGTCAAGCAATTTAACCTAGCAGTATTTAGTTCTCTCCACTCCAGCTTGACGGAAGTTGTTACAAAATTTAATATCTTCTAATATAAGGTCATTAATAGTTTTAATAAAAATTACTTAATTTTACTAGCTACTATTATGTATAATAATTTTTTTGCATCTCAATCCGTCAATATACCCGTTCCAGAGCAGTCTATAAGTATTAACAGTTATTTAAGTCAACCACAACGTATTGTAGAAGTCCTAGCAAACCCTAATTGTATAGAAAAATTAACTAACGATACATATCGTTTGAAAATGAACCCTCTCAAATTCTTTATGTTGAAAATTGAACCAATTATCGACATGAAAATTTTGACAACTTCTGAAGGAGTAGTCAATTTAAAGTCTGTTGGTTGCGAACTGAAAGGGATTGAAATGATTAATGAACATTTTCAATTGAATCTCAATGGTACAATGCAGCCAACTAAAATTCAGAAAAAAACTATTCTAGAGGGAAAAGTAGAGTTAGCTTTACAAATATTTTTACCTCCTCCTTTCAATAAAATACCCAAGTCGATTTTGCTATCTACAGGAAATAACTTATTAGGTAGTATCTTACTCAAAATGAAGCAAGGATTGATGGATAAATTATTATTAGACTATAGCAACTGGGCAAAGTCTGAAGAGAGGAGTTTACTAGCTGCTTAGTTTTCTAAAAAAGTACTTGATGAGGTTGTGACAAAGCTTATGGGAAAATAATATTTAGGAAGTGAGTCAGAAAGTACAATTAAGTAGCTTCCTAATTCCCACTACCAATTATTGAGCTATATATTCTATTATTGAGATTATCCCGACATTCCGCCCCTGCGACAACGCGAGATTTCAACCATTGCTGATTAGGGCTTTCTGCTGCCTCTTGACAGAGGAGCTACACTAACAATACACCTACTTCCAAGGCTTTTACCTCTTTCCGGTTTTAAGGTTACTCAACATACTGAAACCGCTAGCCCTGCATACTTACCTATAATAACACACTATTGCTAAAAGCACAAGATTAATTGGTTTTTCCTTAGGGATGCGGAAGCAAACATCCCGACCCTACCTGATAAGGAGAGCGCGGGTATTCAACCAACCTGGAGATAACTTTCTCTAAACAAAAGCCTTGAATTTATACATCATTCATTGCTAAAGTTTATTTTAAAGTATCTTTCAGAACAGTTCTAGCTGCAAGATGATTGCGAGTAGATGTGAGAATTTCTACTTCTCTTTCCAATCTAGTAGCAGTATCTTGCATCTCCAAAAGAGCTTGCTGTTCAGTTGCTACCCCATAAAGATTGCTAGCTACCCAATATGACAATTCTTTTGGTAAACTAGGAATATCAGTTGGTAATTCTATACTCTGGTCCATAAGTTTACCTGAAAGATGAACTACATCTTTTAGCAAAGCTTCAACTTGATTTGATAACTCTCCAAGAGTATTTTCTGAAGAATCATCTTCTATCCACTCAACCAAACCAACTAGATAAGGTTTCTCTCTAATTGTGTCTAAAACTCTAAATCTCTGCTCACCTACTGTCAAAACCTTCATCCGATCGTCAGGTAAGCGTTGGTAGTTCTCAATCTTAGCGCAACATCCAGTGGCCACAAGTCGGTCTTGAGTAGAATCCCACATCAAAACACCAAATCTACTATCGCTTTCTAGAACTGTATTCATCATAATTCTATAGCGAAATTCAAAGATGTGTAGTGGTAGAGGTCTACCTGGAAATAATACTACTTCTGGTAGTGGAAATAGGGGAAGTTCTCGAACAGCTACAGAAGAGGATGCCATCTTTCATCATTAAAATAAAGTTTTGCTTCTTAATACTTCTTATACCTTAGCTGATTTTTCTATTCTTTAGATATCTATAGGCTTAATATTTTTGATTTTTGGGAATTTTTACATATAGCAGGGAACAGGGAACAGTAGGAAAAGCATTTCTCTGTATTACTGTTCATCAGCAGTCTATGCCAAACACCAAATCTTCCTTGCTATAAATATCAAGATAATTTGAAGTTTTGGTAAAAAATTTGTATTTTTGAGCATCAAACACAAAAAATTGTAGTGTCTCAGAATTCTTATTCACCAAAGTACATTAATATAAGTCCGAGGGATAACTGTAGGCCATGGGTACATTCAATAATTCTAGACTAGCAACTACCCATGGACTAATTTTGCTATAACTTCACTTCAATATCTACACCTGCTGGTAAATCAAGTTTCATCAGCGCATCAATTGTTTTTGATGAAGGTTGATAAATATCTATAATTCTACGGTGTGTCCTAGTTTCAAAGTGTTCTCGTGAATCTTTATCAACGTGGGGCGATCGCAGTAGACAGTAAATGCGTCGTTTTGTGGGCAATGGTATTGGCCCAATAGCTGTAGCTCCCGTTCTATTTGCCGTATCTACAATTTTTTCACAAGATGTATCAAGTAAACGACGGTCAAATGCCTTGAGGCGAATCCGAATTTTTTGCTGTTGAATTGTGGCCATTTATCTTCTTTAATTTTCTAGGTTCAGATTTTAATGAAGTCAGTAGTCAGTAGTTATTTTTGCAACTCGGACTTTGAGCAACCCCCTTTTTCTGAAGTTAGAAGTTGCTTTTGTAAAGGAGATTTTAAGTAACCCTCCAAAAAAATTATTATTTTGATCAAAATTAACCTTCATCAATAAGCAGCAGAAAAGCAAATATCAATAAGTTATGTATGTACTTTTCTGCCACTTAATCTTTGAGGAAGTTGTCCTACTCTATAATCTTAGAAACAACACCAGCGCCAATAGTTCTCCCTCCTTCACGAATGGCAAAACGCATACCTTGTTCAATTGCCACTGGGTTGATTAGTTGAACCGTCATTTTAATCCGGTCACCAGGCATTACCATTTCTGCCGCACTACCATCATCAGCAGTAAAAGACTCAATAGCACCAGTCACATCTGTTGTCCGGATGTAGAATTGAGGACGATAGTTAGGGAAGAAAGGTGTATGACGACCTCCTTCTTCCTTTTTGAGAACATAAACTTCAGATTCAAATTTTTTGTGGGGAGTGATAGAGCCTGGTTGGGCCAATACCATGCCACGTTGAATATCATCTTTCTGCATACCACGTAGTAGTAATCCCACATTATCACCAGCCATTCCTTCGTCCAGAATTTTCTGGAACATTTCCACACCTGTAACTGTGGTATTACGAGTGTCTTTGATACCTACCAATTCCACAGTTTCACCGACTTTAACCTTACCACGCTCAATCCGTCCTGTAGCTACAGTACCACGACCAGTAATAGAGAAGACATCCTCTACCGCCATTAGGAAAGGCTTATCAACATCGCGTTCTGGTGTAGGAATATATCCATCAACTTCATCCATCAGAGCGAGAATTTTATCTACCCACTCATTTTCACCCTTTCCTATGCTTGGGTTAGCTGTTAGTGCTTCTACTGCCTGTAAAGCAGAACCAGCAGCGATCGGAATATTATCTCCATCAAAATCATAGTCACTTAAAAGTTCCCGAACTTCAAGTTCCACCAATTCCAAAAGTTCCTCATCATCCACCATATCTTGCTTATTGAGGAAAACCACGATATTAGGAACACCTACCTGTTTGGCCAATAGAATATGCTCGCGAGTTTGGGGCATTGGACCATCAGCCGCAGAAACTACTAGAATTGCACCGTCCATTTGAGCTGCACCTGTAATCATATTTTTTACATAGTCAGCGTGTCCAGGACAATCAACATGAGCATAGTGACGCCCTTCTGTTTCATACTCTACATGAGCAGTATTAATTGTAATACCCCGTGCTTTCTCTTCTGGAGCTGCATCAATATCAGCATAATTCCTTGCCTTAGCTTTTCCTTGCGCTGCTAGACTCATTGTAATTGCCGCAGTCAAGGTTGTCTTGCCATGGTCAACGTGTCCAATAGTACCAATATTGACGTGAGGTTTGTTTCTTTCAAATTTTGCGCGTGCCATTAATTACTTGTTCCTTTTTTTTCCGTTGTTAATTCCGCCTTCCTTGCATGAGGAAACGGATGCACTGATTCATAATAGATAAATTTTGACAACTCTGCCGAGCCGTTTAACTAATCTTTGTTGGCCGTTTCTTTCAATCGCCTATTTTTTTTAGTCAATTGTCAGTTTTCATTTAGCAGTCAGTTCTTTTATTTTCACATTATTCAATCCAAAACTAAAACTTTAATCTAAGAACTAAATAAATTCCAGAATTGCTAGACATATCCTTTGGTCTTAGCAATGATAGTCTCTGCCACATTACGAGGCACTTCCTCATAGTGACTAAATTCCATTGAAAAGATACCACGACCTTGAGTTTTTGACCTCATGTCAGTAGCATAACCAAACATTTCTGCTAAAGGAACTTTTGCTGTTACTTTAGCCATACTTGATTCTACTCCTTGCCCCTCTATTTGTCCTCTTCTAGAGTTAAGGTCTCCGATAATATTACCAATATATTCTTCAGGTACTTCTATCTCAATCTTCATCTTTGGCTCTAATAACACAGGTGAAGCTTTAGTAACACCTTCCTTAATTGCCATAGAGCCAGCAATTTTAAAAGCCATTTCCGAAGAATCCACATCATGGTAAGATCCATCTACCAGAGTAGCCTTAACATCTATTAATGGATAACCAGCCAAAACCCCTGCTTCACAAGCCTCTTTCATTCCTTGTTCTGCTGGACTAATAAATTCTTTAGGTACTGTCCCTCCAACAATCTTGGAGACAAACTCAAAACCACTACCTAGCTCTCCTGGTTCCAGTTCTATGACCACATGGCCGTACTGACCTTTACCACCACTTTGACGGATAAATTTACCTTCAGCCTCAACCTGTTGGCGAATAGTCTCTCGGTAAGCCACCTGTGGTTGACCTACATTAGCTTCCACCTTATATTCCCGCAGCATCCGGTCTACCAAGATTTCCAAGTGAAGCTCACCCATCCCAGCAATTACTGTTTGGTTAGTTTCTGGATTAATACTCACTCGGAATGTAGGGTCTTCGTCTGAAAGAGCCTGAAGTGCCTGAGATAGTTTCTCCATATCTTGTTTAGTTTTGGGTTCCACGGCCACAGATATAACCGGCTCAGGAACATAGAGAGACTCTAGAATAATTGGATTATCCTTATCACAAACAGTATCACCTGTCAAGGTATGTTTCATACCTACAACTGCCCCCAAATCTCCTGCCCGCAGTTCATCTACATCTATTTTTTCATCAGCTTTTAGAACAATTAGACGAGAAATTCTTTCTTTCTTATCTTTAGTAGAGTTGAGGATATAACTACCTTTAGAAAGGACTCCAGAATATACCCGTAAAAAGGTGAGACGACCATAAGGGTCTGACATAATTTTGAATGCCAGAGCTGCTAGAGGTGTTTCATCATCTGAAGGTCTTGTATCTAGATCGCCATTTGGCAATGTTCCTTCAATTGATGGGACTTCTGTTGGAGCGGGTAAATAATCTACTACCGCATCGAGTAGAAGTTGAACACCTTTATTTTTGAAAGCTGAACCACATAACATTGGTACGACTGTACCTTTAATAGTGGCTTGACGTAGAGCTTTACGAATTTCTTCTTCTGTAAACTCCTCTCCTTCAAGGTACTTTTCTGTCAGAGCATCATCTGTTTCTGCTACTGACTCAACTAGCTTCAGGCGATATTCCTGTGCTAATTCTTCTACTTCTGCTGGAATTTCCGTTTTTTGAATATCTGTTCCGAGGTCATTGGTGTAGATAAAAGCTTTCATCCCCACCAAATCTACAATTCCCCTAAATTCATTTTCACTACCGATAGGAATTTGGACTGGAACTGCATTAGCTCGGAGGCGACCGCGAATTTGCTCGTATACCTTGAAGAAGTTAGCCCCTGTCCTGTCCATCTTATTGACAAAGGCCATACGAGGCACTTCGTAACGATCGGCTTGACGCCAGACAGTTTCTGATTGAGGTTGTACTCCTCCTACCGAGCAGAATACAGCTATTATTCCATCCAGAACCCTCATAGAACGTTCTACTTCTATGGTGAAGTCCACGTGTCCTGGAGTATCAATAATATTAATTTGATGGTCTAACCACTTAGTGCTA
This sequence comes from Okeania hirsuta, assembly GCF_003838195.1. Classification (GTDB taxonomy): domain Bacteria; phylum Cyanobacteriota; class Cyanobacteriia; order Cyanobacteriales; family Microcoleaceae; genus Okeania; species Okeania hirsuta. Next base: position 10,853 of record NZ_RCBY01000114.1, read on the forward strand.
ATAGCAGCCGCAGTAATAGTAATTCCACGTTCTCGCTCTTGAGCCATCCAGTCGGTAACTGCGGTCCCATCGTGAACTTCCCCCATTTTATGTACTATACCGGAATAAAATAGGATTCTTTCTGTTGTTGTTGTCTTACCAGCATCTATATGAGCTGCGATACCAATATTTCGCACGCGCTCAAGTGGCATACTACGTCCCACAGTTACCTCCTTTATCTATGCTTCAGATTTTTACGCTTGATTAAAATTCTATATTTTAGGCATAAGTGGTTATATTATTCTTAATAACGATAGTGAGCAAAAGCCTTATTTGCTTCTGCCATTCTGTGAGTTTCTTCTCGCTTACGAACTGCACTACCTGTTTCGTTAGCTGCATCCATTAACTCATTGGCTAATTTCATGGCCATTGTTTTTCCTCCTCTAGACCTAGAATATTGCACCAACCAACGCAGAGCTAGGCTAGTTCCACGATCTGAGCGGACTTCCATTGGCACTTGGTATGTTGCACCACCCACACGACGGGCTTTAACTTCTACTAAAGGAGTCACATTCCGGACTGCTTTTTCAAATAGTTCTAAAGGATCTGAATCTGTCCTTTCTTCAATAGTTTTAAACGCATCGTAGACGATATTAAAGGCTAAAGATTTTTTACCGTGACGCATTATACGTCGTACCATCATACTTACTAATCGACTATTGTACTGTGCATCTGGAGGAACAGGACATCTTTGAACAACTCTACGACGAGACATATTATCACAACCAATAAACTAAACTTTAAATAATTTATATTTGACTAATAAATACAAAATTCAATATCTATTACATACTAATTTTACCTAATGTTTTCTTGAATTTTGCATTCTACCTACTAACTTAAGCTTTAGGCTTTTTCGCCCCATACTTAGAACGACTTTGTTTACGATCTTTAACTCCTGCGGTATCTAATGTGCCACGAATAATGTGATATCTCACACCAGGCAGGTCTTTAACCCTACCACCTCTAATCATAACTACAGAGTGCTCTTGTAAGTTATGACCAATACCAGGGATATAGGCAGTTACTTCAAAACCCGAAGTTAGACGTACCCTAGCCACCTTACGGAGAGCTGAGTTAGGCTTTTTTGGTGTAGTGGTGTATACTCTTGTGCATACTCCACGACGTTGAGGGCAACTTTTAAGAGCCGGAGATTTAGTTTTCTTCTGAGTTTCTTGACGAGCTGAACGAATTAGTTGTTGGATTGTTGGCATGAGTTATTAGTAACAGTTTTTCTTGTAATTCTTCTTAATCCCCTCGCTACAAAATATAATACTTTTGGGCGAGCTTACTTAGAAAATTTGTTCCCAATTTTTTTCCTAATAATTATTTATGTAAAAAGCGTTTCAGTCCGGAATTATCCGCAAACAGCTAATCAGCGTTTAGCAGTCAGCTTTGTGCAAAGGTGATACGCGACCCCTCCTAAAATTAAACGACAAGCTCAGAAGAAGTCGGAGATTTAAACCCAAGCTTTTAGCGTGCTGAAAGCTAAGTGCTGTTTGCAGAGCATTCCGGTACGGAAAATGCTGATAAATAGTTAAAGAAGAAGTATATTTTGGTAAATTACTTTGACCTTTAAAAAATATCCACTTTATAAATTAGCCTCTTTAACTATTAGGAATAAATTACCGTTGCGCCATAGGAACCTTTGGTGCAACGGCCTATTTTTCAGGAAGTTTAGGGAAATTATCAAAACATTAATTTTTTGCTTTGTCCCTACTTATTCTAAAAAACTTTACAAACAATCTTTTATTATAGGTTAGTAATACGTTTTTGTCAACATCAAATCGAAAAGGAATTTCCACAACCACAGGTAGCTTTAGCATTAGGGTTGTTAAATCGGAAGCCTCCACCCATAAGGTCCTCAGAATAGTCCAAGGTTAATCCATTCAGATAGTTTAGTTGTTGAGAGTCAACTACGACTTTAACTTTCCCACAGTCATAAACTCGGTCGTTACTGGCCAACTGTTCGTCAAACTCCATTATGTAATAGAAACTACAGCAGCCACCAGATTTAAACTTCAAACGAAATAAGGAATTTTGGTTTTGATGTTTAGACCTAAGACGAATAATTTCTTGGACTGCTGCTTCGCTCAAGTTAATCATTCACAAATTTTTTTTTGCTTACCAGTTAAAATTAGGACTTTGTTCGGGCATAATCATCTTGAAAACGAACAATATCATCCTCTCCAAGGTACTCTCCATTTTGTACTTCAATCAATACTAAAGGAATAACTCCTGGATTTTCTAAGCGATGAGAAGTACATTGAGGTACATAGGTAGATTGATTGTTTTGCAGAATTTCTTCTTTGTCTCCACAGACAACCTTAGCAGTTCCTGAAACAACAATCCAATGCTCGCTACGATGGTGGTGCATTTGTAGACTAAGTCTATGCCCTGGTTTGACTTCTATTCGCTTGATTTTGTATCCAAGTCCATCTTCTAAAACTGTGAACGATCCCCAAGGACGTTCGGTGGTAGCCATTCCTTTTAAGGAAGAAGGTATAGACAATTTAGGAGTTTGGGCTACTTCTTTAACTTGTTGTACCATTTTTTGACGATCTCCAAAAAAAATAAAATACTTATGGTTATGTGTAATCTCCTGAACTCAGAGATTATTAGAGACTATATCTCTAAAATCTGGTATACAAACAATTCTCTCACCTAGTATTTTTAGAGGTTCAGACTGAATACAAATAGCTTAGGGGTCGAGTCAAATTGGATACCATATAAACCATAGCAAAATTACCCCTATTACTGTCACCCCCTATTCAAGCTTTTTGAATATCTACATCAAATCTTCATATATCTAGATAGATATATAGAGTTAGAGAAAATCAAAAACTATTTATAGTAGACATCTGGTGAAAACTTAGTTTTTGCCCAGGTATGCCAAGGGTTTGAGATTAATTCTTAAAGAGGTCTAGTACCTATAGTCCTCATAACTAAGTTTTGCTTCATTCTGCTTCAGATTTTTTAAGCTGTTTAAAAGTCATAGATATTTTCGAGCTTTATACACTATGTATACTATTGACTCCAGTATCATAATTAACTCGATCCTGAAAAATTATACTGTGAGTATGTATAAGGCCACCATGATCAAAGTAAGGCCTAATTTTAGAGGCATGTCCATAAGCAAATATTTTTTTATCTAAAGTCTAAATATTATCAGGGTGAAAAAGTTAAAAAATATATAAGCCTACTCGATCTAATAAACACTGGACTATAATAATTAAAACAATTCTAACTAAATGATGAGCTATAAGCGATCAACATGAAAGCAAGATTCAAGCTCATATTGATATTAGGTTAAAACATAATTGGGAAAGATCGCACTATAAAATTTAACTTAATCGACAAACAAGAAATTAGCGTGATCTGCGTGTTTCATCATACATAAGTTGAGTATAACTTAGAGTATTTTTTGTATCATAATTATTTTCAAGCAATAGTTAAGATAGTTGATAAAATAGCAAAAACATGGGTTTTGTAGGTTTTCGTGGTTGATAATATAGCGAGCTATTTTTGTAAAATCTTATATCTTTGTAAAGAAAATGAGGAAAAAACGAAATACTATACCAAGTATTATATCAACCTTCAAACAATATTAAAATTTCACTCAATTATGCGACTTGTTTTGTAGTGTATGTATCCCAAGCAAGTAGCAATAGGATGAGATGAACAGTTATATCAAGGGTAACACCCTCACTTAAAGTTGACAATAATGTGAGTAAATTAAACATGAATCAAATCAGTAACGATTCCCAACATAAACAAATCTCCGCGCCCATAAATCTCAAAGCAAACAAAGAAACTTATAACGGGCAAAGATGGCTAGTAGAAGAACGAGATGCTTGTGGGGTAGGTTTCATTGCTCATCCATCAGGAAAAAAGAGTCATGAAATTATGATGAAAGCTTTACCTGCTCTAACCTGCTTAGAACATCGTGGTGGGTGTAGTGCTGACCAAGACTCAGGAGATGGAGCAGGTTTAATGAGTCAAATTCCGTGGAAATTATTATCTGAAAATTTGGAGTTAGATCCTGAACGCTGTGGGGTCGCAATGATATTTTTACCCCAAACAGAAGAGAAGGCAGCACAGGCACGTCAAATAATTGAAAAAGTAATTACTAAAGAAGGTTTAACAGTAGTTGCTTGGAGAGTTGTACCAGTCAGATCAGAAGTATTAGGACCACAAGCACGAGCAAATCAACCACAGATTGAACAGCTCATTGTAGTTTCAGAAACATTGCAAGGAGATGATTTAGAACGATCGCTCTACTTAATACGGCGTAATATTGGTTGTGCTTTAGAAGCAGAGGATTTTATTTGGGGAGTAGATGCTTATATTTGTTCTTTCTCCAGTCGCACTATTGTATACAAAGGAATGGTGCGTTCAGCTGTTCTGGGAGAGTTTTACACAGACCTGCAAAACCCAGCTTACGAGAGCGCCTTTGCAGTTTACCACCGACGCTTCAGCACAAATACAATGCCTCGATGGCCTCTGGCTCAACCCATGCGTTTGCTTGGTCACAATGGAGAAATTAATACTCTGTTGGGAAATATTAACTGGATGAAAGCTCGGGAGTCTAGTCTAAGCTCATCGACTTGGGGAGCGCGGTTAAATGAATTAAAACCCTTTGTAAATGCTGACAGTAGTGATTCGGCAAATCTAGACAACGTGATGGAATTAATTGTACGTTCCGGGCGTTCCCCAATGGAAACATTGATGATCATGGTGCCGGAAGCATACAGAAATCAACCGGACTTGTCAGAGCATCCAGAAATTGTTGATTTTTATGAATATTACAGTGGTTTGCAGGAAGCTTGGGATGGTCCGGCATTATTGGTGTTTAGTGATGGCAAACAGGTAGGAGCAGCTCTAGACCGGAATGGTTTGCGACCAGCACGTTATTGCATTACAAATAACGATCTAATCATTGTGGCATCTGAAGCAGGAGTTGTAGAAATACCAGAGGCAGAAATAGTCGAAAAAGGTCGCCTCGGACCAGGACAAATGATTGCTGTAGATTTAGCCACTAATGAAATTCTCAAAAATTGGGAAATTAAAAAGCGTATTAGTAAGCAGTTTCCTTTGGGAGAATGGTTACAACAAAGAAAGCAGATAACAAAGCAACCTTTTGTTACTAATACTAAGTTGGATTCACAAATTTTGCTGAGGTCACAAACAGCTTTTGGCTATAGTTTAGAAGACCTAGAAATGGTAATTTCTGATATGGCAAATCTAGGGAAAGAACCAACATTTTGTATGGGAGATGACATTCCTCTGGCAGTACTTTCTCAAAAGCCTCATTTGCTGTATGACTATTTCAAGCAAAGGTTTGCTCAAGTGACAAATCCTCCTATAGATCCTCTCCGGGAAGGTATGGTAATGTCACTAAATATGTTGCTAGGTAAGCGGGGTAACTTATTAGAAATTAGCCCAGAAAATGCACGGTTATTAAAGATAGAATCACCACTATTAAATGAAGCAGAATTAAGGGAAGTTTACGAGTCAGAATTTGCTACAGAAACTCTATCTACTATATTTACTATAGCTAATGGACCGGAAGGATTACAAACAGCAGTAAATAATTTGTGCGAACAAGCAGCAACAGCAGTTAAAAATGGTCAGGAAATTATTATTTTATCTGACAAAATGGAGGGAGGAATTAGTGCGGAGTTTGCTTATATTCCTCCTTTAGTAGCTGTGGGTGCAGTTCACCATCATTTGATTAAAGAAAAGTTACGAATGAAGGTGTCTTTGGTGGTAGAAACAGCTCAATGTTGGAGTACTCATCATTTTGCTTGTTTGATTGGTTATGGAGCTAGTGCAGTTCATCCTTATTTAGCATTAGAATCAGTGCGTTCTTGGTGGTCGAACTCAACAGTTCAAAAACAAATGGAACGGGGTAAGATTGCAAAAATCACTATCGAAGAAGCTCAAAAAAATTATCGCAAAGCAATAGAAGCAGGACTGTTAAAAATTCTCTCTAAAATGGGAATTTCTTTGTTGTCTTCTTATCAGGGTGCACAGATTTTTGAGGCCATCGGTATCGGTGGAGATTTGTTGGAACTTGCTTTCCGAGGAACTACTTCTCGGGTAGGTGGTTTAACAGTAGCAGAGTTAGCACAAGAGATGATCGCTTTCCACAGTCGGGCGTTCCCAGAATTGAATATTAAGAAGTTGGAGAATTATGGGTTTGTGCAATATCGCCCCACAGGGGAATATCACATGAATAGTCCGGAAATGTCGAAAGCACTCCATAAAGCGGTTGCTACTTTTAATAATGATAATGGCAATGGTAAACAGCAAGAAACATCCGGGTACGACCACTATGAAGTTTACCGAAAATATTTGCAAGGGCGACCTATAACTGCTTTACGGGATTTGTTGGATTTTAATAGCGATCGCTCTCCCATCCCTGTAGAAGAAGTGGAACCCGTAGCAGAAATAATGAAACGTTTCTGTACTGGTGGAATGTCTCTGGGATCGCTGTCACGGGAAGCTCATGAGACTTTGGCGATCGCTATGAACCGGATAGGAGGTAAGTCTAATTCTGGCGAAGGTGGAGAAGACCCCACAAGGTTTAAGGTATTGGATGATGTTAATGGTCAAGGTTTGTCTACCTTGTTACCTCATCTCAAGGGATTACAAAATGGTGACACCGCTTCTTCTGCAATTAAACAGGTTGCTTCTGGTCGGTTTGGCGTGACTCCAGAATATCTGATGAATGCCAAACAGATAGAAATTAAAGTTGCTCAGGGTGCAAAACCAGGTGAAGGCGGTCAGTTACCTGGTAAAAAGGTAAGTAACTACATTGCCACACTCCGTCGTTCTAAAGCAGGAGTTACCTTGATTTCACCCCCTCCTCACCATGATATTTATTCTATTGAGGACTTGGCACAATTGATTTTTGACCTCCACCAAATTAATCCTAATGCTGGTGTGTCAGTGAAGTTGGTAGCAGAAATTGGTATTGGTACGATCGCTGCTGGTGTAGCAAAAGCAAATGCTGACGTGATTCAAATTTCTGGTCACGATGGTGGTACAGGTGCTTCCCCCTTAAGTTCAATCAAACACGCAGGTAGTCCTTGGGAGTTGGGTTTGAGTGAGGTGCATCGGGTGTTGATGGACAATCAGTTACGCGACCGGGTTACTCTCAGAGTTGATGGCGGTCTGAAGACTGGTTGGGATGTACTCATGGCTGCCTTAATGGGAGCAGAAGAATATGGTTTTGGGTCTATTGCTATGATTGCTGAAGGTTGTATCATGGCACGAATTTGTCATACCAATAGTTGCCCAGTGGGTGTGGCAACTCAGCAGGAAAAGTTGCGTAAGAAATTTACTGGGGTGCCAGAAAATGTGGTTAATTTCTTCTGGTTTATTGCTGAGGAAGTACGGAGTATTTTGGCAAGGTTGGGTTATCGTTCTCTGAGTGAAGTTATGGGTCGTGCTGACTTGCTGAAAACACGGGAAAATGTACAGTTAACGAAAACAGCAGCTTTAAATTTAGATTGTTTACTCAAATTACCTGATACTCGCAGTGACCGGGGTTGGTTGAACCATGGAACTGTTCATAGTAATGGCTCTGTTTTAGATGACGTGCTACTGGATGACCGAGAAATTCAGGCGACAATTCGCAACCAGGGAACTGTTACCAAGACAATAGAATTAGTCAATACCGACCGTACAGTGGGAGCAAGGTTGGCAGGAGCGATCGCTAGTCGTTATGGTAATACTGGTTTTGAAGGGCAGATTAATCTGATGTTTAATGGCAGTGCGGGTCAGAGTTTTGGCGCTTTTAATTTGCCAGGAATGACTTTAACATTACGAGGTGAGGCGAATGATTATGTTGGTAAGGGAATGCATGGTGGAGAGATAATTATTAAGCCACCTGCCAAAACTGGTTACGATCCGGCAACAAATGTAATTATTGGCAATACTTGTTTGTATGGTGCTACTGGTGGAATTTTGTTTGCCAATGGTCAAGCAGGGGAACGTTTTGCTGTGCGGAATTCTATGGGTAAGGCAGTTATTGAGGGTGCTGGCGACCATGCTTGTGAATATATGACTGGTGGTGTTATTGTTTGTTTGGGTAAGACAGGTCGGAATGTCGGCGCTGGTATGACTGGGGGAATTGCTTATTTCTTGGATGAGGATGGTGATTTTCCAGCTAGGGTGAATAATGAAATCGTTTCTATTCAGCGTGTTTGTACGCCAGAAGGTGAGGCGCAGTTGCAGGACTTGATTTCATTGCACGTCGATCGGACTGGAAGTGAGAAGGCGAAAATTATTTTGGCGAGTTGGTCTGAGTATTTGCCGAAGTTTTATCAAGTTGTGCCTCCTTCTGAAGCGAGTACACCACAAGCAAGTGTTGATGCTGAGGAGAAGGTTGCTGTGAAGGTTTAGGAAAAATATTGTAGGGGCGAATGGCCATTCGCCCCTACACATTGTATAACGATTGAGCTAATTGTATTACTCCGATTTATAGGGAACCGTAGCCAACAGATTTGATATGACCCAATTATTTTGGTAAAATGGACCTTTGTGGGACCAGTGGCGGAAATGTTGGTAAGAGCGATAATACTCTGCATTACTTATTAGTACACCAGTCGCGGGCAAGATGCCCGCACTACAAAGACTTTACTATTTATACTTGTACCTCATTTACCTGCAATCTGCTGTATATAGTGTTTCTCAGGCAAGTGAGGTACTTTTATCTTTCTTCCCTGTTGCCTAAAGCAAACGAATTTTGTACCTCACATTTTTTTGGAATTACTATACGATCGCTTTTTGGCTAAAATTGGGAAAACTGGAAAAAGTAGAAATTGGGAGTAAAGTAGGCAATGCAAGGTACAGAGAAACAGAATATGGAAGCTCGGCAGCAACGAAGTAAGAGATTGAAAAAGATAATGTCCCTAGTTGGGGTTGTATCTTTTGGTGGTACGGCCTTGTTTGGGATGGCGAATATGTTTAAAACTGCTTTTCAAGAGTCTTCGCAGGTAGAGACGGTGGAAGTTGTGTCGGTAGAGGAGAGGTTGCAGAAACTGGCAAAAGGATATGAAAGTGTTTTGAAGCGGGAACCTGAGAATGTGACCGCTTTGGAGGGTTTGGTTAAAGTACGGTTGGAGATGGAGGATAAAGAAGGGGCGATCGAGCCTTTGGAGAAGTTGGTGGGGTTGTATCCTGAGAGAGAGGATTATAAAGTTGTGTTGGAGCAGGTGAGGTTGGAGGTTGGAGAGAATAATTTATCAAAATAAGCAATATTATTCTTTTATTTGATATTATGAGTTGAGAAAAAGCCATAGATTATTCGATGATTACTATTTACTATTGGTTTTATGATGCAGTCAATAAAAGGTATTTTTAAAGATGGCGTAGTTCATCTAAGTGAACCAGTTTCTTATCCCGAATCTCACCCAGTTATTATTACTTTCTTAGATGTAGCGACAAGTTCTAAAACTGTAAATGAACAAGAAGCAAAAAATCAAGGTGATTGGGATAAGTTATTCTCTGTGATAGAAAGTTGTCAGATGGAAACAGGAATATCCGATTTAGCAGACCAACACGATTATTATCTGTATAACCAAAGCGTACAGAGGTTTTCATTTGGGCAGACAACAGTAGGGACGTTCCATATAACGTCCTTACAAGGTTTTGCTTGTGAAGATGTGGTTCATCAATTTGAAAAGCGCTGTAATGACTAATTCCCATAATAAAACACAAAATATTATTTATGACTTCGTTTCATGAGAAAAAAGAACAAATGCTAGTAAAAAAAACTGTCAAAGAAGGAATGACAGTTTTTGATATAGGTGCAAATATAGGTCATTATTCTCTTTTATTTAGTAAGCTAGTCGGTAGCTCTGGAAAAGTATATTCGTTTGAACCTGCTTCCAGTACCTTTAAAAAATTATTGGAACGACTAAAAGAAAATAAATGTAGTAATGTTTTCGCATTTCAAAAAGCAATATTTTCAGAAAGTAAGCTATTAGAGTTTAATGAATTTCCTGACGAATATTCATCATGGAATAGCATTGGTAAACCTAAAATGCAAGATCCAAAAAATCCGACACAGTATGTGCCAATTGTTAAGAGTGAAAGAGTAGAAGCAATAACACTAGATAATTTTTGTCAAGAGTATAAAGTTAAAAGAATAGATTATTTGAAAGTGGATGTTGAGGGAGCAGAAAGCTATGTATTTCAGGGAGCAGCTAACCTCTTAAAAAGCGGCTCTATTAATTTAATTCAGTTTGAGATATCACAAAAAATGCTAGAAGGTCTAAACAGTAGAGCCAAAGATACTTTCAATATTTTAGCAGAAAATGGTTATGAATGTCACGGTATCAATTTTGATGGTTCAATTGGAGATGTGGTTACTGATTCAGAAGAATTTTATGAAAATTATGTTGCTTTTCTTAGGGAATCAAAAACAATGGTTAGCGTATCAAAATCAGAACTAGAAAGAATAATTCCACCGGAAATTAAAAATGATGAATTTTATGAAGCCATTCAAAAAATTGTTAAAGAAGAAAAAATTAACACTGTTCTAGAAATAGGCTCGTCATCAGGAGATGGTAGTACAGAAGCTTTTGTTAGAGGTATGAGCGCGAATCCCAATCAACCTAACCTTTTTTGTATGGAAGTTTCTAAACCTCGCTTTAATGAACTGCAAAAACGTTATCAAAATCGTTCTTTTGTACGACCTTATAATTTATCATCTGTTGATGTTAATGATATACCAGAAGAACAAAAAGTCATTGAGTTTTACCAAAATTATCCAACAAGTCTAAATAACTATCCTCTTGAAAGAGTGCTGGGTTGGTTTCGTCAGAGTAAAGAATATTTGATCAACACAGGTTTGATTGAAAATGGTATTAAGAAGATTAAACAAGAAAATAATATTGACATATTTGATGTGGTATTAATAGATGGTTCTCAATTTACTGGTAGTTTGGAATTCAATCAAATCTATGGTGCAAAATACATCATGCTTGATGACATTGATACTTTTAAAAACTATCAAAATCATCGGAGGTTACTTGCAGATCCTAATTATGACCTAGTAGCTAAAAATTTATTCTTGCGTAATGGATATTCAATTTTTAAGAGAAACGAGCAAAAAATAATTAGTCAAAATTTAGATTTACCCATTCACTTCTTTACAATTGTTCTCAATGGCCAACCATTTATTCGCTATCACATAGATTTATTTAAGCAAATTCCTTTCAAGTGGCATTGGCATATTATTGAAGGTGTAGCAGAGTTGAACCATGATACTAGCTGGTGCTTAAAGCTAGGTGGAAAAATAACTGATAAAATTCATAAAAATGGTCGCAGCAAAGATGGAACATCAGAATATTTAGACGAACTTGCAGCCAAATATCCAGAGAATATAACTATTTACCGCAAACCAGAGGGGGAATTTTGGGATGGTAAGCGGGAAATGGTTAACGCACCTTTGGCAAATATCAAAGAAGAATGTTTGTTATGGCAAGTGGATGTTGACGAAATCTGGAGTTTAGAGCAAATCTGTAATACTCGCAAACTATTTATCAAGAATCCTGATAAAACTGCTGCATTCTATTGGTGTTGGTATTTTGTGGGAGAAAATTTGCTAATTACAACCCGTAACTGCTACGCACAAAATCCTCAACAAGAGTGGTTGCGGACTTGGAGGTTTAAACCGGGATATACTTGGGCTAGTCATTCACCACCAATATTAGTGGAAAATTTGCCAGATGGTCAACAAAAGAATATTGCTGCCATTAATCCTTTTCTGCACGCAGAAACAGAAAAAGAAGGTTTGATTTTCCAACACTTTGCCTACGTTACCCCAGAACAATTGAGCTTTAAACAGCAATACTATGGTTATAAGAATGCTGTCAGTCAATGGCAAACCTTACAGTCACAAACTAAATTCCCAGTTTACCTGCGGGATTATTTTGCCTGGGTGAAGGATAACACTATGGTCGATCGTGCTAAGACTTTGAGTGTAGTGCCACTGGTGCAAAAAAATGTAACTGCGGGCAGTTGGAAATTTTTGGAAGCGGCATATTTACAACAACCAGTAAAGTTAGAAAGGCGATCGCCTACCATTATTATTGACGGTATATTTTTCCAACTTTCTAGTACGGGTATTGCTCGCGTGTGGCGCTCTGTATTAGGAGAATGGGCTAAAACAGAATTTGCCCAGCATATAATTGTACTCGATCGCGTCAATACCTCTCCTAAAATTACTGGCATCCGGTATCGTCAAATTGCAGCTTATAACTACAACAATACTGACGCTGACAAGCAAATGCTCCAGCAAGTCTGTGATGAAGAAGGTGCAGATTTATTTATCTCTACTTACTACACGACTCCCATATCTACACCTTCGGTATTTATGGCTTATGATATGATTCCTGAAGCATTGGAGACTGACTTAAACAAAGCCATGTGGAGGGAAAAACATCATGCTATTTCCCACGCTTTTTCTTACATCTCCATATCAGAAAACACTGCCAGGGATTTAGTTAAGTTTTTCCCAGATATTCAACCGGATGAAGTTAGTGTAGCTCATTGCGGTGTTTCTCCCACTTTTACTCCCGCTACAACAACAGAAATAAATGGGTTTAAATATAAGTACGGTATTAGTAAACCCTATTTTCTTTTGGTGGGTGCTGGTAGTAACTATAAAAATGCGATTTTATTTTTCCAAGCTTTTGCTCAACTCTACAGCAAACAAGGTTTTGAAATAGTCTGGACGGGTAGTGGTTTCAACTTAGCTAACGAATACAGGGAATATGCTGCTGGCAGTGTCCTACATTTACTGATACTCAGCGATGAGGAATTGAAAGTCGCTTATTCTGGTGCGGTAGCTTTAGTTTATCCTTCTCTATATGAAGGTTTTGGAATGCCAGTTGCTGAAGCATTAGCTTGTGGTTGTCCGGTGATTACTTGTGCTAATTCTTCTATTCCCGAAGTTGCAGGGGAAGCTGCTATATATGTTGATGCTAATGATGTTGATGGTTTAACGGATGCGCTGTGTGAAGTACAAAAGCCAAAAGTGCGTAATTCTCTAATTGCTGCTGGTTTAGAACAAGTGAAGCAGTTTTCTTGGGGTAAAATGGCAGATATTATGAGTGCTGCTTTAATGAAAGCAAGTTTACAACGTTTAAATCTCAGAGAGATAAATTTAATCATATTCCCAGACTGGTCGCAACCGGAAGAGACGGTGGGATTAGAATTACAAGAAGTAATTAAAAGTCTGGTGACTCATCCAGATAAAAGTAAGATAACTTTATTAATAGATAACAGCAATATTTCTGCTGAGGATGCAGATTTAATTTTATCTAGCGTGGCGATGAATTTGTTAATGGAGGAAGAATTAGAGGTAGATGAGGGACCAGAAATTGTTTTAGTTGGCGAGTTGAGTCAAATACAGTGGTCAGCTTTAATTGCTCAGTTGCAAGGTCGGATTAAATTGGAGAATGAGAATGGGGAGGCGATAACTGTTGTCGATGAAAATATCCCTGTTTATGAGATTCAAGGTATAGAGAGGTTGCGAGCTATTAGTCTAGAAACTGGTGGATGGGAACTTTTTAAACTAAGTGAAATTAATTTAATTATTTTCCCAGACTGGTCGCAACCGGAAGAAACAGTCGGATTGGAATTACAAGAAGTAATTAAAAATCTGGTGACTCATCCAGATAGAGCTAAGATGACTCTATTAATAGATAACAGTAATATTTCTGCTGAGGATGCAGATTTAATTTTATCTAGTGTGGCGATGAATTTGTTAATGGAGTCAGAATTAGAGGTAGATGAGGGACCGGAAATTATTTTGCTTGGGGAGTTGAGTCAAATACAATGGTCAGCTTTAATTCCTCAACTGCAAGGTCGAATAAAATTGGAACATGAGAATGAAGAAGCAAAAGCTCAAGTCAAAGCAGATAGCATTCCATCGATAGCGGTGGATAGCTTAAAAGAAAAGTTGGATGGGATTGATTTGTCATCAAAACAACCATAAGGGGGTTGGTAAGGGGGTGCTGGTTTCCCCACTCCTCCA
>NZ_RCBY01000115.1 GCF_003838195.1 Okeania hirsuta
TGTCAATTGGTCGGTGCAGCATTTGTAGCCGGCATCAAGAATATGCAAAATCTGTGGTAATTAAGATAATTAGTAGAGACGTTGCATTAGGGTGGTGTAGGGACGTTTCACTGCGTAACATGAAACGCATTTTTATTATGCAACGTCCCTACAAGATTTTGCTATTGACTAGATGTCAATTTCTGATTATTATTAATGACTATCAATTATATTAGGTTAAGTAATCTACCCATGACAGAAACAAATTTGTCCACAGAATTTCCTGGCGTACAGCGTCCCCGTCGTCTCCGCCGCACTCCTGCTTTGCGACGTATGGTTGAGGAAACCCAGTTGACGGTCAATGATTTAATTTATCCATTGTTTGTGATGGAAGGAGAAGGGCAAAAAGTCGAGGTTGTTTCGATGCCAGGAAGTTATCGCTATACTCTAGATTTACTGCTCAAAGAAATAGAGGATGCTTATAATTTAGGAATTAATGCGATCGCTTTATTCCCCCTAGTTGAGGAAGCTAAAAAAGACAATGTTGGTACCGAAAGTTACAACCCAGATGGGTTAATACAAAGAACTGTAAAGGCAATTAAACAAACAATACCAGATATTGTCGTCATTACTGATGTAGCTCTCGACCCCTATTCCAGCGAAGGTCACGACGGTATTGTGGGGGAAAATGGAGTCATTCTCAACGACTCTACTGTAGAAGTTTTGGTCAAACAAGCACTATCCCAGGCTGAAGCAGGTGCTGATATTGTTGCTCCTTCAGATATGATGGATGGGCGTATTGGAGCAATTCGCAAAGCTCTGGATGCTGCGGAATACTTCGATGTGGGAATACTTGCCTACTCTGCTAAATATGCCTCAGCTTATTATGGCCCGTTTCGCGATGCTTTGGATTCTGCGCCAAAATTTGGGGACAAAAAGACTTATCAAATGAACCCTGCTAATGCTAGGGAAGCCATCAAAGAAGTAGCTTTGGATATTGCCGAAGGTGCAGATATGGTGATGGTCAAGCCGGCGCTTGCTTATTTAGATATTATTTGTGAGGTAAAAAAGACAACAAATCTACCTGTAGCTGCTTATAACGTGAGTGGGGAATATGCCATGATTAAAGCTGCTGGTCAGAAGGGTTGGATAGATGAAAAAAAGGTGATGTTGGAAACTTTAACGAGCATGAAACGAGCTGGTGCGGATTTAATTTTGACTTATTTTGCCAAGGAAGTTGCGTTAATTTTGAAATAGGCAATGATAATAATAGTGGGGAATTGGAACAAGAATAGGAACCCACATTCCGCACTTCAAAATGTGATATCATGTCTGGTTGAATACTTATGAATAAACGACGTAGGAGTCAGGAGGGAAGAAAGAAGAAGGAAAAAGCAAGAAAAGGATAACGTTTTTTGATCGCTAATTATCCAGACATGATATAACCTCAAAAAAAGTCGCAGTGCAACACAAAAAAAAGACCGATAGAAATAGATATGTGTTGGGTTTATCCTAACGGATAAGCTGGCACTAACTTTCCTCAACGCAATCTACGCAAACCCATTTTCTCAATGATATTAGTTTTTATGAAAAATCACAGACAAATTATTTGCAGGCATTTCTACCACCTCCACAAACCTTAACCCCTCCTTCTCCGCTACTGCGATAACATCTTCTAAATTTCTCACTCCCCACTCAGGATCTTGAGAACGCAAAGACTCATCAAAACTCTGGTTACTTGGTGTAGTATGTTCCCCACCTTGTTTGTATGGACCGTACAAATACAGCACCCCGTCCTTTGGCAACAAACGTCCCGCACCTGCCATTAACCCCAGACAAGTTGACCAGGGACTAATATGAATCATATTAATATTGACAATAGCAGCAATCTCAGTACCCTCTTTTTCCACCGCCCAAACCGACTCTCGTACATCAATATCAAGAGGAGAATGCAGATTATCTGACGGACTATGTTGTTGCCAAGCTACAATACTCTCCCGCAACATTGGGTTAGGGTCAGAAGGAAACCACTGACGAGGTTGCAGGTGGGGAGAAAAGAAAACAGAATGTTCTCCCGTACCACTAGCAATTTCTAAAATATTTCCCGTTGGAGGCAAAACTCGCTGTAGCACTTCCAAGATAAATGAGCGGTTGCGTTCAGTTGCCGGAGCATACTGCCGAGCATCGCTAAAAGATGTCATAAGATTGATTTTGGCTTTGGTGATTTGAGGTATGATATCATGTCCGGATAAGAGCGCGAACAAAAAACTTTCTCCTTCTACTACTCTTTGCTTCTTCTTTCTTCCCTCCTGACTCCTGACTCCTGACTCCTGACTCCTCAATAATTAAGATTAATATCATACACCCACTTCACCAACGCCGAAAACGGGACTGGCGCGATTCGAACGCGCGACCTAGCGCTTCAGATTTGTGTGAGTTTCCCCACTCTCTGGACTATCCCTTCACCATAGCTCTAAATAGCTTTAGGTGGTGGCCTAGTTTAAGCAGAATTTTATTTCTTCTTAAAACTCTAGTCTCTGCACCTTCTTCACCAAGAATTAGGTAAAGCTTGGCTCAAGATTACCATATCTACAAATATATAGACTTAGGCTTCCTTGAATTTGACCACATTCACTCACGGAGTTTCCTCACATGGTGCCCGATACTTCAGGAGGCGCTTGCTCTATCCATCTGAGCCACAGCCCCATATTTTTTAGTAGTTAGTAGAATATATTTATTTAACTTGTATGCAAAATACTCTACATATTGATATTAAAATCCCGCAGCAATATTCCGCAGGACTTTAATATTAACTTAATTAAATTTGGACTTTAACATATCTAGTGCAGGATGGCAGAAATAACTGACCAGTTACAAAATCCTAAAACAATTACAAATCAAAAATTATTGACTGTCTTGAGTGCGTCTTACATTCTGAGGTCCCCTCAGAATTACGCACTCGCTTTTAACTTCCGTGTAGCGGCACTAGGGTGCTAAAGCATTACCCCGGAGAAGACTACCAATAGTTTTAGCAGTAATCTTCATCTGAACTAAAGGATTAGCAGGTACGACAGTTTTGTACAAATAACTATCAAAAGTTAGCTTCTGCACATCCATATCAGCACACATTTCTACAAAAGCTTCGCGGGTAGCATCAGAACGATAGAATACTCTCTGTAAAATATCTAATACTTTATAAGTCATGCCATACTTCTTATCCCACCGCTTCAAATAAAGCTTTAAATCTGCTTCAGTGGGAATAGTCGCACCATTATTAGAAGTCTCCACAATAGTTTCAGCACACATCCGAGCAGACTTAGCCGCAAAATAAATACCTTCACCAGAAGACTTAGTTACAGTACCAGCAGCATCTCCCACTAGAGCAACTCTACCACGAACACGACGAGGACGAGGATGTTCGGGAATGGGGTGAGCTTCTACCTTGATGATTTCTCCACCTTCCAGACGCTTTGCAGCACGAGCGCGAATACCTGCTTGTAACTGTTTAATTCTGGCCTGGTTAGGTTTCATTGTGCCAGTACCCACAGCAACGTGGTCATGTTTGGGGAATACCCAAGCATAGAAGTCTGGAGAAACATCATCACCCACATACATTTCTGCTAGGTCTTCATAATATGCCATGAGATGTTCTGGCAGACGAATACGCTCTTGGAAAGCGATCGCGTAATTATAATCTCCAGCATCAATGGCCTTAGCTATACGGGAATTTGCCCCATCAGCTCCGATAACTAAATCTACCTTTAAGGTTTTAGCTGTGCCTTGGATTTCACCTTCTGAATGGTCAGAGTAATGAAGAGTGTAGGGGTCTCTATCATTAGTAGGAATATCCAGTTTATAAACCGTGCCATTAATTAGGTTAGCTCCGAGAGAAGCTGCCCGGTCTCTCAGGAAGCCATCTAAAACTTCCCGACGGCACATACCTATATATTCATCTTGTTTTTGTATATGGATATCCACCTCAACATTAGAGGGAGATATCATTTTCATATTTCTAACACGGCGATCAATAATTTCTGCTGGTAGGTCAAATTCACTAACCATGCACAGAGGAATAGCTCCACCGCAAGGTTTAGCATTATCTAGTTTACGTTCAAATAAATAAGTTTCAATACCTGCTTTTACTAAAGTTTCAGCAGCAGATGAACCTGCTGGGCCAGAACCAACTACAGCAACTCTTAGAGTCAAAGGTCTTCTCCCAATCTTTTTTTTATACTTACAAATTGGGATGGTATCACGGACTTAGGTGTCGTGGTTGATTCTCTGAGGGTATGTGAATAAATTGCAACATACCTTAATACTTTGATACTTTTTCTGAAAATGGACTTCTGTAATTAGGGTTTGCGCTCAAAAGTCTTTTAGTAGGGGTAGGAGACAGGAGACAGGAGACAACCCACCCCTCCCAGGAGGGGAAGACAGGAGAAATGGGAACGAGCGAGGAGGTAGGAGTAAGAATTGTCCCAAGATTGTTCTGCCCAACTCTCGCCTAAAATACTAACTTTTTGAGCGTGAAGAGCTGAAACAGGCGCACTTTTTTTGAAACAAAAAAGGCTAAAATCTTTATATATCAATTCTTTTAGGTTTAATCAGCAAGCCCTAATTAATAAAAATAGGCAATAGAGGTATCTATTGGGAAATGAAGGTTTAATTTTTGTAGTATAAATTGGCCTTAATTAATATCTTCTTTTTATGAATAAAATTGCTGTTGCTTTGATTGACGGATATCAACAGTACATTTCGCCAAGAAAAGGATTTTCTTGTGCCCATAGAATATTGTACAATGATGAATCTTGTTCTCATTATATTAAGCGTATGTTTATTGAGCAAGATTTTTCAGGAGCTATTCAAGCTGCACGTCAAAGGTTTAAAACTTGTTGTAAAGAGGCTAATCAAATTTTGAAGTTACAGGCAGTTAGTCTCGAAAAGAAATCCAAAAAAAAACAACCTTCTAAGTTCATTAATTGTTGCGGTGATGTAGCCGAAGAGAGCTGTGAGTCTGCTTTGCCAAACTGTAATTGTGATAGCTGTGATTTCCCAGAATTAGATTGTGGTAGCTGTGAATTAGATTGTAGCCCAGACTTTGGCAGTTGTGGTTCATAATCATCATCAGGCATCTCCAGAAAAGAGAGAACAGGGAACAGGGAACCAACCCCTAACCCCTCCCAGGAGGGAAATAATTGATAATTTATGGATAAGAATTGATTTTATTTTTAATTTTTGGAGATGTCTATAGGTATAGTCAGCAAATATCCAGTCTATTAGACATCTCCAGAAAAGAGGGAGTAGGGAGTAGGGAATAGGGGGAAAGAATTGATAATTTATGTAGAATAATTGATTTTATTTTTTATTATTGGAGATGTCTATTAGACATCTTATAACAAGGAACGAATTGGCGTTTGACATAAAATGCTGATGAACCTGAAACAGAGAAATGGTTCTCTTGCTGTTGCCTGTTGCCTGTTGCCTGTTCCCTGCTTTACTATAAATTTTCGGCGTTGGTAATTTGAGGTATGATGTCTTGCCCAGATAAGAGTACAAACAAAAAACTTTCTCCTTCTATTCCTCTTTATTCTTCTTTCTTTTCTCCTGACTCCTGACTCCTGACTCCTGACTCCTAAATAATTAAGATTAACATCATACACTAATTTACCAACGCCAAATTTTCAATTACTTTGTCAATCAAATCACAACCTTGTTCCACTGTTTCCACTTTTGCCAATTGACCCCGCAACTCCCCCGCTCCAGGAAAACCCTTAGCATACCAAGTCATGTGTTTGCGAGCTTGACGAATACCGCGATCGCCTTTATATTCCCATAGTGCTTGTAAATGTTCTTTAGCACATTCCAATTTTTCTACTGCAGTAGGCGCTACTTTTTCCACACCATTTTTCAAGAAATAATCAATTTCTCCCACCAAAAAAGGATAACCCAAAGTACCACGAGAACACATTACCCCATCAGCACCAGTTTCCTCCAAACAACGTATTGCAGCATCGACAGAAAAAATATCCCCATTAGCAATAACTGGAATAGAAAGTATTTCCTTAACTTTACCAATCCATTCCCATCTTGCTGGCCCATTATATCCTTGGGCACGAGTCCGACCATGTAAAGTTAACATTTGAGCACCAGCATCTTCCATTCTTTTAGCAAATTCAAGGATATTAATTTCTTGATTATTCCAACCAATTCTTGTTTTTACAGTAACAGGAACAGGTACGGCTTTTACGACTTTATTAACAATTTCTCCAGCTAATTCTGGCTGTCTTAATAATGAAGAACCACCGCCATTTTTGGTGATTTTATTAACAGGACAACCCATATTAATATCAACAGTATCCGCCCCTTCTTTTACAGCCATTTCTGCTGCTTCTGCTAAGAAGTCAGGGCGACAATCAAATAATTGAATACTAATTGGTCGCTCATTATTATCAACCTCCATTATTTGAGGTAATTCTTTCACATAATGTAACCCTGTAGCATTTACCATTTCAGTGTACATCATTGACTCTGGAGCATGACGACGTACTAGACGACGAAATACTAAATCTGTTACTCCTGATAATGGTGATTGAAGTACGCGACTTTTTACTTCAAAGTTGCCAATTTTGAGTGGAGTAGCTAATTTTTGTTTTAATTCAGCAGATAGAACAGTCATTTCAGTTATCAGTTATCAGTTATTAGTTATCAGTACCTCTGCAATAAGGAGGTTTGATATAAGGAATATTCTCTTTCTCTTGGTCGATTAGAGATGGCGAGGAGACCCGTTCTTGCAGACCCGCTCCGCTAACGCCATCTCTCGACCGCTTTTTTATCCCCTTAAAAGGGCGAGACTTGAGACCAAAGTTTTTTGGTCATAGTTAATTACAGATAATTTTTAAGATAATTAATTATATATATTATATTGATTCTGGAAATTGTGGTAAGTTAATTTTATCTATAACTTATCTGTGCCTACCCTCATAGCAGCTATAGAACGACAAAATATCAACCTAATATGTATGTTATGTATTCTCTGGTTGTAAATTTATAAATTGTTATTAAATTTTGGAGCAATATCATGGAAACTTTTCAGAAAATAATATCTGTCCTAGCTTTTTTATCCATAGGATTTTCTCTCGCAGAAGTCTACTTAACAATGAATCCAATCTGGAAGCGAAAACATGAGCGTGTAGTTGCAGAAAGTCAATCTGTTACTGGCAATCTACTTTCTTTAAATATTGGAACTATTTTTGCATTTAACTCTCTTCTCTCTGGAGAATATGTAAGTTTTATAGACAACATATTATTTAATGGTTTGGCATTTTTCTATATTCTTGCAGGAATGTCATTATGAGTACCTGGATCAAGAAAAAAAGGATTCTGGACTTTAATCAAAGAAACCCTTAATTTAGAAAGAAAAGAAGCTGGGGATTTAGCTAAGTCATTTTTCAAACCTTCGGGAGCAAAAAAAATCATCAATATTTTAAGTCAACTAGCTATGATTAATGAAGTAATTGACCCCAGAGAAAAAGAGTTTATTCAATCATTTGCTGACCACTGGGATATTAATTTATCCTGGGAAAATTAACTACAAATCTAAGTGCAGGTGGTTATATAAAATTGATAAATTTACGTCAGGATGTCACTGATTATTTGGCAACTTATCCACCACAGAAACAAGTATCAGAATGAAAAGATATTATCATGTTACCAATAATAAGCGTGATTAAAAGACTTTAAATGAGATGTCTAATAGACGTCTCCGATAATAAAAAATTCAATTAATTATCACACATAAATTATCAATTATTTCCCCCTACTGCCTACTCCCTACTTCCTACTCCCTCTATAATTTTGAAATATTTGACTAAAGAGTAGAAACCGATATGATTAAAAACCAAAAAAATCATTAAACAGTCGGTATTGCAGCAATTGGTTATTATATTCCTTCAGGAGTTATGACTAGCGAAGCGATCGCTAAACTAGCAGATATTCCTCTGTGGGTTTTGACAGAAAAAATAGGCATGGAAAAAAAATCAATTGCTGCGGAAGACGAACATCCTAGTGATATGGGAATAAAAGCAGCAATATCGGCTATAAATAAAGCCCAAATTCAACCAGAAGAAATAGATTTAATTGCTTATTGTGGTGTGGGAGATTACGATTACAGATTTTGGTCTCCCGCAGCTAAAATACAAGGTATTATTGGTGCTGAAAATGCTCATGCTTTTGAAGTTAGAAATTTTTGCAACAGTGGCAATTTAGGCATTCATATTTGCCGGAATATGTTGTTGGCAGATTCGAGCTTAAATTATGCTTTAGTTGTTTGTAGCGATAAATTATCCCAGTTGCTTAATTACTCGGATAAAAATATAAACTCCATACTTTTTTTCGCCGACGGTGCCGCCGCCGCGCTGTTAAAAAAAGGAGAGTCTAGTAACAAAATTCTCTCATATCATGGCATGACTGATGGGAAATTAGCTGATTTTATTCGAGTACCTTTGGGCGGTACTAAGTTACCTGTAAAAGATGAAAATATTGATTTAGAGCTTAATTATGTCAAAGTAGAAGACCGTGAAAAATTAGACGAAATTTTATCAGATATTTGTTTAAAAAACTATAAAAAAGTTATAATAGCTGCATTACAAAAAAGTGGATTTTCCATAGAAGAAATAGATTTTTTATTTACTAATCAAATCAAAAAAAGTTTATTATCATCAATTTTTGAATCTCTGAAATTAAGCAAAAAAAATACATTTATCTCTTTAAAAGAAAGCGGTCATTTAGGAGCAACAGATACTTTATTTGGTTTGGCTAAAACTATAGAATCAGAGAAAATAAAGCCTGGTAATTTAGTAGTTTTAGCCAGTAGCGCTGCTGGGTTTTCTTGGGGAGCAACTGTGATTAAATATTAAGTAAGCATTCAGCTATCAGCTATTGCTTTTAGTTTATCGAATAATTAATAATTATTAATTAAATAATTCAGCTTACTCTGCCGACTCTTTCAAGGGGAAAAAAGTGGTCGGCAGAGTAAGCATTCAGCTATCAGCTATTGCTTTTAGTTTATCGAATAATTAATAATTATTAATTAAATAATTCAGCTTACTCTGCCGACTCTTTCAAGGGGAAAAAAGTGGTCGAGGGATGGATGGGTTTCCTAACCATATCAATTATTGCACCCTTATTCATTAATTCTTTCCCCTACTCTCTCTTTTGGTGAAGATGTCTAATAGACATCTCCAATAATAAAAAATAAAATCAACTATCGTACAGAAATTATCAATTCTTTCCCCCTACTCCCTACTCCCTACTCCCTCTTTTCTGGAGATGTCTAATAGCTATAACTAGGGCTTGCTGATTAAATATCAAAGCATTGACTGATATTGGTTGAGCACATTTTTGGTCTAAAAAAGTACCAGCTTTTCAGCGGAAGAAGCTCATGCATTCTAGTATTTTGGGATGATTATGGCAGAAAAATCAAGGGATAATTTTTCCGACTACCTCCTCTATACTTCCCCGTTCCTCCTGTCTCCTGTCTCCTGTCTCCTGTCTCCTACCCCTACTAAAAGACTTTTGAGCGCAAACCCTAACTATCAAAGAAGCGATCGCTAGACGGCAAACACAACACATAACTTACGGTTTGCCACAATGGCGGCGATCGTCCAAGGAGCGTAAATTAGAAAGAGTAAAGGAGGAAAATTATAAAAGTTCCTCAAAGTCCAATATTCCTTGATGTTCGGTAAACACGCCTTCATGGAATCGTCTAAATAATCGCAGTATAGATATAAGTAACTTAATCTTAAAGACTGTATAAAAAATGGACAGGCCCTGGACTAAATCCAGAAGGCTTAAATATTAGTCCTTAAGTCAACCGAAAAAAACAAAAACTAAGGTTGACAAAAAGTAAAAAATTTTGTAGTAATTTGGAGCAAAAAAACTCTTATGGCAAAAGTAGTCGGAATTGACTTAGGTACAACAAACTCCTGTGTTGCAGTTATGGAAGGTGGTAAACCCACAGTAATTGCTAATGCAGAAGGTTTCCGTACAACCCCTTCTGTAGTTGCCTACGGTAAAAAAGGAGAGCAACTCGTAGGGCAAATCGCCAAACGTCAAGCTGTGATGAACACCCAAAACACCTTTTACTCAGTAAAGAGGTTCATTGGGCGTAGATTTGATGAAGTAACCAATGAAACTACTGAAGTTTCTTATAAAGTTCTCAATGTTAATGGTAACGTTAAATTAGATTGCCCAGCATTAGAAAAACAATTTGCCCCCGAAGAAATTTCAGCCCAGGTTCTGCGTAAACTGGTTGATGATGCTAGTAAATATCTTAACGAAACAGTAACACAAGCAGTAATTACCGTACCAGCTTATTTCAATGACTCCCAAAGACAGGCAACCAAAGATGCAGGTAGAATCGCTGGTGTAGAAGTATTGCGGATCATCAACGAACCGACAGCAGCTTCTCTAGCTTATGGGTTAGATAAGAAAAGTAACGAAACTATCTTAGTATTTGACCTTGGTGGTGGTACATTTGACGTTTCCATCCTAGAAGTAGGTGATGGTGTATTTGAAGTATTAGCGACTTCCGGTGATACCCACCTTGGTGGTGACGACTTTGATAAGAAAATTGTTGATTTCCTTGCTAAGGAATTTGAAAAAGCAGAAGGAATAGACCTACGGAAAGATAAGCAAGCACTGCAACGTTTAACAGAAGCAGCAGAAAAAGCTAAGATTGAACTTTCTAGCGTTACCCAGACAGAGATTAACCTGCCATTTATTACCGCTACCCAAGATGGACCTAAGCACTTAGATACCACCTTAACTAGAGGTAAATTTGAAGAACTCTGTGCTGACCTGATCGACCGCTGTCGCATTCCTGTAGAAAACGCCATTAGAGATGCTAAGTTAGATAAAAGTTCTATTGATGAAGTAGTATTAGTTGGTGGATCTACTCGGATTCCCGCAGTCCATGATATTGTTAAGAAAGTCCTCGGCAAAGATCCAAACCAAAGCGTTAACCCTGATGAAGTGGTAGCTGTTGGTGCTGCAATTCAAGCAGGTGTGTTAGCAGGTGAAGTTAAAGACATTCTCTTGTTAGATGTTACTCCTCTATCTCTGGGTGTAGAAACCTTGGGAGGCGTAATGACCAAAATTATTCCTCGTAACACTACTATCCCTACCAAAAAGTCAGAAGTGTTCTCAACTGCTGTAGATGGTCAGACAAACGTAGAAATTCATGTACTGCAGGGGGAGCGGGAAATGTCTAACGACAACAAGAGTTTAGGAACTTTCCGCTTAGATGGTATCCCCGCAGCACCTCGTGGCGTACCTCAAATTGAAGTTACCTTCGATATTGATGCTAATGGTATTCTGAATGTAGCTGCGAAGGATAAAGGTACTGGTAAGGAACAGTCTATCAGTATTACAGGTGCTTCCACTCTACCAGATACTGAAGTTGAGCGGATGGTGAAAGAAGCAGAAGCTAATGCTGCTGCTGACCAAGAACGTCGTGAAAAAATTGACCGTAAAAACCAAGCAGACTCTTTAGCATATCAAGCTGAGAAGCAAATTCAGGAGTTGGGAGATAAAGTTCCTGAAGCTGATAAGACTAAGATTGAAGGGTTGGTTAAAGATTTGCGTGATGCTATTTCTCAAGAAGATGACGAACGTATTCAGTCTCTAACTACTGAGTTGCAACAAGCTCTGTATACTGTGAGCAGCAATATTTATCAACAAGGTTCTCCTGATGGAGCAACTCCTCCTAATGGTGATGGTGCTGCTGAGTCTTCCTCAAGTTCTGCTGGTGGAGATGATGTAATTGATGCTGACTTTACTGAAACTAAAAAGTAAGTAGTCTCAGCGTTGCTGAAGGAGTCAGGAGTCAGGAGTCAGGAGTCAGGAGGGAAGAAAGAAGAAGTAAATGAGGAGTATGCTCCCCCTCTGAATCCGGACATGATATCGTACCTCAAATCAGCAACGCTGTAGTCTTTAAGCATAAAGTGTAAGTTCAGTAGGGTGTGGGTGATGTGACACCCTACTGAACTTACACATTTATTGAATTTTACTCACATAACTTCCAATGGCAAAACCATCTCCCACTACCTCTGGCGATCGCCCTCAAGCAGCTAAGGTTAGACAACTGCGTAAAATTAGCGATTTACTTGATAATGCTGTTCGCGTTCCTGGTACTTCTTATGGCGTTGGTATTGACCCACTTCTAGGATTGATTCCTGGGGGTGGTGATTTTTTAGGAGGACTTATTTCTGTTTATATTGTATTTTCAGCAGCAATGATGGGTTTGCCACGGGAAACTCTGATGCGAATGGCGTCTAATATTGTATTTGATTCTTTGGCAGGAATTGTGCCTGTTTTTGGAGATTTGTTTGATGTTGCTTGGAAGGCAAATTCTAAAAATATGGATATTTTGGAGGCTCATTTAGAGTCTCCTAAAGTTAGTAAAAGTGCTGATCGCGGGTTTGTTTTTTTGCTGTTGGGCGGTTTAATTTTATTTGTTATTGTTATTGCTACTTTGGGGTTTTTAGTTATTAGTTTATTTGTGCATATTTTACATTTTATTGTGTCAGGTTAGGTTGAGAAAAATGGTTATAAAAATTGCACTTTTTAACCATAAAGGTGGAGTTAGTAAAACAACTCAAATAACCACCCCAATATTGAGGTGGTTATTAACTATTGTAAAAACGAGATTAGCAAGTGTTATTGATATTAGCGTTTAACTTAACCTTGCCCTAACTATAATTTAATTATTACAGACTTATACATCATAAATCAAGAGGACTATTGCTATAACCCAAAAAAATTATATTTCCAATCACAAACTTTTTCTTCCCTTCTTCCTTCTTCCCTCTTCCTTCTTCCTTCTGCTATATCAATTAGTCTGAAAAATATTTTGTACCATTTTCTTATCTGTACTCGCCGCAGCATTATCCAGTTCCGCAACTTCACCAGAATCTAATTCCCAACCTAATGCACCAATATTTTGTTCTGCTTGTGCTATATTTTTTGCCCCCGGAATAGGAATTGCACCTTTACAAATACACCAGTTAATTGCTACTTGCGACATAGTTTTATTTCTTGACTTTGCTATTGCTTCCAAACATGATAATAGGGGGCGAACTCCTGGTAATATTTGCTTAAATAAAAAACCTCGAATACCTTGAGGAACAGAACCGTTTTCTGAATATTTTCCTGTTAATATTCCCAATGCTAAAGGACTATATGCAATTAATTTAATTCCCAATTCATCACAGATTTCTTTTACTCCTAATTCTGTCACAGGATAGGTTGATAATAGAGAATATTGAACCTGTAGAGTATTTATCGGAATATGGCGATCGCGAAATCTTTCATACACTTTCATTAACCGTTTGGGCCCATAGTTCGATAGTCCCACACCTTTTACCTTACCTTGTTCGTATAAGTCAGCCAAACCATCTAAAAGTCCCCATTCTTGCCAGGGTAAATAATTTGCTGTAGACCAGTGCATCTGCACCAAATCGACATTTTTTCCGAGGCGTTGGGCCGATGCTTCGCCAGCAGAAATCATTGCTTGACGACCCCAGCGCCAGGGATAAGCAGCAAGTTTTGTGGCAATGCAAATATTCTCTTGATTTGCCCCCGTATATGCTTGGGAAAACTGCCCCAATAGCATTTCACTGCGTCCGTTTAATTTGCCTGTACCGTAGGAGTCTCCTGTATCAAATAAAGTCACACCATTAGCAACACAAAGATTGAAGACATTTTGCAACTCATTATCCATACTTTCATCATATCCCCACAGGAGGCGGTTGCCCCATGCCCATGTACCACAGCCCATTTTTGGTAGGATAAGTTTTTCTTTAGTTTGCATCCTGACTCTTTCTCAATATTAGACATCTATATATTTTCTCACTATAGCGCTACGCGCCAGGGAATAGGGAATAGGGAACAGGGAATAGCAAACTGTAATATCATGTCCGGTTGAACAGTTATAAATAAACGACTAAGGAGTCAGGAGACAGGAGACAGGAGACAGGAGGGTAGAAAGAACACAGAAGAAGGAGAAAGTTTTTTTATCACTAATTATCCGGACATGATGTTATATCATGTCCGGTTGAATACTTATAAATAACTGTTGTGAGGAGTCAGGAGTCAGGAGTCAGGAGTCAGGAGGAAAGAAAGGGGAAAAAGAGGAAATATTGGAGAAAAGTCAAGATAATTTCAGTATTTATTTGGTACTGTCGGTATTGTCAGTCCTTAATTTTATTTATAACTGATTATCCGGA
This sequence comes from Okeania hirsuta, assembly GCF_003838195.1. Lineage (GTDB taxonomy): Bacteria > Cyanobacteriota > Cyanobacteriia > Cyanobacteriales > Microcoleaceae > Okeania > Okeania hirsuta. The sequence continues at coordinate 14,265 of NZ_RCBY01000115.1, forward strand.
CATGATATAATGCACCATTTAAGGTGTGTCAGTCCACTATGAGACTACTAAACGAAAACCAATATGAGTGGTTCCCGTATCAGGAGCTTGAGACTCTCTGGCAGCAGGTCGATAACGACTACAATAATTTTTAGCACACAGGTAAGAACCACCTTTGATCACGTGCAATGCTCCTTCCTGGGGTTTGATGGGATCGAAACTGGCGGTTTTGTCAGGTCCGACGGGGTTTAAACTATGGTCTTTGCCAGAATGTCCGACTTGATACCAATCTGAGGTCAGTTCCCAAACGTTTCCGGTCATTTCATAAAGTCCGTAACCGTTGGGGGGAAAAGATTCTACTGGTGCAGTTCCTAAATAATTATCTTCTTTGGTATTGAAAAAGGGAAACATCCCTTGCCAGGTATTCGCTTTCTTGGCAGAATATTGATTTCCCCAAGTGAATTCTTGCTCTTCAAGACCACCCCGCGCTGCATATTCCCATTGAGCTTCTGTGGGAAGAGATTTACCCGCCCAATTCGCATAAGCAACCGCATCCTCATAAGCAATGTGAACCACAGGATAATTATCTTTGCCTCTGATGTTGCTCTTTGGACCGTAGGGATGTTGCCAATTAGCACCCACTGTCCAATGCCACCAGCTTAAATAAGCAACTTGTTGAATACCTTCGGAGGGAGGTTGAAATACGAGGGAACCAGGTTGTCGTTGCTTGTCGGTTAGATTGGGAAATTGTGATTTTGAGAGGGGGCGTTCGGCAATGGTTTTATAGCCTGTTGCCTTGACAAATTTACGGAATTCTGCGTTGGTGATTTCGTGGCGATCGATGCAAAAACTATCTACAGTGACGTCACTTGCAGAAACTTCTGATGGATAATGAGAATCCGATCCCATTGTAAAAGTGCCTCCAGGAATAAATACCATTCCCTCTGGACAACTATGATCTGTAGAGGATGCTTGTGCTGTTGTGGAGAAAGGGAAAATCAGGGATATTGTGAGGAAACAGAGAATAAGTGATTTTAAGCAAAAAGTTTTCATAAAATGATTGATAATTCGATAATACAATGTCTTAATTTAAAAGGACTTACGCAAATTGACTTTTAAACTACCATCTGTAGGGGCGGGTATTAGTACTCGCCATAAGTATAGTCTCTGCGTAAGTCCTGTTAATCTAACCGATAAGAGTTTGATACAACTTGATTCGGGGTCTAGTTGAAATAATTTTTGACCATTTTTCTGAGCTTTCCTGGCTGTTCGTCTAACTGAATATGAACAGTTACCTTTTCAATGGAGTCATTAAAGGTATAGGTTGGCTTGTAAGCTTCTGATACAGGAGATTGAGTATCTTGACCGATATCAAAAAACTCAAGACCAAAGGAAGCGGGAACAGTATGAATTTCTACTTCGTCGCTAATGGGTTCATCGTTAAGGAACAGTTGTCCATTCCCGATATAATATTTTCGGTCCGGATCGATGCCAGTTTGAGTAAACTTGTAGGTTACTGTGGATTTTCCGGTGGGAACCAAAATATCGGGGTTAATCTTGAATCGTTCAAAACCTAAGTAGTTGTACTCATACGCCAACTTATTATTTTCATTAATGTATAGAGTGTAGCCTCCTCCGGAGCCTCCTTGGGCGACCAGTACCCCTTCAGAATCAGGATGCTCCCGATCTAGATAAACATCAATGGTATAGGAAGTACCAAAAGTATTCGGGGCAAGGTCTTGATGGAGAGGTGACATCCCTTGATAGAAAGTAAAGTCAGTTTTTTCTCCACCTAATGCCTCATTCTTAGCAGCAATAAGTTCGGCGGTTTCCCGATCGTCTAAGGGATAAACGTTGTATTTTTTGGCTTGTTTCACAAATTGGGCTTTCATCTCTAGCAACTTCTTAGGGTTTTCGGTTGCTAAATCATGAGATTCTGAGAAGTCTTCAGCAACGTTATAAAGCTCCCAAGTATCTTTGCCAAACTTCCCTTTATGTCCATCAGGTACACTGCCAAGTAGGGTAGTATGTGCGGTTACAGCTTTCCAACCATCTTGATAAACAGCTCGGTTTCCTTTGTTTTCCCAATACTGAACGGTATGGGTACTATCAGCATCAGCATTTTTGAAAGAGTCATAAAAACTTTCCCCAGCTAGAGGTTGCTGTACATATTCATTAACGGTTTTGGGCAAATTAACATCTAGAATATCAAACAGTGTTGGCACAATATCGGTAACGTATTGCCATTGGGAACGAATCGCACCTGGATCGGGAATCTCAGCAGGCCAATGTACAATAAAGGGAACCCGAATACCGCCTTCATGGGGAAAGCGTTTTGCCCACTGGAAGGGAGTATCATAAGCTAATGACCAACCCCAAGGAATGTGGGGTTCACTATGGACGGTGCCAATGTCATCTTGATGTTCTATATTGTAATCAACGTCGGTGGGAACTCCATTAAAATAAGTCAGTTCGTTGAGAGTACCGTTTTCGCTTCCTTCTGCACTGGCACCGTTATCGGAAACAACCATAATTAATGTGTTATCCAGTTGATCGATAGAGTCAAGATAGTCAACTAAGCGACCTATTTGAGCATCGAGATGGGTCATAAAACCCGCGTAGTTTTCCATGAAAGTCGTAAACAACTGCTTTTCATCGTCATCCAAGGTAAGCCAACTGGGATTTTCTGGATTTCTTGCTGTGAGTTGAGTATCTTCTGGAACAATACCCAATTCTTTCTGGTTTTTCAGAATTTCATCTCGTTCCACGTCATACCCTTCATCGAAGTGATACTTATACATATCCCGATAAAACTCAGGAGTATGATGGGGAGAATGCACTGCACCAAAGGCAAGATACATAAAATAGGGGCGTTCTGGATCGCTGGACTCTAGGTCTTTGATATAACTAATCGCGTTATCTACTAAATCTTCACTCAGGTGATAGCCTTCTTCGGGAGACTTAGGCGCTTCTACGCGGGTGGTGTCTCGATAGAGTTCCGGGTAATACTGATTGGTTTCACCACCGAGAAAGCCGTAGAAATGGTCAAATCCTTTACCTGTAGGCCATTGGTCAAAGTGTCCCGTCGCCGGACTCACCGCCCAAGTTGGGGTCAAATGCCATTTACCAAGGGCAAATGTGCTATATCCTTGGGGTTTCAACAATGCGGGTAGCATGGCTGCACTCGAAGGAATGGAACCACTCTTATTCGGATAGCCATTGGAAATTTCTGGAATCCCTGCCATACCAATTGTATGAGGATTACGTCCTGTCAATAAAGCCGCACGAGTGGGGGAACACACAGGAGTGACATGAAAGTTGTTATAGCGCAAACCATTATTCGCAAGGTGATCCAAGTGAGGGGTTTGAATACGACCCCCATAGGAACCTAATCCAGCAAAACCCGCATCATCAATAACAATAGTCAAGATATTGGGGGCTTTAGGATTAGGTTCTGGGGCTTGAAAATAGTCTGGGGTAGAATTTTCCGCTTTGTAGCGAATTTCTCCCTCCCAGGGTTGATCGGTGTACTGAATTTCTGCATCGGTGCAGATTTCCTCAGCTAGTGCTAAGGATGGCATTGAGACAAACAAACAAACCATCGTTAGGGCGATAATTGCCTGCTGTCTTTTTGTTGACAGTAACCGCAATAGTTTGGTGAAGGAGAGAGAAGTGGCGATCGCCAACATTACTCCTCTTTTTATCCGGTGCAAAAGACCGTTGAAAAACATAGATAAAACTTCGTAAAAGGGGTTAACACAATCTCAGGCATCCCAAAACACAACATGGATAGCCGTTGGGATAGGCTTTAGAGTCCCGATCCCTCGAGCTGAACCCTACACTTGGCTGAATTACAGACGCAAAAGTTCATCAATCAATTGGTGTTATCAGTTTTCCAGGTCAATCAATCTCATTAGGGTAGATAATACCCACCCTACAGATAACCTGTCGTGTTTCCACCGTGGATCGAAATTATGGGGCTACCACGCTCTTGGTCTTTCCCGTGTAGTAACGAGTGGTAGAGGCGAATGGCCATTTGCCACTACTTGACCAATGACTTTTGTGGCCTGTTGGTATCTCTACTATCCCAAGAGATGAATAGCATTCTGGACACTTTCACTCAGTAATGGCCACCCTGTTGTGCTATGGGGTAATCTCAAGACTTAAAGGTCAGTTTAGTGGTCAGCTATCTGTCTGAATGATCAAAAATCCCAACTTTTTTAACCATAGAAATTTAATATTGATATAGAGATAAGTATTACTTTTCTTTATGCCCAATAGGATTATTTTTTTGAGAGAGTGCTGCCAAAATGAGTTTATTGATGGATGCAAACAATAGTCAGACTACCCAAGCTAAAGATGAGCTGGGGATAAGCAATCCGAAGATTATCTCCAAATCCTTTAGAGATATAGAGAATTTCAAAGAGTTTTTTAAGTATAAAAATAAGGAAATAATACAACTCACTCCCGGTTCTCTTCAGGGTGAGTTTTTATCGATTCAGGTTGGTGACATATTTTTCGTATGTAATCAGTTGAACCAAGGGTTTCAATTTTCGGGTGATGGTAGAAAGGGAGACATCTCTTTTGCGATACTTTGGTCTGAGAATGAAAGGGAATATTACTCCTTCCATCACCCTCTCAAACCTCAAAGGACTATTTTTGGTTTCGATCACACTGAAGAATACGTAATATTTCGTCAAGGTGTAGCATTGACACACATTATGATGCCTGCTAAAACTTTTCATGCTTATGCAAACAAACTACAACGCCACGATCTAGACGATAATTTCCGGAGAAAAAATCATGTGAATTTGCTCCCAACTGGGATGAAAGAAATTAAAGCTTATCTGAAACAATTGATTTGGTTAGCAGCACACAAACCAAATTGGTTTCAAAACCCTCATATTGAGAAACTCGTTACTGATGATTTCTTACCTTTGTTGATTAGTAATATTCCCATTAAGTTAAATTCTAAGTGCTTCGTCAAACCTTCTCGAAGAGCAAATTTGATTGCCCAAGCAGAGAGAAAAATGCTAGCAAACTTGGAAAAACCTCTGACCTTAAAACAACTAGCTGAAAATTTAGGGTCTAGCAGTTCTGCGTTATTGTATGGTTTTCAGGAGTTATTTGGCATCAGTCCCATGCGCTATCTTAAAGTACGACGACTTAATGCAGTGCGACAACGCCTGAAGGCAAGCGATCCCGAAAATTGTACCATTACCTTCCTTGCCAGTGAATTTGGTTTCTACAGTCCGAGTCATTTTACTAGAGATTACAAAACTATGTTTGGGGAGTTGCCTTCAGAGACGTTGAGAAAGAAGAAATAGAGAGTGAAAAATCAGGGGAGATGATAGTGGTCTATTGTGTTACTTTAAGCTAAACTTTTAAAGAAAAAATGTGATAGTTTTTCTGTTGATTTTGGGAAAGTTCATAATTTATTTACACATTTGGAAAATAGGTCGAATTATTGTTGAGAGAAACTGTTCTATATAACTACAAAATATAGTAGGGGTTAACGGCCGTTAACCCCTACAAATGGTTTATAATTTTGTCAAATGCAACGCAAGTGTAGCGACAATAAATGCCTTTGCGTACAAATTAAATCTGAGTCAAAATGTAAAGCAAAGTGAATAAAACAATCCAGATAATATCAACAAAGTGCCAATATATTTCTGCCATCTCAATACCAACGTGCTTTTCTCCATTGTAATGACCAGCACGACGAGAACGCCACAATACACCGAGAATAAGTAGCACACCAACAAAAACGTGTAGACCGTGGAAACCAGTCATCACATAAAAACAATTGGAAAACACATTAGTAGTCAGACCATAACCTAGAGTCATGTACTCATAAACCTGACCACCCAAAAAGATAATACCCATGATTGCCGTAACTACATACCATAGACGCATTCCTGAGAGATTGTTCTTTTTGATAGCAGTATCGCCTTTGTGAATGACAAAACTACTGGAAACCAGAATAATAGTGTTGATGGTTGGCAATAACAACTCTACCTCTGTTTCTTCGGGAGGCCAAACCCCGGCATTTGCTCGGTAAATTAAATAAGCAGCAAATAGTCCCCCAAACATCAAAGATTCAGAAGCGAGAAATGTGATTAATCCGAAAACTCGTAAATCCGGATGTTCTTCGTGATGACCTGCCTCTGCTGATGCAGATTGGACGGAAGTATCAACTAAATTATTAGTTGTATCAATTGTTGAACCTTGCATAATTTCTTGTACCTAAAATAAACAAAAATAATTTCTGAAAGTTGATATCTAAAGTAGTTGGCAGTCTATAAAACCCATTTGGTCTCTTGATAAATATCAAGTTTTTTTATCTAGGAGTCAGGAGACAGGAGACAGGAGACAGGAGTTAAGAGGGAAAAGGAAAGAGGGAATATATGGGTTTGTGATCATACAAAAAATTCAACATTCCTTCAGATAATTTTTCCTCACTCATTGATGCGCGAAAAGACTCTTACACCATAATTATATAGCTATCAAATGGGTTCTATACAACCACTAACTCCTCTAACTACTGAATTTCTACATACAGAACAAACTAGAAAGTATTCTAATTGTTCTCTAGAAAATTAAAAAGTGTTTCGGTTTGGAATGCTCCACTTGCCAGCAGTTCAGCAATCAGCGGTCAGCACAAGCGGGTTTGCGTAGCATTCCGGTACGGAAAGGGGATGCGCAACCCCTTCTAAAATTAAGCGACTTATTTATAGAAGTTGGAGATGTTTTACCCAAGCTTTTCGGTCTGGACTGCTCCGCAAACAGGTGCCTAATTATATGCACAAATTTTTTGGCTGATAGCTGATAGCTGATAGCTGATAGCTGATAGCTAGTTAATTCTGAGAATCATCGTTAAAGGATGAAGACTCAGCTTCAGATACAGGCACCCCTGTTTCCTTCACTTTGGAACTTCCTTGTGAAATTAGCTTAAAGCGCTCTCGAATAGCAAGAGTTTTCTTAGAGCCAAAATCATAAGGACCATAAGTAACTACTGGCAATACTTCCCAGTTTTCAATGATAGGAGGTGAGCTAGTAGTCCACTCCAAGGATAAACCACCCCAAGGATTACCATCAGCTTTTGGTCCGTACATCCAGCTCCAAACCATGTTGATGAAGAATGGTATTACAGACAGACCTAGAATAATTGACCCATAAGTACAGATATGGTTAATAGCTTCAAACTGAGGGTCATACATCGCAATACGACGTGGCATTCCTTGTAAACCCAATTGGTGCATGGGTAAGAAAGTGAGGTTGGTACCAATTAAAGTCAGGACAAAGTGAATCCGACCCCAGGTTTCGTTGTACATCCGACCTGTCATTTTGGGGAACCAGTGATAGATACCTGCATATAGGCCAAATACTGAACCACCAAATAAAACGTAATGGAAGTGAGCTACAACATAGTAACTGTCATGGACGTGAACGTCGAATGGAGCTGTTCCCATGGTTACACCACTTAGTCCACCCATAACGAACATTGCTAATAAACCAATGGCAAACAGCATTCCACTTGTATAGCGGATTTTTCCGCCCCAGAGGGTAGCTACCCAACTAAAGATTTTGACTCCGGTGGGAACTGCAACGATTAGAGTAGAGATGGTGAAGAACATCCGCATCCAAGGAGGAGTACCACTGGTGAACATATGGTGTACCCATACGAACAAACCTACTAGACAAATAGCAAGACTGGAATAGGCGATCGCTTTATAACCAAATATTCCTTTGCGTGCATGAACGGGAATGACTTCTGAGAGAATGCCAAAAATTGGCAGAATCATCAGATAAACTGCGGGGTGAGAATAGAACCAGAATAAGTGCTGGTAGATGACCACATCACCGCCCATCTCTGGTTTAAAGAAGCCGGTGCCAAAGTTGATATCAAATAATAACAGTACTAAACCTGCTGCTAATACAGGAGTTGAGCATAGTGCCAAAACGGAAGTTGCTAAGATTGCCCAGCAGAATAGAGGTAGTTGTTCCCACTTCATACTAGGAACTTTCATTTTGAGGATGGTGACGATAAAGTTTAGCGCACCCATGATGGAGGAAGTTCCCACTAATACAATACAGAGAATCCATAAAGTTTGTCCGATGTTATTAGTAATGATGCTTAATGGGGGATAAGCAGTCCAACCACTTTGCGCGCCACCAAAAGCTAAACTAGCAATTAAGAATGCTCCAGCAACTGGGTTGAGCCAGAAAGCGATCGCATTGAGGTTAGGAAATGCCATATCTCTAGCTCCCACCATTAGGGGGACTAGATAGTTACCAAAACCTCCAATGGCAGCAGGCACGATCCACAGGAAAATCATAATCGTGCCATGATTTGTCAGGAAGGAGTTGTAAACATTTGGGTCGAGAAAGTCTGCATCTGGTGTGTAGAGTTCTGCACGCATAGCCATGGCCATGAGGCCACCGACGAGATAAAAGATGAAGGCGGTAACCAGATATTGAATGCCGATTACCTTGTGGTCTATGTTATAGCCGAAGTAGTGATACCATTTCCATGCCTCCGGATGTGCTTTTTCCGGTTCTGGTTTGGTTTCTAAAGGAATTTGTGTTTGTGTCATCTGTAAATTATTTTGACAATTACGAATTAATTATTGGGGAGGTTGAACTCATTTTTTTTTACCTTTGGAGCTGACTCCTCCCCAACTTTTCCCCTGTAAGAATAGGGATTTTTGGATTCTCCTGTGAGAAAGTATTAGCTGCTAGTAGTTCTAGTGCAGGATGGCGGAAATAACTGACTGGTTACAAAGTCCTATCAATAAACAAATACAAAACTTTTGACTTTTAACTTCCGCGTAGCGGCACTAGTCTAGTTTGGGTGAATTTGATTTAATGTTTCGGAATCGATACCCATTTCATTAGCATAAGGGCTAAGATACTCCGATTCTGATAAATCAGCAGTATTTACTGCTACAGCTTGATTCAACTGTGGTTGCTCGGCAAAAGTATTTTCTTCTATCCAAGCTTCATACTCTTCTTGAGTTTCAACAACTACTTGTGTTCTCATTGCTCCGTGGTAAGCACCGCAAAGTTCTGCACAATATACTGGATATTCTCCAGTTTTAGTAGCTACGAACCGGAGTTGGGTATCTTTACCAGGAATTGCATCTTGCTTCAAACGGAAAGCAGGTATCCAGAAAGCATGAATCACATCTTGAGCAGAAAGATTGATTTGTATATCCTTGTTGACAGGAATATGGAGTTCTCCTGCTAGAACACCACTTTCGGGATAGGTCATCAGCCATCCATACTGAATTCCTGTAATGTCAACGACTACATCTGCTGGGTTAGCTCCCTCTTCAGGAGTTGCTCCAAAGCCATATTTGCTCACTTCTTTTGTAGCTACTTCTTCTGACTCCATTCCTTCAGCGTCTGCTATTAGGGGAGCTGCCAGAGCTGATCCTGACTTCACTGTTTGCAGTTCGGATGAAGAAACATGAGCTACTTTTGTTCCTGCTGGATCGAACCCACCCATCTGTCTGTATACATCTACACTATAGATACCAAGACCAATCACAATGATGGATGGAATTGCAGTCCAAAATATTTCTAATGGTAAATTTTCCCTAAAGGGAGCACCATCGCTATCGTCTCCTTTGGGTTTGCGAAATTTAATTGCAGAGAAGACAATTGTTCCTTCTACAACTAGAAATAAAGCTACTGCTATAGTAAACATGACGTCAAAAAAACCGTCCACCAGAGGAGCTTGTACTGATGCTTGCTCTGGTAATAGACCATGATTTTGACCTAACCACACGCTAATTATGGTGATTATTATACCAACTACTAGGGTGATTACTGAGACTGGTATTTTTTCTTTTTCTTCCATATATTACCTCTTTAATTTGTCTTCCTCCCCCTAGCCTAGGCAGAGGAGTCTTTGACTTTTTGTCATACTCAATTACATAGGTTAAACTAAGCATCTACTTATAAACTAGATATAATTGTTACTATTTATCAAAATTATAGATTATCTTAGTTTTTCATAGATTTCTCTCGAGAGAGTTTATATTATTTTAACTATTGCACTCAAAAATTACCCCACAGTTTGTATAAACAAAGTTAAATTAAATATGTACTCTTAAATTGCATACTTTGATTGATTAATTTATTAGAAATTAAAGAAAAAGTTAAAAATATTTTTTTGGGTAAAATCAGTAACACTGATCACAGTAAGCTGTAAATAAAATTTAAATCAGAAAACTTTCTAAAGCAGAACAAATCTTCAGATAGTATCCCTTATAGTAACAAAAATTAGACACATTAATAATTGTCAGATGTGATGATTATTTCTGAATTTAAGATTCAGTATGTTGTTAATTTAGCAAGATTTTAGATTACAGCTAATAAAAATCTTATGGCCAATTCTGTTTTAAATAACAATACAATTATTTCCTCTCAGTCTCCAGCGCGCGAACGCATTCGTGGTTTGGTTTGGAAACTATGTATAGCAACCCTATTACTAATGGCTATTGGCAGTGCTACCAGAGTTATGAATGCAGGTTTAGCCTGTCCTGATTGGCCGTTGTGTTATGGTAAATTAGTACCAATGGCACAGATGAATCTGCAAGTATTTTTAGAGTGGTTTCACCGACTAGATGCAAGTTTAATTGGCTTTGGCACGATCGCTCTCATGGGT
>NZ_RCBY01000116.1 GCF_003838195.1 Okeania hirsuta
ATTCTAATATTAAGAATTATAGTCAATAGTTAATGTAGTATGTATTTATACTTAATAAAGCTCGTAATGCCTATCATGTAAAAATCTGAGCAATAAATACATACTACATTAACTATTGACTATAATTCTTAATATTAGAATCTGTGTTCCACCATCTTCGTGGAAAAAGGTACTGTAGTATGTTTGTCGTGCGGAATGTGGGTAGAGCTATAGCAGTTGAAGAAAAGGTTAGGACAAATCAAAAGCTTAAAACTAAGACAACGTAAAATTTTTCCTTCTTCCTTCTTCCTTCTTCAATTTAAAATTTTTCTAATTCAGCAATAATTCTCATAAATTCTTGCTTCAGATAATTATCATCTTCATAACAAGAAAGCAAAGAATGATAAAACCAAAGAGTTTTTTCTTTACCCCCACGAAAACGCTTCCAAACTATTTTCCCCTCCTGACGTAACGCAGCTAATAAGTCTCTCCCATTATGTAGTTTATCAGCAAGAGAAATACGCTTTACAGATTGAGTTCCATGACGAATTTGCTCAATATAACGTAATTTTCGCTCCTCCCAAGGTGGTTTAGGAATAGTCTCCGACTCCGTACAACCATCAATAATATCAACCACTGTTTCACCAAATAATTCCAGGATATGTTGACGAGTTTCCAGACCTCCCCTATCTTCCACCGCATCATGTAACAACGCAGCGATCGCTTCATCCTCATTCCCTCCATTTTCCAATACTAAAGCTGTCACACTCAACAAATGAGCAATATAAGGTGTATGTCCATCTTTGCGTAACTGTTGAGAATGTAATTGGTAAGCATATACTAATGCTCGTTCAAATTTTTCTGTTAGTCTTGTTGCGGTCATTTCAGTTATCAGTTATCAGTTGTCAGTTGTTATATTTTTTCCTCCTAATATTAAATATACAGGATTCTTGAAAAGACTATTTCCACATTACGGTATAAATACAAAGACCGTAGGTTGGGTGAAGCGACAGCGCCACCCAACAATAATTTAGGGAGATGGGGATACGGAGAGATGGAGTGATGGGGAGATTCGTGTATTTGCACAATTTTTTGTATTTCATATAATTATAATGTTGAGTTTCCTTTGTCAACCCAACCTACAGAAAGTGATATTAATACCTAGCAGAAAACCCCTAGTATAGGCCATGTTAGACTATCAATAGTCAAAAATAAACTTGTGTATATGACCGAAAAATTTTGGTTTCAAGTCTCCCCTTTTAACTGATAACTGATAACTGAAATAACCGCTATACAACTTAATTTAATTTCCCATCAAACTACTGATGGAATGCCATATCAACATATTCATATTGAAATAACTAATGCTGATGGTATTATTGAACGTAGGGCACCAATATGATTATACGATGATTATACGCTTATCTAATACATAAAGTCATTCTGCTGCTTGGGTAGGTTGCTATGATACTCGACTTGGTGCTGTTGTGGTTTCTACTCATACTCATGCGGTGACTGTTGGTTCTGTTTTAACTTTAGAGTTGCCAAATAGTTAATAATTAGGCATTTTGTAGGTTGGGTTGACGTTCGCGTAAGCGTTGCGGAGCAAAGGAAACCCAACAACAAATTTGTATCTGCACAAAAGAATTACCAAATAATTAATAATTAAGCATTTTGTAGGTTGGGTTGACGTTCGCGTAAGCGTTGCGGAGCAAAGGAAACCCAACAACAAATTTGTATCTGCTTTGAGAAGAAAGAAGTTAAGCAAACCTAACAACAAACTTATCAAAATAATTGGGTCGCGCAACCCCACCTTTGAAGGCGAAATGTTTTTGGAGACTTGCTCAAATTTCCCTGACAAAAACAACTTCTGACTTCTGAGTTTTGACTTCTGACTTCGTTAAATCTGTTGGGTTGCGCTTTCGCTTAACCCAACCTACGGTAACTTTTGATAATAATTAAACACAGAAAATGACCAGAAAATTTCCATTACAATTAGATGTAATTAAACTCGAAACAGAACAAAGCATCTATTCCTAAATCCCCATACAAACTATCATTTCCTGTACCACCAATCAGAAAATAACTTTCTTTTCCTCCTCTTAATACATCGTTTCCCACATCGCCATGAATCTCATCATTTCCTAAATTTCCACTCAGGAAATCATCATTATCACCACCGAAAATTAAGTCTAAATTTTTGCCACCAAGTATCGTATCGTTTCCTTGATTTCCATTGATTGTATCATTATCTTGATTGCCGTTAATAACTTCTGCATCTATAGCTCCAATAATTGAGTAATTGCCACTTATAGCGGTTTTCACAAAGGTAGACTACAGTAAAAATTCATAGATATACCTAAAGTTTAATAAGTTGCATAAATAGTTGTATTCTATATTAATGAAAACCGCTATAAACCAAGTAGACCACCAGGCAAATTGACAAGTAATCCTGGAGTTAGCTGAAAGTTGTCAGACTCAGAAGTTAATTCATAAAATCCGTCGGGAGTTTGCCCACTCATTGTTTTTGGATTTAGTTCAGTTTTTTCTATTTTATAGCAGGGAACAGAGAACAGCGGGAAAAACATTTCTTCTTATTCGGTTCATCATCAGCATAAGTTCTAACCTACTAGAACAACCAGGTAAAAAGTTCAGAAAAGCTTTCCAAGGTTTTATATCATGTTCGGATAATTAGTCATAATAAAACTTTCTGCTTCTGTTCTTCTTTCTTCCCTCCTGACTCCTGACTCGGTCTTCCTGACTCCTCCGTCTAAGCTTTTATATCATGTTCGGATAATTAATCATAAAAAAACTTTCTCGGCGTTGGTGAATCAAGCTATGAAACCTAAATTTAGCGAAATATAAAATGCTTTTCAGTTAATAGTTAGACAATTGCCATTAAAGCACAATCATAACCACGCATCACCAACGCCACTTTCTCCTTCTCCTGCTGTTTCTTCTTCTTTCTTCTCTCCTGAGGACTGAGGACTGACTCCTCCGTCTAAAGTTTTTATTTTGGCATTGAAGAAATACCTTTAAATAATAATATTAATCCCCCAATTAAAATTGCTACTGCTAAACCACCACTCAGTAAATCAAGCCAACCACTATTTTCCATAATCAAACTCAGTTTAACTCTTAATAAATCTTATATCATACCTATTTTGTTATAGTCAATACTGAATTGACTAATAATCATTAAAATTTTATTTAATTTACTGATTTTTATGAGAATTTGAGTAAATTATGGATACTATAGTATCTATGAGATTTTTATAAAATAAAAAAATATAGTAAGCATTCAGCTAGCTCGCAGTCAGCTTTTAGCTGTTTCACAAATAATGAATATACACTGCTAAGGTCAAGGTTAGTTTTTTTTCCAATACTTTGAATTATCATTAAATCTCTCAATACTAATTCCTTGCTATCAAGGTAATGAATTAATAGCTGATAGCTGAATCCTGACAGCTAAATGCTTACAAAATATATAAAAAATCTGAGGAAGAAGCAGTACAAATTCCTATTAAGTATTAAATTTACTAATTTTTTTCTATGAGTTATTGCCTCAACTTACATTGCCAACAACCTCAAAATCCCAACGATGTAGAATTTTGCCAAGCTTGCGGTTCAAAATTGTTACTGCGAGGACATTATCAAGTAATTAAACCTATTGGCAACGGCAGCTTTGGCAGAACTTTTTTAGCAGTGGATTTAGATAGATTTAATACATCCTGCGTAGTCAAACAATTTTTTCCACAAAATCACAACTTAATCTCTACTGAAAAAGCATCAGAATTATTTAAAAGAGAAGCAGAGCAACTATTAAAATTGGGAGATAATCCTCAAATCCCCACTTTATATGCTTACTTTGAAGAGCAAGAAAATCTTTATTTGGTAGAACAATTTATCGCCGGAAAAACTCTTCTCCAAGAATTAGAAGAACAAGGTGTATTTAGCGAGAATAAAATCTGGGAAATATTATTAGAATTATTGCCATTATTAAAATTTATTCACGAAGAAAAAGTAATTCATAGAGATATAAAACCAGAAAATATATTACGATTTAATACTTCAAGATCGCTAGAAAAAGGAAAACATAAATTAGTCTTAATAGATTTTGGCGTTGCCAAACTAAATAGTCAGGATTTTGCGAGTGAAATTGGTACTATCACTGGTACATTAGGATATGCTCCAATAGAACAAATACGCGGAGGTAAAGCATATCCAGCTAGTGACCTCTACAGTTTAGGTATGACCTGTATTCACTTGCTAACTCAAATAGCACCTAACCAACTATTTGACCCATTTAGTGGAGAATTAATCTGGCGATCGCATCTAGTTCAACAAGGAAGAGAAATTAGCGATCGCCTAGAAAAAGTCTTAGATAAATTAGTCAAAGACCTAGTAAAAGAAAGATATCAATCAGCTACAGAATTACTAACAGAAATTTCCCATAAATCAACTCCTAATATTCACCCAAAAACTCATATTTATCAAGTAGAAAAAAAATCTTTAGAAGAAATACAAAAAACTCAAGAAGAGCCGGAGAAAGTACCTCATATCAGTATAATTGTACAAGCAGAAGTAGAAGCATGGAAAAACAGACAAAATGTAGCAGAATCAAATGAATATAAGCGGGGAAAAATATTTCATAACAACATCAATAGTCACTATCAAAGCACTCAAAAATTATCAGAAGAACCACATCTTAACTATCAATCAAAACCACTGAATAACGTCATAGAATTTGAAAAGAAAAAAGCAAATTTATCTTCAACAAAAACAAAAATTAGAAACTATTTAAAACTCTCTCAGTTATGGAAAAGTGTACAAATTATCCAAGAGCATAACGTTTCTATAAACACCATAGCTATCAGTCCCCACGGTTTTACTTTAATAACTGGCAGCGATGACAAAATAATTAGACTATGGAATCTCAAAACAGGACAACTTTTGCATAAATTTTTAGGTCATACTGCCGAAGTATATACAATAGCTATTACCGCTGATGGTAGAAGAATATTCAGTGGTGGAGATGATAGAACAATATTAGCTTGGAACTTACAGAAAAAAACAATTGCAGACAGATTTTATAGCCATTTAGGTTATCCTTATAGTCATCGGGGTGGTGCTATTTTGTCAGTAGCTATTAGTCCAGATAATGAAACCGTAATAAGTGGCAGTGCTGACCATACAATTAAACTTTGGAATCAACGTAATGGAGAATTACTTTGCAAATTACATGAACACTTAGATAAAGTTTTCTGTGTCACTTATGCCAAAGTTAATAATACTGATACCGCAAAAAATCATCCTCAAAATCACATTTTTGCTAGTAGTAGTGCTGACAGTTCCATCAAAATTTGGCAAGCAGGAACCTGTGTCAGTCTGAAAACTTTGAGGGGACATTCTGGAGGAGTATATTCAATTGCTTTTACTTCAGATGCTCAAGCGATCGCAAGTGGTGGTGCAGATCGAACTATAAAACTCTGGGATGTTCGCACAGGTGAGTTACTGAATATATTCAAAGGTCATTCTCGTGCAGTTTTATCTGTTGCTATTACTCCCGATAGTCAAATTCTTGCTAGTGGAAGTCTAGATGGTACGGTTAAATTGTGGAATTTGCAGACAGGAAAATTATTAGATAGTCTTTGTGGTTATCATCCAGTGCAATTTACTTCAGATGGTAAAACTCTAGTTAGTGGAGGTGAAGGAGGTCGGATTTTAATTTGGAAGCTATAGTAATATCATGTCCACTTGCTCTCTTTCTAAGTGTTGTTTGTCTCCACTTACCATTACTGTGTAGGACTACCAAATTTTCGATAGTCCTGCATGGTAATGGTAGGATACATATTTTTTAATTTCTCCCACACTCCTCATCTCCCCATCTCCCACACTCCCCATCTCCCCAAACTCTCGGTGCTTCCTTTACCATTACTATGCACCACCACCAAATTTTCTAGGGTTGATTTATGCTTTTTTACTTCATTTTCTATATTTTCTCTTAAGAATATTTCTTGTTGTAAGATTTTATTTTGAGATTGGAGTTGTTTTTTTAATGAAAATATTTGCAAATGCAACTTTATTTCTGTTAAAAATTCATCTACTTGTATGGGCATATTAATATTATCGAAGTTCTCAATATTTAATCTCTTAATTTGATTGATTTCATTGTGTGTGTTTCCCATAAAAATTATCGGAATATTTTTTGTTAATTTTGAGCTTTGCAAAGATTGGCAAGTCTGCCATTGCTCTTTTTCCAATGATCAATTTATTAATATTAGGTCTACTGATATATTTTGTAATGTATTTAAAAATTTTTCTCTTCTATTAGCTACTATAAACTCATAGTTATTGTCTTTCAATAACCTAGATAATAACTTGAGGTTACTATCATTATTATCTACGATACAAATTACAGCTTCCGGATATACTTCTTGCAAATTATTCATTTTTATAAAAATCTATGAAATTAGTAAGTATGAAATATATTTCATACAAAACATAAAAATTAAAAAAACCTCTTGCCAGTTTTTGGGATAATTATATCCCTGTATATTTCAACAGCATAAATTTTCCTTCCCCACCTAATCAAGGTAAAATTTTGGCTGAAGAATCAAGCAAGAGGTTAAACTTTTAGATGCTCCTGATGTACTAACTCCCTAGATATTTCCTACGCTCCGACTAAGGAGTGGATTGTAGGAAAGCTAAACTCACTTACAAAGGTTTTTAATTCTCTTTGTAAAAGTTCAGAGTGTGTTTGTACTCTTGTATGATAAAACTTTTTTCCTCAAATGCAACTGGGTTATTACAATAGCCCTATTTTATTTATTGTGAAGAGAGCAATAAATAGGTAATGTTTAATATTCAAGTTAAACCAACAGTAAAATTACTATATATAGCTATAGCTGAAAATACCAATCTTAATTTAGTACTTGTA
Organism: Okeania hirsuta; assembly: GCF_003838195.1. Taxonomy (GTDB): domain Bacteria; phylum Cyanobacteriota; class Cyanobacteriia; order Cyanobacteriales; family Microcoleaceae; genus Okeania; species Okeania hirsuta. Next base: position 6,920 of record NZ_RCBY01000116.1, read on the forward strand.
ACCATAAAACCACTGTAGTGCCACTATTAATTATGGCATCTTGCTGTTGTAAATCATGGGACAACCACTGAGGAACTACAGGAGAATATACTTGAATTTTGCCTTTCATTATATGTATTAAATCAAGAGCGATCGCTAATCCTAATCCTGTGCCTGGAATGTCCGTTTTAGCTTTTTCACCCCGATAGTTTCGTTCAAATAAATGTTCTAAATCTTGTGCTGGAATACCATAACCTGTATCGCTAATAGCTATTGCTAGCATTCCTTCTATTTCATTTTTGACCGATTGATAATCATCTGTTTGTGGAGCTGAAGTTGTCAACTTAATATAAATATTTCCCCCTGCAGGAGTATACTTCAAAGCATTATCAATAATATTACTTAAAACTTCTCGCAAAGCTTTATTATTAGCTTGGACTATAGGTAAATTCTCAGGAAAATTGACTTCTAAATCTATATGACGTTCATCGGCAATTGCTTTTGCAGAAACTAATAAAGGTTCCAAAATATATTCTACTGAAACTGACTCTAAGAAATTAGACTCTGGCAAAAGTGGTAATGATTTGAATTCTTTATTAGCTTCTGTATAATAATCTATTACATTGTCATTTTTAGTTGTAGTTTGAGGATACTCGCTTTGCCCAGAAATACTCAAAATTTCTTCCCCAACCTCGACAGTGTCATCAATTTGTTCTATCAACTCTCTGAGGCGATCGCCTTCCCGTAAAATACTATTAGCAATATTCCAGCTTTTATCTTCTGGCAACAATCTTTTCAGCAATAACTTACCAAAAGTTCGTAGTGCAGTTAATGGACTTTTCAACTGATGCAATATGTCGTGTATTATATCATACTGCTGGGCTTGTAGCTTTTGCTGTTGCTGAAATTGCTCCTTTAACCATTGAGAACGTTGATCTAATATACAAGCTATGGCAATAGTATGGGCTACTTGTTGAATTTGATTTTTTTCACCTTGATTCCATGGCCTACCTTCTCTTACTGTTACCAGTAATCCTATTACTACTCCATCATGGATTAAAGGTAAAACAATTTGACGTTGTTGCCAAGGATGACTTTCTGGCCATTTAGGATCTGACTCTGTTGTGCCAGTGCTTGGTTCTAAGAGCCAAGTATTTGTCCCTGTAGTTAAGGTTGTTGCTGATAGTTTCGGAAGATCGCCTAATATTTGTATTTCTGAGGTTGTTTTGAAAACTGAAGTAGCTTCCCCATTCTCAAACTTTTCTGGGTATGCAATAATGGGAATTAGTTTAGCTTCATCTCCTTCTACTAATTTTTCTGTCAAGTAAACTATACTTAAACATGCACCCCAACTAGATACAAGGGCTATTTGTGATCTGCAAAGTCTAATAAATTCTGTACTGGTTGGCATTAGCATTGGAGCTATTTGTGGGACTTTCCACTAGATATGGACTTTTTTGGGACTCTAAATATCTCAGAATTTTATAAGCTATCTTCATCAAAGTGTATATTTTGTATCAAAATATTAAAAACACTTGAGTTTTTCAACTAAAATTTATATAATCTTATCAAATTTGGTAGCCATAACTACACCCATCGGCTAACACAGGAGGTAAGGAAATTGGCTAGAAGACGTAAGCGCAAAAGTCGTCGTAGACAAGAAGGACGCAGGATTCTTGAGCAAGTGGCTCAGTATAGTATTGAAAGTGGTGAAGATAAACCAGTCACTGCAGCCCGTAAATTTATTCATGCCCAAGGTATTGTTCCCCCTGCTGTACTTTTAGTTAGAAGGAATGAGCATACTACGGATCGATACTTTTGGGCTGAAAAAGGTTTATTTGGAGCTCAGTACGTTGAAGAAAATCACTTCTTGTTTCCTAGTTTAAAGGTTTTGACTGAAGCTAAGACACCTGACAAAAAGCAAATATTTAGTTCTACTCCAAATATAATTAAAGTGTAAGGACATCATTAATTTAATGTTTTTTACGGGCAAATTAAGAATGTCCTTGATTTTTGATGACCACCAACAAATATTAACTTCTACTGAAATATTTAGTAGGTGAGTGGGTAATACTGAACTCGTACTCCCAGCTCATTTAATTTAGTAGTATTTGGTCACAGATTTTATAGCCTTATGTGCTCAATTAACTAGGATTTAAAGCTTCCATCTGCCAATGGACTTAAATCCTAAGTTTTTTTTTGAATCTCTCCCGTTATAACTTTTGGTTTGAGCGGGAAATTATTGTTTTACTGATTTTTAACTAGGTTAAACCAACATATTTGATTGACCTTTGTTCAAATCATCCCCACAATATACTTGCTTTCTTTTTGACGATCTGGTATACACTACAGCTACTCATCTTAGTTAATCACTCGATCAGTTGACCAAATGGATTGCGACAACCTTGACAATGACCGAAATCCTATAGCAATACTATTGGTAGCTGATCAAAATAATTTATCTTAATAACTGTTTATACTTATAACTTGATTATTGGTATGGTTTCAAGTTTATAGCTGTTTGTAAAGCTGTTAATTCGTCTCTATGAGCTGTGACAGAAATTAAACTTTTGACCCCAGAATCCTCAGTCAATATTCCTTCTAACTTTAGAGACACTTGTTCTGGTCGTTTAGACTTTTGCCAATAAAAAATACCTGCTAAAGGAGATGCTAGCACTAGCCATAGATAGTATTGGCCATATTCAGGAACTAACATTGATAAAGCCAAGCCAAAACATAAACAACCTATTGCAGCTAATAGGGTCAAGAAAAATGCCAAAAACAAACTCGGTCGAACTACTCCTTCAAATATTAGTTGATTCTCAGCTGCATTAGCACTAACAATTCGGTAGGCCCGATAGCTAAAATATTCTTTTAGCTGCTGTAAAAGTGAATCAGCTTCCCGATCGGCTATCAGTTTGAGGTTCTTAGTCCTATTTTTTACTGATGCTTTGATAAAAAAAACTAGACCAATGCTAGATAGAAGCGTCAGTACAAATGACGATACTAAAGCTGTATTATTCATACAATTTTAAATTTGAATGGTTTTTTTATGTGTTCTCTTTTACATAAGTTTACAACAAAAAAAAAGACTAGCTGCTTTGTGACAAATATCAGCTAGGATTTATACTTCTATTTAGATTTTATAGCTGAAAAATTGGCACAAAAATATTCTCAATGGGAGTCTTAGCCAAAATCAGCATCAAAATTGTCCTCACCTGCCTAATCTATTTACATAGTTGATGGTTGAATTTGAGGCCGAATATGACCATTATTAGTATATTCGTACCATAGTTGGGCTAAATCTGTAGCTTGAGAACGCCATTGAGGGATAACTTGATACATTCTCCGTGGACGCCCTCTTCCTTCTACTTTTTTCCAATAGCCAATAATTGTGCTTTGATCCTCAAGAAATTTCAGAGCGCCGTATAATACTGTGTCAGAAAGTCGATAAATAGGGTAGTCCCTTTCTAATTGGCCAATAAGCTCAGTTCCGTAAGAGTCTCTTTGTAACAACACAGATAGGATATAGCACACTGCTAATTCTTTGTTTAGATAGACCGGAGGGGGACTTTGAAAAAATTGATAAATGTCCTCAAAAGAAGTCATCTGAATTTATCCACTCACTCTATCTTCCAATCTATCGTGCAAACCATTAGGTGACCACTCATTAGACTTCTTCTATTAAGTAAGTCAAAAGTTAAAAGTCAAAAGCCAAATAAATTGAGGATTTGTGGATAGGAATTTATTTGACTGTCAATTTTGCAGGGGGTCTATTTATTTCCCTTAGTAAATGCTATAAAAAATGCAGCAATTTTAGCAGATTAGTAGTGTAGAAGTTTAAGAAAGACATAAATTTACTATTTCTTAGGTTGGATTTATACCTAACATAGCTTGTAGAGTTAAGACTAGAAAAACAAATGTCCCGATGATTAGACCGATCAGAGCGATCGCCGTAACAGGTTTATTTAATAGTGGCTTAAGTTGATCGAATAGAAAAAAGAATATTCCGAGGGTAATAGTAATAAAGTATCGTGGGTAGCGAGAGACATTGTTGAAGAAATCTTGCATTGTTTTGTTTGATAAAATTTTAACTCTATAGCAGGGAACAGGGAGCAGGGAACAGGTAACAGTGGGAAAATAATTTCTCTCTCTGTCTAAGATTGATCATCAATCTATGCCCTAACCAACTCGTTCCTTGCTATGTACAATATTAGTTTAATATCTAATTAGGGTTTGCTGAAAAAGTCTTATGGGTGAGGGTAGGAGACAACCCACCCCTAACCCCTCCCCTCCTGGGAGGGGAAGACAGGAGAAAAGGGTCGGGAGCGAGGAAGTAGGAGCTAAGTTTTGTCCCTTGATTTTTCTGCCCAACTATGCGCCTAAAATACGCTCCTTTTTGAGCGTGAAGAGCTGAAAACCAGGTACTTTTTAAAGGCAAAAAAAAGACTAAAACCTTTATCTGTAAAGACTTTTAGATTTAATCAGCAAGCCCTAATTAGTCAATTTGTGACCATATCCAATCTATCCAGCTTTTTACAGTAGAAGCTCGTCTTTCTCTAGTTTTATCTCCTATTTTTAGATGATTTTCAGACAAAAGTTGGATTATTTGTTTTTTTGAGGGAATATGGGCAATTTCTAAGGATAGTTTAAAAGCTTGATTAAATACTTCGTGTTCCAATATTTTTTCGATGAGCTTTAAATATTTAAGTTTATGTCGTTGACAAAAAATATCTTTGGCTTGGTTTGTTAGTGTAAAAGTTTTTTCCTGTTTTGTTATTAGCTCTAAATATTTTCCTGCGCTTGTATAATAATAAGTTTGTCTCTCATCAAATTGATAATTTTCTGTAATTTCATCTGAAGTTAAATCATTTTCTAATAGTAGTGAAATTAAGTCTATTAATCTTTCAAATTTATTGGCTTGTGGAAATGGAATCTTTGGCGGTTCAGGAATTATTTTGATCTGATCTAATAGGAATTCTATGTCGCTTATTTGTATTTTCTCTGAAGCAATTACATAATTTTTATTTTCTACCAAGGTGATAGAATTATAGTCTGATATATCTACAAATTCATAAATAAAAAAACTGAAAATGTCGTTAGAGTAAGTCATTAATACTGGTACAACTCTCTTACTGATTTTTTTTGACCACAATCTATATGGATAATAGAGTTGTCTAATTAAAAAATCCTCAACCTTATAGTTTTTAGCTTCGATTAAAATCAAACGATCGTCAGTTTCAAAACCTGCATCTATTTCACACTGAGAGTTAGCAACATTAATTGAATATGATTGATTATTAATAGAATTTTTAATGTAAAAATCAAAAGTTCCAGTAGACATTCTGCCAGAAACGGTAAATTTAGTTTTTGAGTTAACTAAATCATCAATGATACCTATGTTAAATACACAAAGTAATGCCGAACTTTCAGAATATAAATTAGTGTAATCTATCGTTTCTATTTCTCTGGGAAACTGCCAAGGAATACTTTCAAATTTGGAGTTATATTTGACTGGTAAGTGTATATTAAAGTGACCAATAATATATTGAGAACGAGAAATTGGTAAAATAGATAGACAATTCTCTTTAAATATTTCTGGTAAGTTAACAACATGGTCAAATTTTGCCATGAGTCTGCTTTCTCGTTCCTGATTAATTTGAGATGCTTCTATTTTGAATAAGCCATTTTTATTTACCTCTTCTAAGATTTGATATTTTTCAAATAACTTTTTCCATGCTACGTCATTTTTAGTCATACCTAATTTATCTCAGTCTGGTAGCATCAGTATTGTAAGGTAAGGGTCATTTTAGTTATCAGTTATCTATTTATCAGTACCTCTGCAATAAGGAGGCTTGAAATAAGGAATAGTCTCTTTTTTCTTGTTCAATGGTCGGCCAGCGAGGAGACCCGTTCTTGCAGACCCGTTCCGAAGTACGCCATCCCACCCTACGGGAAGCTCCGAAGATCGACCGCTTTTTATCCCTTTAAAAAGGGAGGCGCATACCCACAATTTTTCGGTAAGGAAGAAAGCTGAGGCGGGGCATCTTGCCACTCAACTAGGAGATAGGGAAGAAGGCTGAAAAGCTTGAAAAATTTTACTTAAATTTCCTGTAGACATTCAAGCTTGGGTTTACACAAATGATAACAACGAACATGATATGAAAAGTTAGTAAATTGACTCAAAAAAAGGTCTAAATCATATTTTTTTTATCTTTCATTTGTTCACATTTTTTAGCTTTTTTTATCCCTGGATAATTAATGGGTTTATTCCTTTTATTTTTTTGTTTTCATCAAGTTTATTTTCCATGGATATTGGGAGATATTCCGACAATTATAATATATTTAGATTAAATCAAAGGTGGTAAACTTGGCAAAATCAAGTCAATTAATTATAGGTATCAGTCCTAAATTTCAAAAAATTAGTTATGCTATTGTTCATCTGATATAGTAACTTTAATACTTTAATTTTTTTCAATTTATTCCCAATATAAAATCCTATGAATTAATGTTATTAGTGAAACCTATCCCACTATTTTTAACAGACTTATTTGTTAAAGTAAAATGTGTTTGAAAAACTTAATTTTTCATTTTTAACTCTCAAAATATTTATGGTTTTTAGCAAAAATCTTATTACTGGTATAGGTTCCACTATGTCAAGATAAAAATGACAGGTATGTTAAAATTGAGGAGCCGATCAAGCAAAATTTTTGAGAGTTTATCATGGTGACAATTTTTTGCCCTGAAGATAGGTCATAATAATCAAGTTGAGTTTAAACTATCCTTTCCATTCGTAATGTCTAGTTTCTTATGACTTTTGTCAATTATTACCCCCATGATTCTGGAAAAGTACGTTTGATAAACTAAAAATTGGCTTGACTATTTTGTTTAGACTAGGATAGTTTACAAACTTTTGTAAATTTAGTTGAGAAGTATTTTAGCATTAGGTGGACATGAAAAGTAGGACAGACGACAAAATAATTGTTCGGGAATATTTCAATTCCACTGGTTTTGAGCGGTGGCAAAGAATTTATGGAGAAGGCCAAGTAAATAAAGTACAATTAGATATTAGAAAAGGACATCAACAAACCGTTGATAACGTTCTCAGTTGGCTACAAGAAGATGGGAATTTATCCGGTTTATCAATTTGCGATGCAGGTTGTGGAGTTGGTAGTTTGAGTATTCCCTTGGCAAAAGCTGGAGCAGTTATCTATGGTAGTGACATATCAGAAAAGATGATCGCCGAAGCATATCAACGTGCTAAGTCTAGTTTAATTAGTATGGGTAACGTTAATTTTGTTGCTCAAGATTTAGAAACTTTAAGTGGTAAATATCATACAGTTATTTGTTTGGATGTGCTGATACATTATCCTCAAGAAAAAGTTGCAGATATGATTAATCATTTGATTTCTTTAGCAGAATCTAGACTTATTATTAGCTTTGCACCAAAAACTTTAGCTTTAAGTTTATTGAAAAAAGTAGGTGAGTTATTTCCTGGACCAAGTAAAACTACTCGCGCTTATCAGCATCGTGAAGCTGATATTATCAAAATTATAGAAAGTAATGGTTTTTCTATCCAAAGACAAGCAATGAACAGCACTAGCTTCTACTACTCTCGTTTACTGGAAGCTACTCGTTAGTAATTTCAATAATTGTTAAAGAAGATTGAAATTGGTACTTAATGTACTAAAAATAAATATAGTATAACTACATTTATAACTAAAATTTGAATTAACCTAAGAGTTATTTAGATTTGATATTCTCCATTGACTGTGACAAATAAGTTATATAGCTTAAATGCTCAACTGCTTAATATTAAATAACAACTATATTAGGAATATTATAAATATTTTGAGAAAAGTAGTGAAGATAAAAATAGATAAAAATTAGGGTTAATGTGATCAAAATAATTGGGTCGCGCCACCCCGCCTTTTAAGGCGAAATGTTTTTGGAGGCTTGCTCAAATCCCCTTTACAAAAACAACTTCTGACTTATGATTTCGTTAAAATGACACAGGAGTAAAAAATTAATGACTAGAATTTTTTTAGTAATAGCATCTATTCTAGGAGGTTTGTCTGTAGTCGCTGGTTCTTTTGCTTCTCATGCTTTGAAAGAAAAGTTTAGTCAATACTTTCTAGACATTTTTCAGACAGGTGCTCGTTTACAAATGTACCATTCCTTAGCTTTGTTAATGGTGGCTTTTTTATTAACTATTGAAGAGTTACCTCAAGGATTAATGGTGGCGGCTGGCTATGCTTTTATTATTGGGATAGCAATTTTTTCTGGGAGCTTATATGCTTTAAGTCTGACAGGAATTAAATGGTTAGGAGCTATTACGCCCATAGGTGGAATTGCCTTGATTATTGGATGGGGGTGTATGGCAGTCGCTGGTTGGAACTTAAAACTATAAAAATTGATTATTTTGATTATTTATAGAAATATTTAAAGATATTCAAGTCAAAAAATCAGCAAATAATGAACAATATTTTGCCAAAAGTTTTAAAGAAGACAACTTCGAGCTATAGTGTAGTAAACCAAAGCTATACAAATCTGGGTATCTGGCTTCTGTGAGTTACTGCCTTAATCCCAACTGCCCCAATCCGTCTGACCCATTAAATGCTGGTAAACGCATTTGTTGTCAATGTGGCTCACAATTGTTGCTGCAAAATCGGTATCGCGTGATTAAGCCCCTTGGGGGGGGAGGTTTTGGGAAAACTTATTTAGTAGATGATCAAGGTGTAAAAAAAGTTCTAAAAGTATTACTGAAAAGTCATCCAAAAGCTGTATCTCTGTTTCAGCAGGAAGCACAAGTACTAATCAGTTTACGAAACCCTGGGATTCCGAAGATAGAAAAAGATGGTTATTTTACATTTTTCCCAGAAAATAGTGATGAATCTATACACTGCCTCGTAATGGAATTTATTGGTGGTGCAAATTTACAGGATTGGATGAAAAGTCGTCGCCATAGACCAATAAATCAAGCTCAAGCAGTAGATTGGCTGACACAATTATCGGAAATATTGGAAAAAGTTCATCAGCAAAATTATTTCCATAGAGATATTAAGCCCCACAACATCATGCGTAGACTAAATGGCCAATTGGTGTTAATAGATTTTGGTACTGTCAGAGAGGTATCTGAAACTTACTTAGTCAAAGTAGGTCAGGGGGAAAATGTTACAGGTATTGTCTCACCAGGATATACTGCCCCAGAGCAAACAAATGGCAAAGCTGTTCCTCAATCAGATTTTTTTGCTCTAGGGCGGACTTTTGTCTATTTATTAACAGGTAAACCCCCCACGGCCTTTCCAGAAAATCCTCGTTCGGGAAAATTGCAATGGCGAAAATATGCTCCTCACATATCAAAGAGGTTGGCAGATATAGTTGATTATTTGATGGCTCCTTTCCCAGGAAATAGACCTCAAACTCCAGCCATGATTTTGCAGTGCCTAGCAGAAATTGATACCGGAGATAGTTCTGGTAAAGAAAATTATCGAATGCCTTCCCCTTCTAAGCAGACTAAACGAGGCCAAGAAAACACTAAATTGCCAACAGACCAAACTCAAACAAGAAGTTTATCTAGAACAAAATTCAAGACAAAAATATCCCGTAATCAGTCAAACATTAAATTAAAAAATAATCTGATAATCGGGTTAACAATGTTGCTATTGGCAGTAGCAACCTCTCAATTTTATGGCTTTTGGCGCTATAGAATTTTTCCTGCAGATCCAATCCTATTGTTACGAGGGTTGAATAGTAGTCGATTTTTGCAGACTACCTTAAATGGTTATTTAGGACCAGTAAATGCGATCGCTCTGACACCAGATGGTCAAATTCTTGCTACAAGTAGCTCTAATACAATTAAAATTTGGAACCTCAAGACTGAGGAATTAAAAAATAACATTGCAGATGCTCATACAGCTCAAGTAACTACTCTAGCAATTAGTCCTAGTGGTCAAATATTAGTAAGTGGTAGTGCCGATCAAACTATCAAATTTTGGGATCTAGGAGTAGGTAAATTAATAGATACAATTCTGGCTCATCAAGGCCAAGCAAAGGCAGTGGCCATTAGTCCTGATGGACAGACATTAGCAAGTGTTGGTAGTGATCGATTAATGAAATTGTGGAATATCCAAACAAGTAGTCGAATGCTTACCTGGATACCAGATCAAGAACATGAAGTAAATACTTTAGCTTTTAGCCGAGATGGGACTATTTTAGTTAGTGGTAGTAATGACGGAACCATTAGACTGTGGAACGTTAGTACGGGTATTCGTAGACAAACTCTAGAGGGACATACCAAGGCAGTTAGTACGGTCGTTATCAGTCCAGATAATCAAACTTTAGCTAGTGGAAGTGAAGATGGAACTATTATACTATGGAATTTAAACACAGGGGAAAAAGAAAGTGTAATTAAACCAAATATAGCTGCAGTCAAATCTATTGTTTTCACTCCTGATCAGCAAAAAATAGTAGCTGCCGGTGAAAATATTACTATTTGGGATCTAATTACAGAGGAGAAATTACAAACATTGATTGGTCATTCTGAATCAATAAGTTCTCTTGCTATTACTCCTGATGGTAAAACCTTAGTTAGTGGAAGTGCAGATCAAACTATTAAGGTCTGGCGAATACCATAATATTCTGTCCGCTGATTTAATCACTTAACTTCCTGGGTCGGAACTGCTTCCCTCTAAGATTGGGAGTCTTAAACGAACCTGTTAAAATAGATAAAAACTTTCTCTTTTCTTCTTTGGTTGATTTATCTTCCCTGTTTCCTGTTTCCGTTTATTTAGTAAGTGTTCAACCAGAAATAATATTATAGCAGGAGAAAGAAGGAAGAAGGAAGAAGGAAGAAGGAAAAACCTTGCGTTGTCTGAGTGTTAAGCTTTTGATATGTCCGCGCCCTTTGCTTCGACTGCTATAACTAGAAAAATTTTACTCTACAGACTGAACTAACACAAAAAGCAAAAGTAGGAAAAAAAGATGATTTCTTATTTACCCTACTTTCTTTGTTTTGCTTAGTCAATTCAGGTTTTAGTAATATTCTAAAACCTAAATTGAGTCCTGATAGTTCCTACCCAGAGAGTTTCATTATCCTCAATGTGATTAGGATTAGTAATCACAAACAAACCAGGAGTAATCGCAATATTGTCGTTCATTTGGAAGCGATAGAATACTTCAATGTGTATAGATGTATCTGGGTCTTTTAAATCATCATCATCACCACCATCAGTAATAATTGGTGGTACACCAACAATGATACCTCCTAAACTACCGTCCCTGAATAGATCTGGAAAAGCTAAGGTCAAAGCGCCAGTGATGATAGTGATATCATCATCATCACTATCATCTTCAGGACGAGCAAATGAGGCACCAGCCCAACCACCTATTTGAAACCAATCCTTAACTTTCCATTGAGCTTCAAAGTTGAGGTTGTCTGCTGTACTTCTTCTGTCATTAAAAGGATCTCTGGCCAGAAAACTACCAGTACTTCCGGTTAAGTTCAAATCTCCTTTCGGATGATATGCACGCAAATAACCTAGTTGAAAAGATATTTTATCATTTGGCTCAATTGTAACCTGGCCAAATCCACTAAACCCACCATTAAAAAGACCTCTACCTTCTTGAGGGTCTTCCGAATCTGGTACAGCATAACCTATAGTCATCTCAATCGCATCACTGAAAGCATAGGCAAATTTCATACCCGCATCAGAAGGAGCACGATAGAAAGTAGGGGTGAAGCGTCCAAACCTAGAAAAAGAACCAGCACCACTACTTTGAAAAGGATTAATAGGTGCCACAAAGTCATCAATACCATAGCCATTAGCAGCTATCTCTATTTGTGCTTTATTGTTGAGTAAAGGAAAACGATAGGCCAGTTTATTGAGAGTCACATCATCATCTAGATCGTCATCTGTAGATAGACGAGTCATCAAACTATTTGTCAAATCTCGAGCGCTATAGTTAGGAACGTTACGAGCTTGTAAACGAGTTCTCAAGCGATCTTTACCTGTAAAACTGGTATCAAAAATTAAACGAACCCGATAAGAAAGAGTCGCCTCTGTTCGATCCTCGTCACTCCGTGGTAGTCCACGTCCCCCAGCTTTTTCTCCAAAGGTATCACTCAACCAAAATAAAATTTCACCACCCAGTTTGGTAGTTGTTGAGAATTGATTGGCTTCCAGCTCCTCCGTTCTAGCTTCCAGAGCATCAACACGGCCACGCAACTCAGCTAATTCTGTAGCAAACTCTTCTTGCAGTCTCTGTAATACTGCCAAATCATCACGAGTCACTAAATCTGCTGTTGCTGCTGCGACTAATTCTGTAATTCGATCCAAACAAGCATTTAGACCAGCAGCAAACTCATAACGGGTCATCGCCCGATTACCTTTGTAAGTACCATCTGGATAACCAGCAATACAACCATAACGTTCTACTAAAGATTGCAAAGCTTGAAAAGCCCAATCAGTGGGTTGGACATCTGATAATTGAGTCACAGATGTTACTTGTCCCATGGGATCTACTTGTTCTAACTCTGCTCCAGGAATCTTCAGGGAAGGATCTTTTAGATTTTGTAATCTAGTATCTCCTGGTATTTCTACTTCTTCTGAGGAGGTATCACCTTGTGATTCTGTGGGCAGTTCAGATGAAGTAGTTGAATAGTTAGTTGTATTTGTATTAACATCTTGAGCATTAGCCAGTTGTTCTACAGAAACCTGATTTGCTAAAGCAGAATTAGCTATTAGTAAAGTGGCGATACTGAATACACCAGAAGTCTGTTTTAGAACATTCAGGGTAATTTTTGTCATTTTGCTCTCCTCACACCTTTTTATAACCAATGAACAACCCTACTGTTTAGAGTAGATTTTACTATTGATTGTTCCAATTTATTTTCTTAACAGAAGTCTTAGTGTTAGCTAAGTTTAATCTGGTTTAATCTGGAGATAGATATCTAAAATTATTTAGCATTAGAGAATTAAGGGCTTCAATGCTCTAAAATATGGCATAAACAAATAGAATATTTTTCTCCATAAAATTATTCCTAGTAGTTTTTACACAAAACTTATCCTGAAAAAAGACAAGTTAAGTATCGCCCTTGAGTGTAACAACAATTTAGATATTAGATAAATATGTCTAAACTTCACTAGAACTATCAGTAGACTCAAAGTATTTCTGAATAATTAGATACAGTAGACATAGTTACCTTTTTTTACCAAGAAGGTTAGCACCTCTTACGCAATAGTGCAACTATCTTGAATGTAATATTTGATTTATTTTATTTTTCTGCCTATTGTTCCAGGAGTATGACTAGGTAATACCAGACATGATATTTTTTTACTCTACAAAGTCAAAAGCTAATTTAGTTCAATCTATACAGTTTTTCTTCAAGTCCTGAAATAGTCGCCGGAGCATAAGGGCCACAGTTCGAGACCTGACTAGGTTAATAAACTTTTTACCCTTGGTCGAGTCTTTTTGAAGTTACTGTTTGTAATGCTCAAACTTGGCCACTATCTCCAAGCCTACTCTAGACGTTAGTCTTTTTCCATCGACCACGGTCAGACACCATAGATGTAGTTCCTTCGTGCCTAATGATGATCTAGCAGCGCTAAAGCGTTCTATGTCCCTTGATGACCTTGTCTGCTGATGACCTTTCCTCACTGCCAAAACCTAAACACGCACTCTCACTTTCAAACCGACTTAATGGGTAACAACGGATTAACAGCATCGCACGAGCTAACGGCGTAAGTTACATCTGGATGTCAATGAGGCCACTGGAGAGATTGTTAGCTGACCCGCCAATTCATCTCCGTTAATAATGCCAATTCCTCAGTTGAGAGATCACCCAGATTATTACTCGTAAGAATTAGGATTTGGTCCATACCAAAGATAAATTTCCTGAGTACAAATTAATTCATTCTCAGGTATGCCAGGATTGCATTAAACGGGTAAAACTAGCTTTTGATAGGTGGTTTAAAGCAGATAAAAACGGGCAGCGATTAGGCAAACCAAGGTTTAATGGAATTGGTCGTTATCGTAGTTTTACTTATCCTCAAATCAAACAAGATTGTCTGGAAGGAAACAAGATTAATTTACCCAAAATTGGCCTGGTAAAATTAATTCAACATCGACGATTACCAGATGGTTTTCACTCCTTTATCTGCTACGATTAGCCGTAAAGCTGATGGGTATTATGTAATAATACTTTGGAGGATAAATCAGTTCCTACGTTTAATTCTGATGTTAAACCCACAACAGAAAACACCCTAGGCATTGAGATGGGATTAAAAGATTTCTTGGTAACAAGCCATGGAGGATCAGTTCCAATTCCTCAATACTATCGCTCATCTCAAAAGCGATTAAAAACTCTACAGAAACGTTGATCTCTTAAAAAGAAAGGTAGTAAAAGATGGTTCAAAGCTCTTCTAGCTGTAGCCAAACAACATAAAAAGGTCGCCGATCAACGTAAAGACTTTCATTTTAAAACAGCCAATGAATTGTGATCAAAAGCGGATGTTATTGCCCATGAAAACTTAAACATAAAAGGACTAGCAAAGACCCGTTTGAGTAAATCAATTAACGATGCGATTTGGGGGACAATTCCTAACTATTTTGACTGTCAAAATGGATATCATCCTCAAAAAATTATGGAGGAGTTGAAAAAAGTTGCTCCGGCAATTCTGACGAATATTCCCTTGAAACTGTCGCCTAAACCATTAAAAGCTCAAAAGAATCAACAAGGCAAAACAGGATTTGTACCCGTCACAGCTAGGTGGGTGATAGAAAGAACCAATTCCTGGATGGAAAGATGTAATACCAATTTCAAAAAATATTGTTACAATAGAATAGGTATAAAATTATTAAGCGATCGCCACAGAGTAGTTGCGATCGCTTAACTACCAAAAACCAAAATAACCATATAAAAACTACCCATACTTGCTATAGAGTCAGGAGAGGTTTCAATTGCTGATTAATCAGGTTGTTCAGGAAAAAATTTATAAATTGCGATGGAAAACTTGCAGAACTTTAATGCCTAGAAAATAGTCATATAAATGCAATTGAACATTACTGCAGTCACAAAATAAGGAATAGGGAAGTAGATTACGAAAATCGAAAAAAAAGGCTAAAATTTAAGAATATATGCCAGATATCAACTAGGTGACTGTAGGCATAAACTATGTATTAAGATGTCAAACCTAGAAGTAAATTATGGATGAAATTCCAGCCTTTAATAAAGCCTTTAAAATGACATCCCATCCCCCTAGAGATTCTATTGTCTGTGAAGTTAATCCTGTAATTATAGATGTCAACCTTTTCCTGAGCTGCTCTAAATTATCAAATATTTCCCATTTTAATTTTCTTTTTATTTCTAACCATAACCTTTCGATAGGGTTTAATTCTGGAGAGTAAGGAGGTTGAAATAAAAAAATTATGTTCTCAGGAATTGACATATTTAAACTTTGATGTAGAGGCCTATTGTCTAATTGAATAATATGTAAATCATCAGGATATTTTTCGGCAAATAACTCCAAATATTTTTCCATACACACTGTGTCGTTTAGGGCTAAATTCATAGAAAAAACTCTCTCCTGTTTTAGGTTCTATCAAGCCATAAAGCCACAAATACTTAAACAACCATTGGTGTTTCCCTATGGGTTTAATACCCATTCCTGTTAATAATTTACCAGTGATAGTTTTCAGGCCAATTCTTGTTTTCCTACGGAATGCTACGCAAACGTCTTCACACCAATATCTAATTTTCTCAGCTCTTAAATTTTGTTTTTCCTTAATTGTTATTTTTTTTAAGATTTTCTTTCTCTAGTTTTTTTTAACTCTTCAAATTCTTCTACATTTTGCTTAATGCTTAGGGGTCGTGGTACTTTCAGTTTACTTTTCAGCCGATATCTGACCAATTCATGTACTGTTCTATATTTATAGCAATGTGCGCTGGTATATTTACATACTACATACAAATCTATAATAGTATTACAGCGACTGTATGACCTATATTTTTCATAAATTACGCGATCGAACTCCGTGACGCTGTCGCGATCGCGTCTTTGTCAAAATGTTCAGGATGCCTGTTCAGATATTTACAATTTACAATTAATAATTTATAATCAATAATTTGAAAAGAATTAGTGAGTGTTATGGTACATCCTTATAGTCAAGATTTACGCGAACGTGCTCTTAATCTCATTAATAATGGTATGTCTATTAATCGTGTAAGTCGTCTCTTAAAGATCAGCCGACCTACTCTTCATAAGTGGAGAGACCAATATTTAGTAACAGGTTCAACAGTCCCTAAAATAAGTGTACCTCCTCCTCAAGCACCTAAAATTAAAGACTGGGAAAAATTTGATAAATTTGTTGAGACTAATGATGATCAAACTCAAAAACAAATGGCTGTAAAATGGGGGGATTGTAGTGGTTTTACTATTAGTAGAAGTTTAAAAAAACTTGGTTTGACTCGTAAAAAAAAACCTCTGGTTATCAAGAAAGAGATGAGTTAGAAAGAGAAAAATTTGGCTGAAAATTGAATCAAATAGACCCAAGAAATATTAGACTTGTCGCTTTATAAGGTAAAGTAAAGTTAATAGGGTGTTTGAGATGGGACAATGTTAGATCTGAATCGGGTGCTAAAAGAAGACCGCCTCAGTGCGGGCATTGACTGGACTAAACCGTAAGGCATTGGATGAATTATTACAAGCTTTTTGTGTCCAACTTGACTCGGAAGCGATACGGCGCTCCGCCACCCTCCGCGAACGCTCTTTTGCCAAAAACCTAGAGTTCGAGCTTTAGGAGGAGGGAGAAAAGCGCGGTTGTTAGAGGCCAAAGACAAGCTATTTTTTATCTTGTTCTACTTCAAGTGTTACCCTACCTTTGATGTGGCAGGAATATTGTTTGACTTACACCGCAGCCGAGCACACTATTGGATGTTAAGACTACAACCGTTGCCCTGAGAGTGCTTTAGGGAAAAAAATGGCCTTACCAGAACGTAAGTTACAAAGCATTGAAGAATTCATTGGCAGGTTTCCATCTGCCAAAGAAGTGATGATTGATGGTACGGAACGGCCAATCCAGCGTCCAAAAGACCAGCAAAAGCAGAAAAATCATGACTCAGGTAAAAAAAAGTGCCATAGGAGTCAACATCTGATCATGACAGACTCAGATAAAAGGGTCCTCGTCCTATCAAAAGCAAGAGAGGGCAAGGTTCATGGGCCTTCGGCAGTTGGACGCGCGAAAAATTGGTAGATTTTGTGCTTTTTGGAAGTGAAAATTCATGTAGATTTGGGTTTCCAGGGATTACAGAAGGAATTCGTCAACATCAAAATTCCCACGAAAAAACCTAAAGGAAAGGAATTAACTGAGGAACAAAAACTTTTCAATAGAGAGAAAAGTAGCGTTAGCGTCAAATGTGAACATACAATATCTGGCGTGAAGAGATATAATGCAGGGAGAGGATTGTATGTTCACATTTGACGCTAACGCTACTTTTCAATAGAGAGAAAAGTAGCGTTAGCGTCAAATGTGAACATACAATATCTGGCGTGAAGAGATATAATGCAGGGAGAGGATTGTATCGAAATCACATTAAAGATGCGCGACGATCGCTTCATGTTCACTGCGGCTGGACTCTGGAATTTCTACTTAATGGCAGGATAATTTAATCAGTGAAAACCAGAATTTTCCCATTTCACTTTAAGGTTTTATTTCGCGA
>NZ_RCBY01000117.1 GCF_003838195.1 Okeania hirsuta
CCCCCAAGTAATGCGTGAACACGACCGTTGACGGTGGGGTATTAAACCCACAAAGAAAATGATAAAAAAATTCTCCAATTTTCATAACTACGCTCATCAAAGTGATTCTCTCTTCTCCTGACTCCTGACTCCTGACTTCTGACTCCTAATGATATTACTCAAACAATCTCAAGAAAATCATCAATGCCGATCGCGCTGTCCTGTACATCCTGCAATGTAATAGAAAGTCGTTCAGTACTAATGCGAGTGTCATTTCCTATCTGAGAAATTGTCAACTGCTCGAAACTCAAACCATCCTCTAAACCAATGACATCTATTCCATCTTCAAAATCAGTGATAATATTGTCACCATCACCAAACCCGAACTCAAACATATCCCCACCGAGTCCACCAGTGAGAATATCATCACCGGTCTGACCACCAATAATATCATCTCCTAGACCACCATCAAGTAGATCGTCACCTTTGCCTCCATGAAGCAAGTCGTTACCATCTAAACTTTGGATGATATCATCACCCCTATTTCCGTACATGAGATTATTTGCAGTTGTCCCGATTAAATCATCATCCTCATCTGTACCGATAGTGACATTAGGAGCGATCGCTAACTGAGTTTCTTGCCAGACACTTTCCGCTACCTGTTGCCCCAACGCTCTACCATTTAGATCGCCATCTTCAAAGTGAATACCACCATAAAGACGAGAAATACCAGCTTCATCAGCAGCTTCACTAAAAGTATCCCACTCCAAAGTTAAAGGTTCTTCCGGTGTAACACCAGGTTCAAAACGAGACTCACCAGCTTGAAAAGTTATCGAAGCACCAAAATCATCACTACCAGTAAACAGTTGGAGTATTTCTGCAGCGGCAGCACTGAAGGTACTATGACCAGATACATATTCAGCAAAAGGAGGTGAAGGGTCACTACCAGGAGTTTGATAGGTGAGAAAATCAGTAGCCAAAATAGTTTGAGTGCCTTCTCCAGGACCTGCCCAAGCATCGATAGCAAAACCACCAAGCTCTGCATTAAACTCCCCAATTAACCCTAGTTCTCCTAGTTCCCTTACTGTTCGTACCGGACGAGCATAGTCATAAAAAGTTTTAGATTCCCAAGTGGCAATTCCGGCATCAAATACTGCGTTGCCCAAATTAAAGAAGAGTTTGACATCCTCATCTAATGTATTGTCATCTCTAGCTGAGACAAATTGCCCGAAAGTCATCCAAGTTCCAGGGGGGAAGGATGTACCACCGCCATCTTCCCAAAATTCTGCAACTAACTTTTGTTCGTCTGTGAGGTTAGCACTAATTGCGATAACTTCTTCTGTTTGTTCAATGAATGCAGGATTAATAATAGTGCCAATAATATCTGGAGTGATTTCGATAACTGAACCGTCTGCTAGAGTAATTGTGCGTGCTTCCAAGTCTACTTCACCATCTACTAGCAAGAATGGTTCTGGTGCTGTTGGTCGAAATATATCACCTGAAGCGAGACTAAAAGGTATGACATCACCCCACTGAGGAGTGAGAAATGTTTGCACTCGCTCTTCCTCACCGGGTTCAGCATCAATGGGAATTGTTTCGGGAGTCCATAGTTCGATGTCAACGGGGTCTCCAATGGGATTACTAGGTTCATAGTCACTGATGTCGGAGTAGGGAGTACCGTCACCATTGGGGTCATTTCCTAGTTGGTTGGAGCCATCGTTTCGACGGAATGTTAATAGTGCTTCGGCGGCAACGTTACCAATGCCAGCAGGAGTAGTAGTATCGGTGGTTGTGTTGTTAGGATCGTAGGCAAGTTCAGCCATCAATTCGTTGAAAATTTCTGTCTCAGTGGGGAATAATTCTGAGAGTACTCGATAAGCAGCAAAACTCATGGCTTCAGTTTTGTTGGCATCGGTGTTTTCTGATAGGGGACGTTGTAGGTCATCTTCTAATTGAGTTCCTATTGCTAATGGGTCGTAAGCGCTCCAAGCATCGTAGATAGCTGTGTGTACGATCGCATAAGCACGGGAAGCAATGGTTGGGCCTGGGGAAGTATTGATAACTGCTTGTTGTACTGCTCGGTCCCATAAAACGGAAATACTTGGTGAAGAGTCATCGACTGTTACGAGTTGAGTTTCCGGATCGAGGGTGAGATTGATGTTATTATTAGTATCTTCAGAATCGGAATTTTGCTGTTCTTCTAATAATGAGTTCATCTTTTTTTCTGTATTTCTGATTATTGTGAGAGGGAAATTAGGGAAGCAATTATTTTGCTTGATGATGAATTTCTAGTGGTCAAGCTGTGAAATAATCAGCTATCAGACAAGGGATATTTTTGGGACAATGGCAAGTTAATGATTTTTTCTTAACTTATTCTAATCTAAAAGCTATTATCTTGGATTAAAATTATCTTTCTTCCCTTTACAAATAATCTTAATTCAGCTAAATTTCAAATGGGGAATAAATGACAGTAAATTTCAGGTTACATCTTCACTAACTAGAAAAATGAATTAATCCTCATCAATGTGAAAATATTTTCACATTCAGCAGATAGTAAGGAATGTACCTGAAAATATGATTCACATTTTATCCAGTAGTCAAGGTTTCTCTTAGAGTAAGCATTCAGTGGTCAGCTATCAGCTTTATAGAATTAAAAGAATGTATTTCCAGTGGGGGCAGGCATCCTGCCTGTCCCTGTCTGCGGTGAAAATATCAGGAACGGGAAAATATCAGGAACGGGCAAGATGCCCATTCCACAAAACTATTAAAATCATCCCGCATTTATGCAACGCCGAAAAATATATTGGCTGTAATTTTAATCTTATTAATGTTAATCTTGACTTTCTAATCTTTGTTAAGTTATCTTGATTTAAACAACCTTAGTAAAACTTAATTTATCCAAATTAAAAGGCATAGTTATAATTAAAGCTCGTAAAACAAAAAATTTTTTTTCGTTAATTCTCTGGATATAATATAAGAAAGCTTTTATTACTAACTAAAAGCAATAGCTGATAGCTGATAGCTGACGGCTGAATGCTTACATTAATTTTAGTCAAATTTAAAAATAAAATTGATGAATCAACAAATTTTTGAACACATTTACTCTAGCTTGGCAGATGATGAAGTAAAAACATTAAGTTTATTTTTAGCAGGTAATAAATATGAACAAATTGCTCAGTCAATGAAATGGGATACATCAAATGTAGGGAAAAAATTAAAAGCGATCGCTACTAAATTTAATCTACCCAAGAATCATAGTTCATTTCGGGAATTTTTATTTGAAACATTCAGCAAATATCAATCAAACTTAGTCCATCCTCAATTAAGAGCTGACTATGGTTTTAAGACTAGCAAAATTATTATTCCTGGTAGACCAGAAAAACCAGACTCTCCTTTTTATATAGAACGTTATCGAATTAAACGTTGTTCTATTGAGTCTGAATGCTATGAAAAAATAGAAGATCCTGGTTCATTAGTGAGAATAAAAGCGCCAAAACAAATGGGTAAAACTTCTCTGTTGCGAAGGATACAAGCAAAAGCCAATAATAATAAATATATTCCGATTTATCTCAGATTTGATAGCTTAATTGAACCAGAAAATATCAGCAATATTAATAATTTTCTGAAAGCATTCAACAAGAATATCAAAAGTCGGTTTACTGATAGTCAAAGCTGGAAAATTTGGGATAATCACAATGCTAAAATATCTTGCACTCAAGAATTTGAAGCACTACTCTATCATTTAGAGCAAGAAGTAGTATTACTCTTAGATGAAGTGGATGAAATTTTTAATTATCCAGAAATATCTAAAGATTTTTTTGCCATGTTAAGAAGTTGGTATGAAGAAAGCAATAACTTAGAAATTTGGGAAAATCTACGAATGATAATTGCTTATTCCACAGAATATCATGGCAAATTAAATATTTATCAATCTCCTTTTAATGTTGGTTTACCTATAGAGTTAAAAGAATTTACATTAGAGCAGGTAACTCAGTTAGCATACTTACATCAACTTGAGTCAGAAATAGTTGCTCCTTTAATGTCAATGGTGGGAGGACATCCTTATTTAATCAGATTAGGATTGTACAAAATGTCTCAGGATGAATTAACTATTACAGAACTATTAAAATATGCTCCTACTGAAAGCGGAATTTATCAAGAACATTTAAGTAGACATTTAGAAACAATATTAGAAAAGACAAATATTAAAGCAGTTTTTCATAAAATATTACAAAGTAATTCTCCAGTACGTTTACCTAATAAAAATCGAGAATTACATCAATTAGAAGCTATGGGATTAATTACAATTAAAGGCGATGATGCTGAACCTCGTTGTCAGTTATATCGACAATATTTTCAGGAACGGTTGGGGTGAAAGAAGGAGACAGGAGATAGGAGACAGGAGACAGGAGATGGAAGAAGGAGTCAGGAGACAGGAGTTGGAAGAAGGAGTCAGGAGACAGGAGTCAGGAGACAGGAGGTGGAAGAAGGAGTTAGAAGTCAGGAGTTGGCTTTTTGGAAGTTAGGAGTTAGAATGATGCTTTTTGGAGCGTAGTTTGAAGATGGAATCAGGAGTCAGAATGAAAAGAGAACCTGCTAAAAACTTTCGAGATTTAATAGTTTGGCAAAAAGCACATCAACTTGTTTTAGATGTCTATGGTTTTAGCAGCAATTTCCCAAAAACAGAAACCTATGGATTAACAAGTCAGTTAAGGCGAGCATCCGTATCAGTACCAGCTAATATAGTAGAAGGCTTTAGAAAAAAGGGTCTAGCAGATAAAATCCGATTTTTGAATATTGCACAAGGTTCATTAGAAGAAAGTCGGTATTACCTAATTCTGGCAAATGACCTTGGATACGGAGATACTTCAAAACTTCTACTGGATCTAGAAGAAGTTTTGAATATTGCACAAGGTTCATTAGAAGAAAGTCGGTATTACCTAATTCTGGCAAATGACCTTGGATACGGAGATACTTCAAAACTTCTACTGGATCTAGAAGAAGTAAGTAAACTATTAGATTCATATATAAACGCAATTGAACAATGCAAATAATCTCCTAATTCCTACTCTTTCTTCCTCCTGTCTCCTACGGAAACTAAATAGAGTGAGGGCGAATGGCATTCGCCCCTACATATGGCGCTTTCAAGGTGAATTTGCGTAAGTCCTGTCTCCTTCTTACTCCCTCTTCCTCCCTCCTGTCTCCTGACTCCTGTCTCCTGTCTCCTAAAAAAACTCCTGTCTCCTGACTCCTGTCTCCTGACTCCTAAAAAAACTCCTGTCTCCTGTCTCCTGTCTCCTAAAAAAACTCCTGTCTCCTGACTCCTGTCTCCTGACTCCTAAAAAAACTCCTGTCTCCTGTCTCCTGTCTCCTTCTTAAAATATTATGGTTAGTTATAAATTAAGTGGTGGGGGTTTATCCGCTAATGACCCTACTTATGTAATGAGAAAACAAGATGCAGAATTATATGAAAAACTGCAAAGTGGAGAATATTGTTATGTGTTTAATGCTCGTCAAATGGGTAAATCTAGTTTGCGGGTAAAAGTGATGAAAAAATTACGGTCTCAAGGTTGTAAATGTGCGGCAATAGATATGAGTAGATTAGGTGATTTTTCTATTCAAAAACAATCTTGGTATGACGGTTTTTTAGAAGAACTATTTCGGGGATTTGGTTTGGCTTATAGTATTGATTATCAAAGCTGGATTGAAAGTTATCAAAGTTTTACAAATATCCAGCGTTTGGCTAGGTTTATTGAAGAAATTTTATTTGTGAATTTTTCCACTGAAAAAATCTATATTTTTCTGGATGAAATTGATTTACTGGTAAATTTACCCTTTAAAAATGAATTTTTAGCTTTTATTCGCTCTTGTTATAATCGCAGAGCTGAGGATGGAAATTCTGATTATCATCGGCTGATTTTTTGTTTTTTTGGAGTAGCAACTCCAGAGGATTTAATTAGAGATGGGAGACATACTCCTTTTAATATTGGTCATCCCATTGAATTAACAGCATTAAATTTTCAAGAAGGAAAAAATTTAACTCAGGGATTAATAGGAATAGTAGAAGAGCCGGAAATTGTTTTACGGCGAGTTTTTGATTGGACTGGAGGTCAACCATTTTTAACTCAGAAACTTTGTCAAATTATTGTCGATCATACAGATAGCACTGAGCCGGATATTGATAAGTTAGTAGAAGAACATATTTTGACATATTGGCAGGAAAAGGATTATCCTACTCATTTAACATATATTCGGCATCATTTACTTAGTCAAAATCAACTCACGCCTGAATTACTGAAACTATATAGAAAAATTCTGCTGCGGGGAGGAATTAAAACTGATGAAAGTCGAATACAAATGGTACTACGTTTGTCAGGAATAGTCATAAAAAAACAAGATAAATTAGTTGTTTTTAACAAAATTTATCGGACAATTTTTAATCTAAATTGGATTGAGGAACAGTTGGCAATTTTAGCAAAAGATCGGGATAAACAGACTCCTAAAAAAATGTGGATGCGTTTTGTTTATCCTAGTTTAATTTGGGGAGGAGTTATTAGTTTACTTGCTTTGGGATGGCGGCAACAAAAACTTGAATTACATGATTCCGATCGCTTGATGCAGAGTCAAATTCCCCTCACCGATCGCAAACCACCACCACCTAGGTTTGATGAACGAGGCGGTCGCAAACCACCACCACCCAGATTTGATGAACGAGGCGATCGGCGACCACCACCACCCAGGTTTGATGAACGAGGCGATCGACGACCATCACCCAGATTTGATCAACGAGGCGATCGACGACACCCGCCACATCATAAACCTGATGATGCTCTGAGCTTATTGCCACTGTCACAACCTGACAAACAACCTCCGCCACCCAGGTTTCGTAGACGAGGCGATCGCCGACGCTCATCACATCATAGATTTGCCGAGGGGAAAAATCTCAAAAAATTGGCACAATTCTACTCTCAAGAAGAGTACAAAGATGCAGAACCACTATTGCATAGTGCTTTAGCTATCAATGAGAAAGCTCTGGGTACAGACCATCCCGACATCGAAGATAGTCTCAACAACTTGGCAGCACTCTACTATTCCCAAGGAAAATATACAAAAGCGGAACCTATTTTGCAGCGTGTTTTAACTATCAATGAGAAAGCTTTGGGTACAGACCACCCTCATATTGTACACAGTCTGTACAATTTGGCACAAATCTACTCTGAGCAAGGAAGGTACGCAGAAGCAGAATTATTGTTGGAACGTGCTTTGACTATCAATGAAAAAACCTTTGGTGTAAAGCATCGTAATGTTGCACACAGTCTGAAGAATTTAGCAGATCTCTATTATGAGCAAGGAAAGTATAAAGAAGCTGAACTTTTTCAACAACGTGCTTTGGATATTAGGGAGCATTGACTTACAGCAGTTTTCTAGTGGATGAGGTACATCTTGGTAGTAGGGAGTAGGAAGTAAGGAGTAGGGGGAAATTTGATAGATTCTCAAGATAATTTATGAAGATCATTAATATTTACGTCTAATTAATGAAACCTGATATAAAAGTGAATAACGCAATGTGCGCCATTTGATATCAAATCTGTTTAATTAGGTATCAGGACTTACGCAAATTAACCTTTAAAACGCCATATATAGGGAGGGGCAAATGGCATTTGCGCTCCGCAAAGCTCCGAATGGCGCCATCACTCGATTTATAGCGTTGTGCGCAGGCAACAGGCAACAGGCAACAGGCAACAGGGGGAATAAAAAACCGATAATATCAGGCTTTTAGCTATTGGACAGTTACTGTAATTTGTAAATATGCCAGCGCACATTGCTATAGTGTCCGTGCGTAAGTCCTGGGTAAAAAAAAATGTTCCATCTGAGCGCCATTGGCAAATCTGTCTTTATCTTCCCATCTCCTCATATCAAATTTGGTTAAACAGTTATAGATTTGTTAACTCAGAAGGAGTCATACCATGTCCGGATAATTATAGTCATTCTGAATAAGACTGGAACACTTTTTTAGCTGAAACTCTTTCAAGGTAAGAAACCCTGGTCTCAATCTTAACTGGAATGACTATAGTGATGAAAACACTTTTTTCCCTATCTCCTGTATCCTATCTCCTATCTCCTTTATCCTATCTCTTGCCTAATTATTTAACTATTCAACCGGACATGATATCAGTCCTCAGTCCTCAGGAGGAAAAAGAATCACAAAGGTTTAGTAGTTATGAGGATTGGAGAATTTTTTTATGTCCAATTCCCTCGGATTTGATATCATCTCCCCATCTCCCCATCTCCCCACACTCCCTACACCTGCCACACTGCACACATAGTAAGCTACTGCACGCCCTCAATAGGAGCAAAACCTTGCCGTTGCACATTCTCAGTTATCGTGCGTGGTTCCAAAAATTGCAATAGATAATCAGGTCCTCCAGCTTTCGATCCAACACCAGACAACTTAAACCCACCAAATGGTTGCCGGGAAACGATCGCTCCTGTAATTCCACGATTAATATACAAATTCCCCACTTCAAATTCTGCTTTTGCCTGTTCGATATGAGAAGGAGTACGAG
This sequence comes from Okeania hirsuta, assembly GCF_003838195.1. GTDB lineage: Bacteria > Cyanobacteriota > Cyanobacteriia > Cyanobacteriales > Microcoleaceae > Okeania > Okeania hirsuta. The sequence goes on from NZ_RCBY01000117.1 coordinate 8,547, forward strand.
AATATAACCCACCAGTCAAAGCAAAATTCGTACCATTAGCAATTTCCAATGCCTCTGAAAAACTCTGCGCTTTCATCACCGCCAACACCGGACCAAATATTTCCTCTTGGGCAATAGTTGCTGTGGGTGACACATCCTTAAATACCACCGGACCAACAAAATAACCATCATCTGGCGCTGCCATCTCAAGAGCAACTTCAGCCTCCTGCTTGCCTTGCTCAATATATTCCTTAATCCGCTTTTGCGCCTTGGCATCAATTACCGGACCAACTTGTGTACTTGGTTTCTCCGCATCTCCGATATTAAGCGATCGCGTAGCCTCCACCAAACGACTCACAAAAGCTTCATAAATTGGTGCCAAAACCACAACCCGCGAACAAGCAGAACATTTTTGTCCGCTATAACCAAAAGCAGAATACACCACACCAGCAACTGCTTGGTCTAAGTCTGCACTCTCATCAACAATAATCGCATTCTTACCACCCATCTCAGCAATAACCCGCTTCAGGTGTTTTTGTCCTGGTCGCAAAATTGCCGCCTCTGCATAAATTTGACAACCGACTTCCTGAGAACCAGTAAAAGTAATACTATTAACATCTGGATGTTTCACCATAAAGTCACCCACTGTCGAACCTTTTCCTGGTACAAATTGAAATACTCCCTTGGGAAAACCAGCTTCTACTAATATTTCAGCAATCTTGGAAGCAATAACTGATGAAACTTCTGCTGGTTTCAACAAAGTACAGTTTCCAGTCACCAAAGATGAAACAGTCATTCCTGTAGGAATAGCTAGAGGAAAATTCCAAGGCGAAATTACCAAAGAAATACCACGAGGTTGATAATAATAACGGTCAGTTTCTCCAGCGACATCATATTTATAACCTTGGTCTAACCTTTCCATTTCATCAGCATAGTAGCGACAAAAATCAATTGCCTCAGAAACTTCCGCATTACATTGGTTGAGGGGTTTCCCAACTTCTAATACCATCCATGCTGAAAGTTCGTGACGGCGTTTTTCCATTAGGTCGGCCGCTTTTCGTAATATCCCCGCTCGCTCTGTAACAGGTGTTTTCCGCCAACTAGGAAATGCTGCTTTAGCTGCTTGAATTGCTTGCTCTGCTTGTTCTACAGATATTAAACCAATTTTCCCGACTACCTCTTTCAGGTTTGATGGGTTAACGGAATCTACTATTTGCTCGGTCTGTATGTATTCGCCGTCGATCAGTGGGAGATATGTTTGTCCCAACTTTAGTCGTACTTGAGCAATAGCATTATAAGCTTGTTCTCGTTGAGCAGCATCAGCATAGTCGCTATCAGCAGCATTGGGAAAAACAGGTTTAACAATATCGTGAATTGTTGTTTTGCTGTTAATAGTGGGAGGCGCTAACAATTCTTCAACAGGAACATTTTCTGAACTTTGTCTAAGGAATGAACTGTTAGCTGTATTTTCCAGGAGACGACGAATTAAATATGCCATTCCTGGCAGTAGATCGCCATAGGGACAGTAAACTCTGATGCGATAATCTTTGTCCACTAATGCTTGAGCTATTTGGTCGCCCATACCGTAGAGAACTTGCATCTCGAAGCAACGTCTAGGTACTTTTAGAGCTTCAGCGATGGCGATCGCTCTTGCCTGAGAACGAACGTTATGACTACCAATAGCTGAATAGATATATTGATGATTTTCTAACATCATCTGAGTCAGCTTTTCAAAATTGGCATCGGTTTCTGGTTTATCGTTGAAAACAGGTTGTGGCCAGTCGTGTTGTAAAGCTGTGATGCTTTCTTGGTCCCAATATGCACCTTTAACCAGTCGAACGGTAACAGGATAACCCCGGAGTTTTGCCCAGTCAATGATTCCTTGCAAGTCTTTTTCGCTATCCCGTAGATATGCTTGGATAGTAACGCCGATGTCAGTGCGCTTGCGGAATTCTTCCTCCATCAACAGTTCTTTGAGAATAGCTATAGTTAGGTCTTTGTAGCTATATTGTTCCATGTCAAAGTGAACTGCTACACCTAGTTCTTTTGCACGTCGGAGTAGGGTACGGACGCGTCCGCTCACCCGTTCCTGACTGCCTTTAGCATCTAGGGGGTCAAACTGGGAATAAAATGCTGTAAGTTTTACTGATACCTGTACTCGTGGTAGTTGTTCGCCTTCTACTTCGTCTATCTGGGGTACTGACGACCAGTTTTTAGCTGCTTGAGAGAGCTGAGTCATCAGTTCTAGATAACGGTCTAAATATGATTTTGCTTCAGTTTCAGTAATTACTGCTTCTCCTAGTAAGTCTACGGTGAAGCACATTTTTTCTTTCCGTAGTTTTTCTAGGGTTTTGATTATTTGTTTGATGTTTTCCCCGGCAATGTATTTATGGGCGAGAGTTTCGACTGCGGGCGCAACAGTGGTAGCTGCCAGTTGACCGGGAACTGAGTCTGGGTTGGCAAAGTTGAGGAGTTTTTTGAGAGCTTCTGGTAGTTCGACTTCTTGAGTAGTCAGATATTCTTGGAGGTGAGCAGCTATTTCTGGTTTACTGTGTAATGCTGGCAAACAGTCAATAAAGCGAAATAGTTGTACTCGCAAACCAGGGTTCGCCATTGCCCAGTCTAGGAGTTTATCATCCCACCGCATTTGATTTTGCAGTTTGCCTAGCCAGGAACTGTTTTTTTCTTGAGTTGCTGCTAGGAGTTGTTTTGCTATTTCTTGGGTTTGAGTTTCGTAGTTGCTATTAGGTATTTGTGCGACCATTTTTTTGACAATGTGTGGTTGAATCAATTGAGTAAGTGTATCGGATTATAGCCATTTTCACAAAGTTAGACTACAAAATTTCTGCCTTCTGCCTCCTGCCTTCTGACTTTCAGCCAAAAATATCTGTATTCTATGTTAATGAAAACTGCTATAATTTCGGTATTTATCACTAAAATTTCTTTGAAGTTAGTGTTTTTATGAGCCTGTTTCCGTTACTTTATACTTATCTAAATATTATCATTTAATCTGACAATATATTTGGCGTTGCATAGTGACGAATGATTTTAGATTTTTGATGAACAGGATTTTGGATTAATCAATTGCTAGAATGATTGATATTAGGTTTTTTTAGTCAAAGTCTAAACTAATTTTTGGCAATATCATTCCATAATGTGCAACCCTATATATTTTGTAGAGAAGGTTTCTTGAAAAATAATTATTTATGTTAAATTTTACCAGTTTTATTGTTCTTAATTGACCAGTTAATAACACTTGATGATTAGTCACATCAAATCTGGATTTTTCATTGAGAATGAGCCTCTCCTCAAAGCAGAAATAATATCAAATCCGGTTGAATACTTATTATTATAGTTGGGAGAGATAAGGAGGTGGGGAGATGGTCCGATTTAATATTGAAGTATGGATAGAATTATAAACATATACTGTATAACCGGATTCTATATAACTTAAGAATAACAAAGCCAAACCGAAGTTAGTTTGGCGAATCAATCTTGAATAAGTAATCAGTAAAGGCCAAGAACCATTCGCTACTGAATTCAATCCGTTTGCCCAACGTCTACGTTAGGATCAGTCTATTCAAAGGCGGCACCCAGATTCGAACTGGGGGATGAGGATTTTGCAGACCCTTGCCTTACCACTTGGCCATGCCGCCATTATTACCTTTAATTATTATAATACACCATCCACAAATATATGGCAAGTTCAAGGATAAATGTGATCTACATCACTTAAATTGATGTTTTGAATTGCACTGTGGACAAATATTTGAAGCTATTTTAATAATTTAAGGCTCTGATAGCAGTATCAGGAAAGGTTAGGACAGATAAAAGGTTAAAACTTAAAACTTAGGCAACCTAAGATTTTTCCTCCTTGCTTCTTCCTTACTGCTGTATCACTTATCACAAAATTTCCTCAGTAACAATGATTTTCCAACCTTCTGTGCTTGTTGCTCAAATCACCGATACCCATCTATTTGCAGACTCTATTCAGGGAAAAATGTATGGAGTTCCCACGGAAAGATCTTTTGTGAAAGTCTTGGAGAAACTCAAACAGTTGCAACCTCAACCAGATGTACTACTACTTACTGGAGACCTTTCCCAAGATGAAACTTCTCAATCATATCAACGTTTAGCATCTTTACTGAGTCCTCTGAACATTCCTACTTACTGGATAGCAGGAAACCACGATAATTTACCCACAATGGAACGGGTATTAAGTTCTGCTCCTATTTCTGCGAAAAAATCTTTTGAAATGGGTGGATGGAACTTTTTTTTACTAAATACCAATGTGCCTGGATGTGTTTATGGTGAAATTTCTCCAGAAAGTTTAGAGTGGTTAGAATATAACATTAAAATGACTGGAAATAAACCAGTTTTAATTGCTTTGCATCATCCTCCTGTAAAAATTAATTCCGAATGGATGGATAAAATTCTTCTGCATAACCCAGAAAATTTCTTAAGTATAATTAATCGTTATCCACAAGTAAAAATTGTTTTGTCTGGTCATATTCATCAAGAATTTGCCAAGGAAATAAATGGTATTCATTATTTATCAACTCCTTCTACTTGTATTCAATTTGAACCAGGAAATTATAAATTTTTTCTAGATAAACAACCACCTGGATTACGATTACTTACCTTATATCCTGATGGAAATTATACTACCAAAATTGAAAGGATTAACTATATTTATGAATGTGATATGGCAGCTAGTGGATATTAGATATCTCCAGAAAAGAGGGAATAGGGAACCCACCCCTCGCCCCTCCCCCTCCCAGGAGGGGAAATAATTGATAATCTCTGTATGATAATTGATTTTATTTTTTATTTTTGGAGATGTCTATTAGTAATTGAAGAAGGAAGAAGGGGTTTTAGTTATCTAAGGAGAGAAGAAGGGATCTAAGTTGGGAAAAGTGGATGGGGAGATGGGAAGATTGAAGTAATTATAGAATTATGAACATATACTGTATAACTGGATTCTATATTAAATAATTAATCTACAACCTAAAACCTTCTTCAAATGACTCAAAAAAAATTCTTTCTTGGGTGCGCTGTTTGGGCATTTAAACCTTGGGTGGGAGAGTTTTATCCTCCCAAAAGTTCTCCTTCTGAGTTTCTCTATCTCTACAGTCGCCGTTTCACTACCGTTGAAGGTAACACTACATTTTATGCTACCCCTAAACCAGAGACTGTGACGAAGTGGGCAATACAAACGCCTCCTGGATTTCAATTTTGCCTAAAACTACCACGCAACATAACTCATAATGGATTATTAAAACCTTTTATCCCGGATGCTTTAGACTTCCTCAAACAGATGCAACCTTTAGGCGATCGCCTGGGTGTATTTTTTGCTCAGTTACCACCGAGTTACAACACTTCCTCATTTGATGACCTCGCAGAATTTTTGGAAGCTTGGCCACGAGACCGGATGTCTTTAGCTTTGGAAGTTCGCCATCCTGAGTGGTTTGAAGACTCTCAAGCTCAACAGTTAAATAGTCTTCTCAAACAACTGAGTGTGGGGAAAGTTTTGCTAGACTCGCGTCCTGTCTACACTGGTAAGGATAACCCCCAGTTGCGGTCTCAAAACCGTAAACCCAATTTACCTTTACAGTTTAAGGTGACTGCTCCATTTACCATTGTGAGGTTTATTTCTCATCCTCAGTTGTCAGTAAATCAAATTTTTTTCACAGAATGGGTAACTCAAATTAAGCAATGGTTGTGCCAAGATATCACAATTTACTTTTTTATTCATTGCCCTGAAGAAGAGCGATCGCCTAGTATAGCACGTCATTTTCAACAGTTATTAGAAATAGCAAAAATTCCTATTCCATCCCTGCCTTGGAATTTACTTAATCAGTCGCCTACTCAGTTAAGTTTATGGTGATTTTTTCTGAGAGTTGCTGATGTTATATAGCAGAAGGAAGAAGGAAGAAGGAAAAGTCTTGCTTTGTCTGAGTTTTAAGCTTTTTATCTGTCTGCGTCCTTTGCTTCGACTGCTATATCAAGTCCGGTAATATCAGTATTGTAAGGTAAGGTTAAGGAAGAAGGCTTTTAGGATTGAAAAAAATTCAATTTTATCATTTTCTTTGTGGGTTTAATACCCCACCGTCAACGGTCGTGTTCACGCATTACTTGGGGGAGCGTAGACGCGGAGCGGCCCTTCGTTGACTATCCCCATGTAATTTTCCTCCTGTCTCCTGTCTCCTGTCTCCTGTCTCCTTCTTCAAGTAGATATTCACCCTTGCTCTTCCTTACTTTTTTCCTCCTGACTCCTGACTCCTGACTCCTGACTCCTGACTCCTTATACGAATAGAAAACCCATAATAAGGAGACTTATTCGGCAATTGCACTTCAAAATTCACTCGGTCTATAATATCTGCTGAACGCACTTCTAAAGTCCATTTACCGGGAGATAATTTCCAAAATAAAGAATTATCAGAATTAACAGCTAATTTCTCTCCATTCAACCACCATTCCACAGAATTTTCCCGTGAGTTCGCCAACTTAAATTCTAATTTTTTCTCTCCTCCAACATCATCCATTAAAAAATAATCATCTTCTTGAGGAAACAAAATTTTTAACTCACCAGAAACCAAACTAGATTTACTCTGTTTTGCCAACCATTCATTATATTCATCAGGCAAATTTTCCACCGAATAATTATCAGATAAATGCTCATATTCTGCCAATTTTTCTGGATAAAAATACTCTGTTATTACCGACGGACAATCAGATTTCGGACGCAACCCAGAAATTGTACAAACCGGGCGTTGAACCATATTTTTTGGCGGTGGAAAAGCTGTCGCTTCCTTCTTTTCGTGCAAATGTAACATAATCCTATTCCATAAAGGTGCAGCACCCATAACTCCTGATATTTGCACCATAGATTCCCCACTAAAATTACCCACCCAAACCGCCACAGTATAATCATTAGTAAAACCTACTGTCCAAGTATCACGAAAATCTGAGGAAGTACCAGTTTTTACTGCTGCTGGAAATGGCAAATTTAAAGCCGAATTCACTCCAAATTCTGCTGCTCTTGCATGAGTATCGCTTAACATATTTGCGATTAACATCCATTTTGATTCTGCTTGAGGTAGTAGGGAGATGTCTTGATTTTTTTTATGTTGAAAAAGTGGGTAAGTTTTACTAGGAATAGTTGTAACGACAGGAATAACTTCTCCTTGTCTTGCCATAATTGAATAAGCTTTTGCCAACTCCCATAAACTGACTTCCCCACTGCCTAAACTTAAGCCTAAACCATAATGTTCTGGTGAGGCTTGTAAATGTGTAAAACCTAATTGATGTAGACGGTTTAAAAATTGCTTTACTCCTACTTTTTCTAATACTCTTACTGCCGGAATATTCAGAGAATTTGCTAAAGCAACCCTGACAATAACAGGTCCTAAAAATCTATCTTGATTATAATTAGTAGGGCTATAAAGTTTGGCTCCAGGAATTGCATAATATGTCGGTACGTCTGGCAAAATAGTATTCGGATTAATTACTTGATTTTCTAATGCTAATTGATACAAAAAAGGCTTTAAAGTTGAACCTGGTTGACGTAGTGCTTGTACTCCATCATTACTACCCATTTTTTGAGTATTAAAATAATCAGGAGAACCTACATAAGCTAATACTTCTCCAGTCTGATTATTAATTACAATAGCAGCAGCATGATGCACATTATAAGGGGTAAGATTTTGAATTACTTGTTGGACTTGGGTAGTAACAAATTGTTGTAAAGGTCGGTCAATAGTAGTACGAATAACTGTAGGAGTTGTTGTTGTAGATAAGTTTTGATTTATGGCAGTAGATTGATTTTGAGATAACCAAAATAGAAAGTGTGGCGCAGCAATAATACCTTGATTTTTTGGTTGTAGAGTTATTTTTTCCGCAAGCGCTTTTTCAGCTTCAGCACTGGTAATATAATTGTCTTCAACCATGGGTTTAAGAACGTATATTTGGCGTTTTTTGAGGAGACTCCAATTATAGTAAGGGTTGAGGTCAGTGGGGTCGTTTGGTAAGGCAGCGAGAATAGTAGCTTGGGCAAGGTTGAGGTCCGTAGCTGAGATGCCAAAATAAGCGCGGGATGCTGCTTCTACGCCATAGATATTTCCTCCCATGGGTAAACGGTTGATATATGCTTGCAGGATTTGATTTTTATTCATACCTGCTGTGATGCGCCAAGATAGCCAAATTTCCCGAATTTTATTGCCGAAGGTGCGGGGTGTGGGTTCCAACATTCGGGCAAGTTGCATGGTGATAGTGGAAGCTCCACTGACTATTTGTTTTGCTTGGATAGCTTCCAGGAGCGATCGCCCTATTGCTTTCATGTCTAGAGCGCCATGTTGATAATATCTTTTGTCTTCCGCTGCGATGATGGCGTTGATAAATAGAGGTGAGATTTGTTCTAGGGGGAGGACTACAGTATTTTCTTGGTCGCGGGTGAGGATGGTTCCGAGTGGCAAACCGTTGCGGTCGATAAATTCTAGAGTTTGTTGGTTTTGAGCTATGTCTTGAGGGCGAATGGGGGCAAACAGAGGGAGCGATCTGATACTCAAGCACAATAGTACAAAACTCAGAATAAATTTAGACCTTGGTTTGGTTTGCTGCCATTTTTGTTTAATATTTTTTGATATGTGTTTGGTGATTTTTATCATAACAAGTTTTATTATCAGCCATTTTCAGATCATACCAATTTGAAAAAAGCAAAATTTGTAGGGTGCCTTAGATGGCTAAATTTTAGACTATGAAAAGCATTTAAGAATCTATCGTAACGCACCATTTTAGATGTGTCGGTCCACTAACCCCAGTTTTTATCTTCAGAGCAGAGTTGGAAAAACAAAATAATTGGTAAGTTTTTTATCAAAGTTTTGATGTGGTAGAATCAGAAAAAAAACTACGGAATTTCTCCAAAAGTGACATCTTCATACAAACTATCAATGCTAGTCCGAAAGTCAATGCTTGCCAGGAGAATTTCACTGCTTTGAGTGTAAGTGTGTAATACCCAAAGACCTTCAGCATTACGACGGAAACATTCTAAACGCTGGCGTTTTTGGTTAATTAAACGTATTCTTGCAAGGTTGGTAATTGCTGATAATTGGCAAATTTGTCACCGCGTTCTAATGCTTCTGTGCTTTCGGATAAAACTTCCACTATTAAACAAGGATATTTTTTATGATTTGGCAAAGCTTTATCTCTGGCGTCGCAAGTTACCATAACATCAGGATAATAGAATGTATTGGTAGTTTCTATATGAGCTTTCATATCCGACATATAGACGCGACAACCACTACCTCGCAGATAATTTCTTAATGCTGAAGCTAGGTTGAGGGAAATAGTCACATGAGCATCACTAGCACCGGCCATTGCGTATACTTGTCCATCAATATATTCGTGTTTGACGGGACTGAGTTCTTCTTCTGTGAGATATTCTTCATGAGGAATGTAATTTGTGTTTTGGTTAGCAATCATGGTTTGAGAGATAGAAGTATTATATAGATGTCTGAACTTTGGGATGCTTTGGAAGAATGATTTTACTCGATAGTCATATTTTTAATATGATTTCTCAACCATTCATAGACTAAAATTTGTACGTCAATTTTTCTCTGTTCAGCAATTTTAGTGATAAATTGTTCGACATCTGGTTCGAGATAAATGGAGTAATGAAACTTAGCATCGGGATGGTAAAACTTGCCTTGTTCTGCTTGGGAAAAATCGTATTCTGATTTCATAATTGCCTCTTTTGATAAACTTGAGTTTCAGTTAAAGTAGCTTTACGAGCTGAAATAATCCGAATTTAGATAGGAGAATTTATTGATTTCTTTAAAGGTATGGATAACAACCCTTAAAATACCTGTTTCATCTAAGCCCATAGTAATCCATCTATCTTCATCTTGACTATGTTCTTCATCGTAGATTGTTAATTGATAAGGATCGCGGAAAACAGTTGATGCCAAACGAAAATTTAATTGATGTTTGCGAATATTTTGTTTTTCTTTGGCCGGATTCCAATCAAAGTTGTAATCCAAAGCAATGTATCATCGTAAATTAAGTACAAGTCTATTATAATAGAAAATCTTGCTTTATTTACTAATGTCATTTTCTAATAGCTTATAGTTAGATAAATATAGTCAAAATTTCTTTTTAGTCAACTCTTTTATTAAAAACTATCAGCCATTTTTCACTCTTTAATTTACCAAAATAATGAAACATACTAAATTTTTAAACCCTACTCTAGAAAAACTAAAACCCAAAGTTAATGGCTGGTTAAAATTCCTGATAATTAGACTAAAAAAAAATTCCAAATAACCATTTTAATTTTAGCAACTTTTCTGGGTATTTTATATAGCTCAATTTCACCTGCACTGACCCAGGAAAAACCTGTAACTATCCAAGTATTAATGTCAGCTATCACAGCTACTCAATTAGAACCAATTCAAATAGACTTTAACAAAAGTCACCCAAATATTAACTTAGAAATTGTCAAAGCTCCTAACGATACTAATTTAGTAGAAGACCTTTATACATCCTCTTTTTTACTAGGAGATTCACCATATGATCTAGCTTATATGGATACAGTTTGGGTGCCAAAATTTGCTGCTGCTAACTGGTTACAAGACCTTTCTGAAAAAATTGATAAACAACAATTAGAAGAAACATATTTGTCAGGAGATATAGAAGGAGGAACTTACAAAAATAAACTTTATTGGATGCCATTAATCTCTAATGGAGGAATGCTTTATTATCGCACGGACTTATTAAAAAAAGGTGGATTTGAACCTCCTAATACCTTTGAGGAGCTAATCAAAATATCACAAGAATTACAACAGCAAGGATTAGTTGAATGGGGATACCTTTGGCAAGGTAAACAATATGAAGGTTTATCCGCAATGTTTATCGAAATTCTCAAAGGTTATGGAGGTTTTTGGGTAAATTCAGAAACAAATGAAGTAGGATTAGATCGACCAGAAGCGATAGAAGCAGTAGACTTTTTACGCACAACTATTACCGCAGGAATTTCTCCTCCTGGAGTAACAACTTATGCAGAAGAAGAAACTCGTCGTTTATTCCAAAGTGGTAAGACAGTTTTTCTACGCAATTGGCCTTATGTATATCCATTAGCATCAAAATCAGAAATAGCCGGAAATTTTGCTATTAAACCAATGGTTCATGCTTCAGGAAAAGAAAGTGGAGCTTGTTCAGGTGGATGGGGGTTAGGAATAGTTAAAAGTACAAAACATCCAGAGGAAGCATGGGAAGTTATTCAATACTTCAACAAACCAGAAGTTCAACGTAAGTTGATTTTAGAAACAGGTCTTGTTCCTGCCAGAAAATCACTTTTTAATGACAAGATTCTAGTAGCAGAATTTCCTTACTTACCAAACTTATTTCCAGTAGTTGAAAATTCTGTTTTACGTCCTCCCATTGCTCAATATGCTCAAGCTTCAGATATTTTACAACGTTATCTTAGCGCTGCCCTAACTGGTTCCCGTACTCCAGAATTAGCAATGAAAGGTGCCGCAGCAGAAACTCGTGCTTTGTTAGGAACTTGAAGAAGGAGATGGGCAGTGTGGGGAGGTGGGGACCCACCCCTAACCCCTCCCAGGAGGGGAATATTGAGAAAGATTTGGCAATGGCGCTCAGATGGAACATTTTTTTATACCGAATTAAGCAGATTTGATATTAAACCCATAACGGCAAAGATAATTATAATTTTGGAGCTATTTTTAGAATTAAAGATACTCCTATTTTGAACCTATATAACTAAAATGATACTTGAAGTTTGCTCTTTGTAGTGGGGAGGTAGGGAGTGGAAAGATGGTCATCAAATATAGCATTATTATTCAGAAATGGTATTAGCTGTGTAATCCAGTGACAAAAAGCTATTAGTTATTCCCAACTTATTGCTCAAAAACAGTATAAATTAATGACAATAAACACAATTGAAAAAAGAGAAAAATTAACAGGATGGCTCTTGATTTTACCAGCTATTCTAGTATTGCTATTCGTATTTGTTTATCCCATTGGTCGAGCTTTTTTGCTAAGTCTATTCACAGAAAATTTAGGTACTGAATTAAAACCTATTTTTTCCGGCTTAACAAACTACAGTCGAATGTTAAATGATGGTCGTTTTTGGCAAAGTTTATGGAACACCACAATATTTACAACCATCTCCATTTTTCTAGAATTAATATTAGGAATGAGTATCGCTCTTATCTTAGATAAATCATTCCGAGGACGAGGTTTTGTTCGTACTGTTAGTCTCATTCCTTGGTCATTACCAACCGCAGTTATGGGATTAGCTTGGGCATGGATTTTTAATGACCAATTTGGCATAGTTAATGACCTACTTTTCCGTTTAGGATTAATTCAAACTAATATTACTTGGTTAGGCGACCCATTCAGAGCAATGTTAGCAATGATTATTGCTGATGTTTGGAAAACAACGCCTTTTATAGCCATCATTTTATTAGCAGGATTACAATCTATTTCTTCTGATTTATACGAAGCTCATGCTATTGATGGTGCTAACTCTATTCAAAGTTTTCGACAAATTACAATCCCATTATTAATCCCACAAATAGTAATTGCTTTGTTATTCAGATTTGCTCAAGCATTTGGTACTTTTGACCTGGTACAAGTAATGACTGGAGGTGGACCTGCTGGAAAAACAGAAACTGTTTCTATCTATATATATGCCACTATTAGACGTTATTTAGACTTTGGTTATGGAGCTTCTTTAGTAGTAGTAACATTTCTACTATTAATTCTTGCCGTAGCGATCGCTAGTACCGCTACGCGGAAGTTATAGCACTACGCGCAATTCAAAAGTCAAAAGTCAAAAGTAATATCTGACTGAGTTTGAGAATTTATAAATGTCCTAACCTAAATTCGTAGTGCTATATATGATATTTGGATAATAAGTGATAAACAAGTTTTTGAATGAGGAATCAAAAATGTCTATATTAAAAAATCGATCATCAATCAAAACAGACAGAATAATTCTATGGGTAAGTGTGGTGTTAATTGTCATATTTTTCCTAGCTCCTGTTTTATGGCAATTACTAACTTCTTTCAAAACAAATGAGGCAATATCAGCAGTTCCTAATATCTATTTCCCCGCTCCCAACCAATTAACTTTTGACCACTATCTTAGTTTGGGTTTGGGTTTTCTCCGCTATGTTTTTAATAGTGCTTTTGTGTCTATTATTTCAACAGTTATTTGTCTAGGAATAGGAGCGCCTGCTGCTTATACTTTGGCACGGTTAAAACTCCCTGGAGAAAATATCATTATTGCCTGCGTTTTAATAGTCAGTCTGTTTCCCTATGTATTATTATTTTTGGGTCTGTTAGAAATTATTAAGTCTCTTGGTTTAGGTAATAACTATATCTCCCTAATTATTCCTTACACTGGGATAAATTTACCCCTGACAATTCTGGTCTTAAGAAGTTTTTTCCAACAGTTACCAAAAGATTTAGAAGACTCAGCCAAAATAGATGGTTACAACACAATTTCTATGTTGTGGAATATCGTCTTACCTCTAACAATTCCAGCATTAGTAACCACAGGAATTTTAACCTTTATTTTTGCCTGGAATGAGTTTATTTTTGCTCTGACTTTTATTACTCGTTCCGAAATGTACACTATTCCCGTTGCCGTTGCTCAGATAGGGGGTACTTCTGTATTTGAAATTCCCTACGGACCAATTGCTGCTGCAACAGTAATAGGCACATTTCCTTTGTTAATTTTGGTATTAATAGCTCAACGTCGAATTGTTCAAGGTATTACTGCAGGAGCTGTCAAAGGGTAGGTAGGGTTTGCTGAAAAAGTCTTATGGGTAAGGGTAGGAGACAGGATAAATGGGAATTATAGAGCAGGTAGGAGGAAGAATAATCAAGGGATTATTCTGCGCAACTATGCGCCTAAAATACTAATTTTTTGAACCATTTCACGGAAGTTAAAAGTTAAAAGTAATATTTTAGGCGCATAGTTGCGAAGAATAATCAAGGGATTATTCTGCGCAACTATGCGCCTAAAATACTAATTTTTTGAACCATTTCACGGAAGTTAAAAGTTAAAAGTAATATTTTTAGGACTCAAAACTTTGACACGACAGTAATTTCAGGAAATTATTTCACCTCTAAAGGAGCGAAACTATTTGTAACATTCTTTTTTCACGCTTGGTATTAAGAAGTAAAAAAATTTGAAATCAGGAAAAAGTAGATATTTCCTAACTCTAGTTTTTTCCTGAATCCTGATTTTTAATCCTACATTTTGAAGTGCAGAATATAGTTTTTATACAAACGATATCAACAGTATTCATACCAAAGGTTAAAGATTTATTCCTTCTTCCTTCTTTCTTCTTCCTTCTTCCTTTATTAATTAAATGAACTAGCTTCTGCTTGATAATCTTCTGCTGATAATACTCGCCAATTAGCATCACCTGTTAATTCTAAAACTTGTTGATGATATTTCAACAAACTTAAACGATGTCCTACACTGACAAATGTTGTTTGAGTTGCTTGTAATTTTTCATAAAGTTCCGCTTCATTTTGTAGGTCTAAAGCGCTGGTAGCTTCATCTAAAATTGCATAATTGGGCTTAATTAATAATAGTCTTGCAAAGGCTAAACGTTGTTGCTCTCCCAAAGATAAAACATTTTCCCATGGTAACTCCACATCAAAACCATCTAATCTATCTGGTAAATCTTCTAAGTTAACCAATTTCAAAATTTTTCTTAATTCATACTCATCAAAATCTTGGTTAACTTGAGGGTATAACAACTGTTCTCGTAAACTTCCTAAAATCATATAAGGGCGCTGAGGTAGAAATAATATTTCCTCCAAATTCGGGCGTACTAAACGACCCGTACCCGATGTCCATAAACCTGCTATTCCTCTTAATAAAGAACTTTTACCTGCTCCACTTTTTCCGACAATTAATAATCCTTGACCTGACTTTACTGCTACTGATAAATTTTTCACCAGAGTCTTTTGACTTTCATTAATTTCTTCGTGATTTAAAGGAGTATTTAAAGTAATATTTTCTAACGCTAATCTAGAACTTTCTGTTACATCAATTTCTCTAGTTCCTACTTCTGATACTTTTCTAGTATCTTCTAATGTTTCTCTAAATTTATCCAAACGGTTAATACCAGCCGCAAAATTAGTTAAGTTGTCGATTTGACTAACTACTAAAGAAAAAGCTCCTAAAACCTGACTAAAGGCAAAACCTGCCTGACTAATATCTCCAAATTTAATCTCACCTGCAAAATAAATAGGAGCCATAATTAAAGAAGGCAAAATAATTACTGCATATCGATAACCTGTAGTAAAGTAATCTACATTTCTTTGCCACCCAATCAGCAAATTAAAATTATTAAAAACCTGAGTAAATCTTTGTCTAATTTGAGATAATTCTTGCTCTTCTCCTCGATAAAAAGCAATTGATTCGGCATGGTCGCGGATATGAACTAATCCATAACGAAAGTCTGCTTCTCGTTTGAGTTGGTAGAAATTTAAAGGAATTAATTTTCTGCCAAAAATTACTGCTACTAATGTTCCTGCCACAGCATAAATAATAAGAAATATTGAGAGTGGTATTGATATTGACCACAGAATTCCTGTGAAGGAAATAACGTCAATTATTGAGTTGAGAATTGTGAGGAGAAAAAATAAACTTTGGTTAGTGAAAGATTTAATATCCTCTGCAATTCTTTGGTCTGGATTATCAATTTTCCCCTTTGAATCTATTTCATAATATGACCTATTTTCTAAGTAGTTATTTAGAAACTTATTTGTCATCCACTCTCGCCAGTAAAGTCCTAGTTTTTGCCTTGTATACGTGTAAATAACAACTATAGGAGTACCAACAATAAAAACCCCAGCATAAACATATAAGAACCGCCAAAATGTAGGTTGGTCTTTTTCAGATAATGCAGTTGTAAAAAAGTTGCCTACATAGCTAATAATTACATTTAAACCACTAACTGACAGAGATAATAATAGTAACAAACTTAACAATGCCCAAGGCTGCCAACGTGGGATAAGCTGTTTTTT
>NZ_RCBY01000118.1 GCF_003838195.1 Okeania hirsuta
CCATTGGTGGCCGAAAATTCAGGTTTAATTACTCCGATGCTACCGGATTTGATATTACCTCTCCTTGAAAACGGATAGGATTGACTCAAAGGAAAGTTTTTTCTTGTTTCTCCTTTAAAGGAGAGGCCTTAAACCTTAATTATTCGGTAAGGGGAAAGATAGAAAAATCTTGCGTTATCTGAGTTTTAGGCTTTTGATATGTCTGCGGCCTTTTCTTCGACTGCTATAACTATCATAAATGTATAAAAAATATCTTTCTCAAAATATAATAATTAATTGCAAAAGTGTAATATGATGTTATAGTATATTAATGGTTGTCGGGGCGTAGCGCAGCTTGGTAGCGCACCACTTTGGGGTAGTGGGGGTCGTGGGTTCAAATCCCGCCGCTCCGATTTTAATTAATATTATAGAGAAGTCCAAAACTCTCCTATAATGTATTTTTGGCCTTGAATAGGCTGCTGTTCCATGCAACGCCTCTACCTATTCCCTAACCCCTCAGCAAAAAAATCATAGCTAAATTCACGAACACCAGAAATTGTTATTTATTCAAAAAATCTTTTGTATAGCACTATGGAAATAGGTTAGCGCAATTATAAACACTCAAACTCAGCCAGGGATTAATTTGCGCCTTCTGACTTCTAACTTCTGAGTTCTGACTTACGCGTAACGCCATAATTGTCTACTCCGGATGGTAAATAATACTATCTGAATATTTATTTGATAGAATCTAATTCCATCTGTAACACTACAGATGGTTTTTTATGTGAAAGATATGGTGTTGAGGGTTATTTCAAGTAAAAAATTATACAAAGAATTGAAGATTTCCCGCATTTTCTGGTTTCTACTAGGACTTATATTAACTTTTTGGATTAGTTATCAACAGTTTGCAGGTAGTTTAGAAACACCTCAAGCTTTATTTGTACTTGGTGGGGCGATAGAGAGAGAAGTTTTTGCTGCAGAATTTGCTCGTCAACATCCGCAGCTAGATATTTGGGTGTCTTCTGGCACTAACCCAGAATATGCCGACTGGTTATTTTCTAGGAGTGGTATTTCGCAAACTCGCTTACATTTAGATTACGATGCCGTAGATACTGTAACTAATTTTACAACAATGGTAGATAAGTTAAAATCCCACGGTATCACAAGTGTTTATTTAGTTACTTCTGATGACCATATGCTTCGTGCCCAAGTTATCGGGGAAATTGTTTTGGGTAGTAGGGGCATTAATTTTAAGCCAATGCCTGTACCTTCTGGGCGATCGCCCGAACCCATTGAAAAAGTTATTAGAGATGGCATTAGAGCAATTTTATGGGTGACTACTGGTTATACTGGTGCAGGACTGGTAGCTCCATTATCTTCTTGAGTAGCATCAGATTCTTGTACTAAAACAAAAGGTTGTACTATCAAAGCATTAAATTTTTTACTATCATTACTATTCCAAATTGACAATTGTTCGGCTGAGGGCTTATAAATAAGTTCTCGGCTAATCCAGTCTTGCACAGAAGATGTATTATCAGAAGCGATCGCTACTCCTACATCTAATATATCTAAATTTTGGCCGACAATTACTACAGCATCACGTTTTACATGGGGTACTAACCAATTCCATTCAGCTACATCCAAGTTTTCGGCCAATTGTTCTCTAATATCCTGCATTTGTTTTTTAACTAAATATCTTAACGTCCTAAATCGTGCATTTTGTTAATTATGTCTGCACATTTTTGACTTATTAATTCTAGCTCTTGTTTCTTGGTTGACTCTGGAGGTGGTATAAGTTCTCCAATTCTGACAGTTATTGGTACAGAATTAGCTATCAAACCTTGACGTTTCACTGCATGGGTACCGTAGATAGAAACTGGTAATAATGGTACTTTTGCCTTTGCCGCAATTAAAGTCGCCCCCAATTTTGGTTCTGTAATTTTACCATCAGAAGTCCTAGTCCCTTGTAAAAAGATACCTACTGCCCACCCCTGCTCCAAACTATTGAGTGCTGAACGAATAGCACTTCGATCTGCCGATCCTCTTTTAACTGGATATGCTCCGTATAATGTAATAATCTGCTTCAAAATAGGTACTTCAAATAATTCCTCTTTTGCCATATAAGCAACAGGTCTTTTCATACAAACAGAAACTATTGGAGGGTCTAAGTCACTGGCATGATTACTAACTACGACGAATGGCCCTTGTTGTGGAACATTTTCTGTACCATAAACATTATTCCGAAAATAAAACTTAAGTATAGGAACTATTACTGACCATTTTAATAAGCGATAAAGAATTAAATTCTCGACTGGTTCACGATTTCTAGCCACAAGATATGACCTTGATTTTAGGTTAAGTTAGTTCATCATCATAACCTATAGCAGGGAACAGGGAACAGGCAACAGGCAACAGGCAACAGGTAAAAGTGGGAAAATAATTTCTCTGTCTTAATATTCATCATCAACATAAGTCAAACACCAACTCGTTCCTTGCTATATCAGTTTTTTTGCTGCAGAAGGTTAAGCATTTCCTGCGGAATGCTGCGCAAACAGCTTTCAGCTTGCCTCATAAGGTTGGAACTACGTTATCTTTTCTTTTGCGAGTTTAATACCCCCATCGTCACTTGCGGTGCTTAAAATTGTTTGGGGGTATAAGAAACGGAGTGGTGTGTCAAGACTATCCATCAGCAATTTTCCCTTCTGCCTTTTGCCTTCTTCAATCTAAAGGTATAAAATCTGCCTGTTGTACAAGTTGTTGACCTTTGGTTGATCAAGCTAATTCTAGAAAATTTTTTACTGCTAAACTTGTTTGATTTGGTACTGCTAAAAATACACTACGATTCAGAGGATAATTGTCATTATTAGGAGTAGTTTTATCTACAGGTGAAATGTCGTTTATTGGCATGATTCTAACGGTGGTTTGATTTTTTGCCTGAGCTACTGTGGTATAGCTAATTCCATTATTGTTCAATTCTCGTAAAATTGGAGTTGTGACATCTCTTTGATATGTAATAAAGTTTGAACTATCTGGAAGAAAAGATTCTCCTAATAAGACAACATCTTGAAAGAAATTGTAGCTGCCACTTTTGGGAGAACGGTTGATAACTTTTATCGGCAAATCATCACCACCAACTTCTGACCAATTGATTATTTTTCCCTGATAAATATCTTTGAGTTGGTCTAATGTTAAGCTTCCTTTGTAGGGATTATTAATTCCGACTACTACTGCTAAAGCATCTTTGGCAATAGGAATTAATTTAATGTTTGATTGAGAGCTTTCTTCTGGTCGTAATGTACGAGATATTGCTGCTATTTGTACTCGATTTTCTAGTAAATTTTTGATGCCTTGATTAGAACCATTTGGTCTACCTTCAGGTACTCCATAAGTGATGGGAATATTAGGATATTTTTGTTCATAAGCATTTTCCATCAGTTTGATTAATTTAACCATCGTCACACTACCATCCATTGCTAATATATTGGGATTTGGTAGAGATGTATCTAGGTTAGAGACTATTTGATTAGCTGGTTCAGGGATGCTTAATTTTTTTGATGGATTATTAACAATATTGTTGTTAGTATCTGGTCGATTTTGATTTAATAAAAACCAGTATCCTCCTCCAGCTAGTAGGAAAAATAATAGTATAAAAAAAATTACTGGTGGTGCATTATTTTTAGCCATGATTGTTTAGCTTGGTTTGATAGTTATACTAAGTACAATTTGGATAGGATTATTGATGAAGTCATAGATCGCCAATACCTACCTATAAATTTTTGTGCCTTTTGTTTCTATTCTATAATTTTAGTCTGAATAAGTAGGATTAGGCGATTTCGGAGATATTCTTTTGCTTACTTAGGAATAAGTATTTTATTACTGACATAATTTAGATAGAATAATACCAATTTTAGATGAGTCTACACAGAATTAGGTGTCAGGTGTTATATAAATTTTATAATTCTGTGCAGTCTCACATAAAATTGATATAACACCTGACACATAATTTAGATAGAATAATACCAATTTTAGATGAGTCTACACAGAATTAGGTGTCAGGTGTTATATCAATTTTATGTGAGACTGCACAGAATTATAAAATTTATTAACTTGTCTGTCTCGATCTACAGTTAACCCCGATCAAAATATTATTCTATTTTGGAAAAAAAATTTACGAATAATCAGGGCAGTTAAAAGACATGTGCAAGAGATTTCCCTTGGACTAACAAAGATAAATTCCGACCTAATAAATGGTATCAAAGCTATTCATTTTGATTCGGCAACTCCTAAGAAATAACCTAGTTATTTGTAGCAAATATTTATCAAATTGGTATTATCGGGAAAATCAGATAAACAGCAAATAGATATTTTTTTATAGATATAGTCATTCTGAATAAGACTGTAACACTTTTTTAGCTGAAACTCTTTCAAGGTAAGAAACTCTTGTCTCAATCTTAACTGGAATGACTATAAGTAAGATTAAAGGTAAAATACACTGCACGAAGTAAATTTTCCAAAATTATTTTACTTCCATAAGTCGCAAAATAATAGACTCTCCTATCTCCTTCCTGACTCCTAGTCTCAAAATTAATTTGATTTATGACTAGGTATTTATCAGTAATCCAAGTAGGATATAACCTAATAATTTATAGTTATAGAAATCCTAAATCCTTCCTGATAATTTGATTTATTGCTTCGGTGTTTTCCATTGCCTCTTCCCTATTCCCTAACAGTTGAGGATATCTCACAAGTCAAATAGGATTGTTATATAGAAATCCCAAATGATATGTAAAAAATCTAAGGATATATAAAAACTCTGAAACTTTTCCCCCTATTCTCCAGCTCCGGTATTCCCTAAATTCAAAGATATTTTTACCCGCAATTCAAATAAGATTTTTATATTAGTCTGAAAATTCATAGGGTTTGACGATTCTCATTGCTATCCAAAAAGCCTAATTTTTTTACTTATGATCAATTCAAAAATAATATCAAACTATCTACCTAAATTTTTGACTAGAAATAATCAAAAAATCAAGGCTATTCTTTAGCTTTTTACTTTTAACTTTCAACTTTAACTTTAATATCCTTTAAACTACTTACATTTGCTAATTTAAAATCTGGGCAAGTTCGTTTAATTATACCTGTGAGAACTTTCCCCGGACCAATTTCTATGACTTTTTCTACTTCTTCTTTTTGCATCTGTAAAGATGTTTCGCGCCACCGCACGCCATTTGTCATTTGTCTATCCAGACGTTGTTTTATTGTCACTGCATCTGTAGTAGCAATTGGCTCAAAATTGGAAATTATGGGAATTTTTGCATCAGCAAATTTTACTGATTCTAATATTTGTTGAAATTCTGTAGATGCCGACTCCATTAAGTGAGAATGAAACGCCCCAGAAACATTTAACTTCACTACACGTTTAACCTTAATTTTACTGAGTAAAGTTTCGACTGCTTCTGGTGTACCAGATATTACAACTTGAGCTGAATTATTATCATTTGCGAGAACAACATCTGCGGTTTGCTGAAGTTCTTCTTCAAGCTGTTTTTGATCGAATCCCATTAAAGCTGCCATCTGTCCACCTGTGGCATTATTCATAAATTCGGCACGTTTTTTAACTAATGTTAGTCCTGTCTCAAAATTAAATACCCCAGCGACGTAGAGAGCAACATATTCTCCTAAACTATGACCTGCAACAATGTCTGGTTGAAAAGAATTAGCCAACATTTCATCTGCTAATAAACTTTCTACTACATATAAACAGGGTTGAGTATAAAGAGTTTGAGATAATTTTTCTTCTTGAGTTTTACAAATTTCTGTTATAGACCAACCTAAAATTTCGTGAGCTTGCTCAAATTTTGCTTTAGCAGAAGACAAGTCTAACAAATCTATTCCCATACCAATTTTTTGAGAACCTTGTCCCGGAAACACCCATGCTGTTTTTGTCATTTTGATATTAAAATTTTGCCTATTATTTATGTCTAAAAGTTGTCAGCTATTTAGCCTTGAAATTATATAGTAGTCGAAGGAAAGTTGCTTGATAGTTAAAAAGTTTAAAGCTCAGATAACGTAAGACTTTTCCTCCTATTCCCTATTCCCTACTCCCTGTTTAATAAAAAATCCAATCAATTATTGCAGATAAATAATCAATTATTTCCCCTATTCCCTATTCCCTAATTCGGAGCGACTTTCTAAAGAGCGGGTTCCCTCGCCATATCCAATCGACCAAGAGAATAAAAATTTTCATGATTAGTCAATCAATTCCGTTTTAAAGGAGAGGTCATTTCAGTTATCAGTTATCAGTTATCAGTTATCAGTAACTCTAGCTAAAGCAAGAGGCTTGACATAAGGAATACTCTTTTTTTTATCCCCTTAAAAGGGGAGGCTTTAAACCACAATTTTTCGGTAATTATTATTAATTATTAATTATTAATTATTAATTTTTGAAATTCCCCACTCAAAAATTGCTGCTCCCCAAGTTAACCCTGCTCCAAAACCAGAGGCAGCAATAATATCTCCCGGTTTAACTTTACCCTCTCTAACAGCTTCATCTAAAGCTATAGGTATAGAAGCAGCAGAAGTATTACCATAATTTCCGAGATTACTAATAACTTTTTCTAAGGGAATTTTGAGTCTACTAGCAACAGAATCAAGAATTCTTTGGTTAGCTTGATGTAATAATAACCAGTCAATTTTCTCAGTACTCATATTAGCTTTAAATAAAGCTTTTTCTATCACTTCCGGAACTTTTTGAACCGCAAAACGATAGACTTCTTTCCCATTCATAGTGATTGGTTGATAAGTACCTTGACTAACAGTTACTCCCTCAATTATTTGTTTTGCTTGGGGTTGATAAGAAAGATTTAGACAGTTATTTTGACTACCATCACTGCGAAGTTCAAACCCAAAGAGTCGGTCTTGTTCTGAAGCTTGCAAAACCACAGCACCAGCGCCATCTCCAAATAACACACAAGTACTTCTATCTCCCCAGTCTACCCATCGGGATAAAACATCTGCCCCAATCAGCAAAACATTCTGATACACTCCTGTACGGATAAATTGTGCTCCTGTGACTAGACCAAATACAAAACCAGAACAAGCTGCAGTCATATCAAAGGCCACTGCTTTCTGGGCACCCAATTCTGCTTGAATTTGACTGGCAGTGCCAAATAAATCATCTGGAGTAGATGTGGCCAAAATTATTAAGTCAATATCTGCGGAAGTAATATTAGCTTGGGCGATCGCTGCTAGAGATGCTTTAGTCGCGAGGGTACATAATGATTCTGTTGTATCTGCCAGTCGTCGATTACGAATCCCTGTACGAGTGCCGATCCATTCGTCAGAAGTCTCTACTATTTGGGATAACTGTTGGTTATTTAGGGATACTTTTGGCGTAGCTGAACCGCTTCCTGTAATGGCAATACCGATATTTGTCATCTGTCAGTTTTTAAGCTCTTATTGGTTTGATCGTTACTAATGACCGAATAATTAAAGTTTAAAACCTCTCCTTTAAAGGGGAAAAGCTCTCGTTAGCGGAGCTTCCAGTAGAGTGGGATGGCGTTAGCGGAGCGGCTCTGTTAAGAGCGGGTCTCTTCGCCATATCCAATGGACTAAGAGAAAAGAAAAAATTTTCCTTTGAGTCAATCCTATGTTTTCAAGGAGAGGTAATTGTTAATTATTCATTGTTAATTGTTAATTGTTTCTACTAACCATTCTTAAAGGCTATTTACTCTGAATTTACCTATTTCAAATTTTGCTATTTTTTGACTTATTTGAAATTTATGATTGATTCTATCTACTAATTTTTTTTGTTCAATAATTTGGGTAGCTTCTAATTACAGTGAATCAGTCTAAAATATCTAGAAAAATTACTGATTGCTGACTATTGATTTGTGATTTTCTGGTACATAGTTAGAATTAATTCGTTCAATTACTTTATTTTCTACTGCATCTCTTGCTGAACGAATTGCATTAGATATAGCTATAGCTTTAGAAGAACCATGACTAATAATACAAATTCCTCCTACTCCTAATAGTAATCCACCTCCATGTTCTACATGGTCTATTCTTTGCTTCATTCGTTTTAAATTAGGTCGTAATATTGCAGTACCTATTTTTCCACTCAGTCCTGGCGTTAATTCTTCTTTCATCATTTGCAATACAGCATCACCCACTGCCTCAGCAAATTTTAATAAAACATTTCCGGCAAAACCGTCACAGACTATCACATCAAAACTGCCAGATAAAACATCCCGACCTTCTGCATTACCAATAAACTTAATTTGATTATTTTCTTGCAGTATTTGATGAGTCCTGACTGATAAATCATTTCCTTTTGATGGTTCTTCCCCAATATTCAGTAGACCCACTTTTGGTTCAGTAGTCCCCAGAACATATTCGCTATAAATTGTCCCCATAACTGCAAACTGCTCTAAAAATTTAGGACGGCAGTCTACATTCGCACCAACATCAAGAATCAGTACTGGTTTTTTGGGAACCATAGTTGGCAAAACTGCCCCAATTGCAGGGCGATCGATTCCTGATAGTCGTCCCAAACGTAGTAATGCGGAGGCCATGGCTGCTCCTGAATGACCTGCAGATACCACAGCATCAGCCTCTTTTTGCTTGACTAAGTTCATCGCCACATTAATTGATGCTTTGGACTTACGTCTAATAGCAGTCAAAGGTTCTTCGTGCATTTCCACAATTTCCTCCGCAGGGACTATTTCTGGCAGAGGTTGATTTGACTTGTGATTAATACAGGCTTTGATTTTCTGAGGGTCGCCAACTAACAATACTTTTACACCATGAGTTTCTTGTGCTTGTATTGCTCCCTCAACAATTTGTGATGGGGCGTAGTCCCCACCCATAGCATCTATTGCGATTCGTGTAGGTGTTATTCCCATTGATCCAAGTTAGAGAAGCCTTCAAGATTTTATCAGTTAATTGATCTTTATTTACTTTTAATAGCTATCAGCTATTAGCTATCAGCTATCATCTATCAGCCGAAAAATTTGTGCATATAATTAGGCACCTGTTTGCGGAGCATTCCGTCAGGAAAAGCTTTTTAAATTAGTGACTTTTGAAAAATTACTCTCTCGGGCATTAATTCAATTTATAACAGCAAAAAAATATTTTCTATAAACACACAAAAGATACAGCCTTCCGAATCCATTGACAGATATCTTAAATTACAGATAATTTTTGACTTAATAAATATCAATTTATTTGATTGGCTGCCTCTTGCAATTTTTCGACTATTTTTTTATTCTTTTGGCTACGGCTACCATATAACCTAGCACTAAAAACTTTGATTATTTCTAAGATATCTGTACCCAAATCTTCTTCTTCTGTGGATTCAGACAAGTGATTAATAATCACTATTTCTGTGCCAAAAATCTCACAAATTGTAAAAATTAGTTCCGAACCAAATCTTACTAAACGGTCTTTATTTGTTAAAACTAAACGCTCTACTTTTTCTGAGCAGATCATTTTTATTAATCTTACTAACCCCCGTTTTCTATAATTGATTCCAGAGCCTAAATCTCGGATAATTTCTACTAGCCAACCCTGATTATTACAGTAGGCTTCTAGTACCATAATTTGTGTATTTAAATCGGCTGTTTGCTCAGAATTAGAAATGCAGGCATAACCAATAGTTTTACGTTCTCCAGCTCTTAGTCCAAGAAGAGTGGTCACATCATATCGGCGATGTCCATTTTTGGTTCTTTCTGATTGGATTTTGCCTTCACGTTCCCATCTTCTTAGAGTACTTTCTGCTACTCCAAGTAGTTCTGCGGCTTTCCCTATAGAAATTTTGCTCATTTTCAGAACTTAGCATATTCAATAAACAAGTTTAGCAAATAATGATGTCTTACTGTTGCGTATGTCAAAACAGTAATGAATATATTTTCTGTTTTTGATTCAATAATTACACCAGCTCCTGAGCAATTAATTTTATGTTTCCGGAGTAAGAAATTCCAAATTCATGATTGGCAAAGGTTTGATACCTTACTGTTGTGTATATCAAAACAGTAATGAATAATCTGCTTCCTCAATAGGAGTATTTAAATTCATGATTGCCAGGTGTTTGATGTCTTACTGTTGTGTATGGCAAAACAGTAATGAATATATTTTCTATTTTTGATTCCATAATTACACCAGCTCCCAAGCAATAAATTTTCTGCCTCCTCAGTAGGAAACTCCAAGTTAATCATTGCCAGGTGTTTGATGTCTTACTGTTGCGTATGGCAAAACAATAATGAATAAATTTTCTATTTTTGATTCCATA
Source organism: Okeania hirsuta (assembly GCF_003838195.1). GTDB lineage: Bacteria > Cyanobacteriota > Cyanobacteriia > Cyanobacteriales > Microcoleaceae > Okeania > Okeania hirsuta. The sequence continues at coordinate 10,271 of NZ_RCBY01000118.1, forward strand.
ATTACACCAGCTCCCAAGCAATAAATTTTCTGCCTCCTCAGTAGGAAACTCCAAGTTAATCATTGCCAGGTGTTTGATGTCTTACTGTTGCGTATGGCAAAACAGTAATGAATATATTTTCTATTTTTGATTCCATAATTACACCAGCTCCCAAGCAATAAATTTTCTGCCTCCTCAGTAGGAAACTCCAAGTTAATCATTGCCAGGTGTTTGATGTCTTACTATTGCGTATGACAAAACAGTAATAAATATATTTTCTATTTTTGATTCCATAATTACACCAGCTCCCAAGCAATAAATTTTCTGCCTCCTCAGTAGGAAACTCCAAGTTAATCATTGCCAGGTGTTTGATGTCTTACTATTGCGTATGACAAAACAGTAATAAATATATTTTCCTTTTTTGATTAAAGAATTAGACAAGCTCCTGAACAATCAATTTTCTGCTTTCTATCCCCTAAAAACATAATCTTTGTATGATGAAGTGCGGAATGTAGGATATATATGATTGAAGTCCACTATGATATAGCAAGGAAAAAGTTAGTTAGGACAGAGATTGATGATGAACCTGAGACAGAGAAAAGCTTTTACCACTGTTCCCTGTTCCCTGTTCCCTGCTATAGAAAAACTTGAAAAAAAATTGAATTGAGTTATGTGGGATTTGTTCAGCTATGGAATTATATCTCTGTGGCTAGAAATGGCAGGCATACAAACTATTGGGCAAAATACTGTAACCATACTCAAATGGCAAACAGGTTTACCTCAATTAATTTCACCTGAAAATTCCGATCGAATATTAACTATAAAAGTAGATGAATACTTGAAAGGTTTGGCAGCCAAGAGATTACTAACTTCCGATGCTCAGGGTATATGGATACAGTCAGAATTTAAACTTTTGCATGGCCGCGAAGGTACACTTCCGATGCCTGGTGCTTCCTTAACAAAAATCGCCACATCTTTAGCTGCCCTAGAAACTTGGGGACCTCAACATCAATTTGAAACCTCCATCAGCACCACAGGACCAATTACAAATGGAATATTGCGAGGAGATTTGGTAATAAATGGCGGTAATGACCCATATTTTGTCTGGGAAGAAGCGATCGCCCTGGGTAACGCCATCCAAAAATTGGGAATTAATCAAGTCACAGGTAATTTGATTGTAGTGGGTGATTTCTGGATGAACCATCAGACTAATCCCATAGTTGCAGGCCAATTATTGCGAGAAGGTATCAATTCAGCCACTTGGTCTAATAATGTGAGAAATATCTACAACCGAATGCCACCAGGAACACCTCTGCCAAAAGTAGCGATCGCTGGTTCTGTAATATCCCAAAAATCTGTATCTACAGAAATTCCAATTATTCGACACAAGTCTTTGCCACTTATCTATATTCTCAAAACTATGAATGTAGAAAGTAATAATAAGTTGGCTGAAATAATAGCTAGTAATTTGGGTGGAGCAAAAGTTGTTCAACAAAAAGCTGCCTGGACTGCGGGAGTGCCTCAAGCAGAAATTCAGTTAATTAATGGTTCTGGGTTGGGAGTAGAAAATAAAATTTCTCCAAGAGCTGTGAGTGCAATGTTAATAGCTATTCAACGGTATCTTCAAACTTCTGAGTGGGTTATTGCTGACTTATTTCCGGTATCTGGTTATGACCGAGGAACTTTAGTAGACCAGTCTAGGAGTATTCCCCAGGGTTCGGCGGTGAAAACTGGTACTCTCAATGATGTGATTGCTTTAGCTGGAGTTATTCCTACCCGTGAAGAGGGTTTGGTTTGGTTTACGATGATTAACCGAAGTCCCTACTGGGAAGCAACACGGGTGGAGCAGGATAAGTTTTTACAGCAATTGGTAAGTCTTTGGGGAGTTACTGAAGTACCTGCTGTGATTACTCCTCAGATTAATGGTAATAGGTTGGGTTTGGGAGCTAGCGATCGAAATCAGATTTTGGGACAACAAAATTAAGGTGTTGCTGAATAAATTTATGATTTCACAGGAGTTAGTATTGCATCCGATAGGAAAAAGCGTAGCTCCTCCGGAGAAGGCTAACTGATAACTGAAATTACTTTTAGCTACTTACCATTACATTTAAGCAACGTTGCCAGACAAGGATTTGGCCACGGATACACGGATGATTAATCTGCATCCTGTGAAGCTCCAAAAAAAACGGCAAGGTATAGCAATGAGCGCTCAGGTATTTACAATGTCCAGCTCAAAGTGCAGTAAGCGAAAAGGTGTACAAAAAATAATGTGTAAATATGCCAGCGCACATTGCTATATTTCTCCTTGCATCGCCAAAAAAATCATGATACGATTTTGTTATTAGGTGTTGTTCGCCCATATATATGACTTTTTATTCAACTAAAAAACAGCATATCGTTACTGAATATATATAGAAGAGATACTCGCACCATCAAAGCACCAGAAAAATTATCATCCTGTGAAGCACTTTGCTGGAAAAGTAACGATTGGAAAATGTTTCACCCCATCAACAGTATCAATATTATTCATGTAGAAGCGATCGCTATATTCACAAACCCAGAAACTATCATTTTGTGAAGCTCTAAAAAACGGCAAGGCTTTTCCCCTTGCATCGCCAAAAAAATCATGATACGATTTTATTATTGGGTGGTGTTCGCCCAGGGCAAACGCATCTCGTCAATAAACTAGGGGTAATTATCAATAAACCGGGTTTTATTGCGCTTGTTGACAATAGACTTTCAACATATAGTGTCTATAAAATCAAATAAACACTACATATAGGGAATGGCAAAATAAGATGCGTTTGCCGTGGGTGTTTTCCCGTACGCATGACTTTTTATTCAACCAAAAAACAGCACATTGTCACTGAATATATAGAGATACTCACATCATCAAAGCACCAGAAAAATTATCATCCTGTGAAGCACTCAAATAAAGAACTAACGGCCGGAAAAATTTTCACCCCATCAAAAGATCGATATTACATATTCACAAATCCAGAAATTATCATCTTGTGAAGCTCTAAAAAAGGCAAGGCTTTTCCCCTTGCATCGCCAAAAAAATCATGATACGATTTTATTATTGGCTAGTGTTCGCCCGTATGCATGACTTTTTATTCAACTAAAAATGGTGTGAAAACTTACCACTAATTGAATTTCATACATCAAATCAGCAACACCACAATTAGGAGTAATTTTTTTTTATCATTTTAGAAGAACGTGCCGATCAAAAGAGAAAATATTCTAATTCTCTGGATTAACTGCCGAAAATAAAGCAGAATAATCCACATTTGACAATCCTAGTTCAATAGTTTTCCCCAAAACTTTACGCACTCCTTCTTGAATACTCACATCAAGTCCTACTGATTCTGCCGCATTAATAAATATGTTCGTATCCTTCAATAAATGTTTAGCTGGAAAATTAGGATTTTCATAATTTATGTCTAACATTCGTTGTAATTTTTTATCAAATGTTGGAGCATATAAAGCGCTGTCCCGAACAATTTGCATAAACAAATCTACGTCTATTCCTTCCCGAACTATCAACCCTAAACTCAGAGCAAAAGCAGTTGTTAAAGAACCAATTAATTGATTCATTGCCAACTTAATTGCAGCACCACTACCTACCGCACCAATATGTAATGGTTCGGGACTAAATATCTTTAATAAACCACACCATTTTTCATATTGTTCTGGGGAAGCTCCCACCATCACAATTAAACTACCAGATTTTACTTGAGGAATACTGCCTAAAACAGGAGCTTCTAAATATTCACCGCCACAAGCAACAACTTCATCTCTAATTTGTTTACTTTCAGTAGGAGAAATAGTTCCCATTTGAATTACTGTTCGACCCGATAATTCCGCTTTTGAACTATCAGATAAAAGTACATCTTTAATAGCCGTATAATTTGTCAACATCAAAATTAAACATTCAGAATTTTGAATAGCTTCAGCCGGAGAATTAGCAATTTTAGCACCTGCATTTTCGAAAGGTTCTAATTTTGATTGAGTACGATTATAAGCAGTTACAATATGATTAGCTTCTAACAATTTTTGAGCTATTGGCAGACCCATTAAACCCGTTCCTAAAAATCCAATTTTCATTAGTCATTTCCTCTATATTTTCAGATGTTGATACCATTATTTTTGATCTTTGTCAAAAAATATAGCATTTAACAAACTAATTCAAAGCAATGATTTCTAGAAATATTGTGCTAAACTTGCTAAGACAATGGGCTATAATAATATTAAATTTTGTCTGAAATTGAAAGGCTAAAATATTTAGTTGTTTGATGAGTAATTTGTAATTTATCGGTAATCCAAAATAACTTACTTTTAGGGTAAATCAGTTAGTAAATAGTATTTATCAACGGCAAAAATATTATTTGCTAGAGCCTATTTATTCTTATTTATGTCCCAATCTAAAACTACCAATCAATGATATTATACCAAGGGTGAAAAAAGAATGTTTAACTTAGGTAAAACTTCAATTATTAAGTAATTAACACAGGCGGAATGACATTTTTGATAATTAGCACGCCAGTTAATATTAATTATTCAAAAAAACATACCCCTGAAAACTAGTGCAGGATGGCACAAATAAGTGACCAGTAAAAGCATTGGCCTCTTCGTGAGATAGAATACTCATCGGTGCGATTGCTATCAGAGGCCAGGCAAAAAAAAACCCCCCAGTAAAACAGGAGATTAACGGAGTAAACTAGAATTTATTCAAACCCAATCAACCAACAACCTTATTCCCTTACATCTCGAAAACTCCAGACCTGAACGACAATTTTACCTGTTAACTTTTGAGGCTTTCAATAATTAATAATTACTAATTAATAATTAATAATTAATAATTACCTCTCCTTGAAAAGAAGATGATTGACTAATCATGAAAATTTTTATTTATTATCCCCTTAAAAGGGGAGGCTTTAAACCACAATTTTTCGGTAAATAATATTCAATTACACTACCATTTTTTAATCTTAATAAATCCCGTTTTTTGATATTATCTTGCACAAGTAATGCTTGAAAGGCGATCACATCTACTTCTATCAAAGGTTCTAAAATCAAATAAACTAACTTTTGGCTATCATCCGTTACTAATCCTATTTCAGTTTTCGCCTTCAAAAATATCAAACTCCCACTAAATCCGGTAAAATTATCCGATGACTTACCAATATTAACAAATATAATAGTAGTAGCAAAGAAAATAACTTCTTTATCCGTGTATCTATATTTTAACCAACTAAAATTATGGAAAATATCAACGATAAAATTCTAAATATAGTGGCAGAGTTTTTTGCCTCTTTTGGTCAAAAAGAAGCATTGACTTTATTACTGGCAATAGACAGAGAAAAAGTATATAATGATTTCTTAAAAGCTGAGGCTGGTTTTAACAGTTATAAACTAGCTTTTCTGGATAAAGGCATTAAAAATTCTCCCTATCAAAACCAGGTAGAAAATTATCCAGAACATTTAACTAGGCTGCCTAATTTAGCAATCCCAGGAGCAAAAACTTTTCCTAATGTTGGCGAACTTCCTGATATTGATGAACAGGCTCTTAGTTTTATTCATCCTGATATTAAAGAGGCTTGTATTTGTCTAGTTGGTACTGCTGGCGGACCGTTGAAATCTCGTTGGTTAGGCAGAAATTCTTTGGATAAATGTCAATATTGGAGTTCTACTAAAATTATCGCAATCTTAAATGTTATTTGTTCTATTAATGGAGATATTAATAAATGCAAAATCTGCGGAGATGGAAATTTTTTAGACTTTAATGAAGTTGTAGAAGATATTTTTACTTATGGAAAAAAAATTGGTGGTTCTAATGCTTTAGCTGCAATGTTTAAATGTTTTCAGATTTATGTAGATTTAGAATCATGGCTCAAGGAAATCACAGGTAATAATCATACGGAATTTCAAGGTTTATATGGTGAGGAACCGTTTATTTTTTCTCCCCAAATAACACAAGACGACCGGGTATTATTAAGTGCAGTATCGGAAAGTAAAAAGCGAGCAGAACAACCTGGAGAAAATACTGTCGCTACTTATGATTTAACTAGAATTATGTCAATGGTTGGTTACTATTATCATTTACCAGAATCGGCAAAACTGCCAGGAATGTCTTGGGAAAATTTGCAACCTTTTATTCGTAATGCTGGTAAAGATACTGCTCGTTATGTTGATGTGGCTCTGGAAAAATTGGGTATTCAAGATAGTATTAAATATCCTGTTATTCTATCTAAATTAGGTTTTGGATATAGTAGCAGTCGCAAACGTACAGAACTTACTTATACTTGTTTTATACAGTTTGAATATCAGCAAAAAGTTAGGTCTATGGCGATGACTTTGCGGGCAGCAAGAGCTTTAGGAGATTTTGACAAAGAAGCAGTAGAAATAGATGCACGGATGGCAGCCGAAGTTACGGAAATTCTGAGGCGTTTAGTAACTGATGAACTAGAATAATTTCCAATCAATACAATATTATATATTATTAAATAAAAAAACAGGAACTATAAGAAAAAATGCAGATTTTTTTTCGCTAAAATAAAGTAATAATTTTTCTCTTTATTTTATTTTTTTGAGCAGGAAAGCAGAAGTTTAAATAATTAACAATTACTTCTTATTTTCAAGAAGATAATTAACTAATACCAAGACTGATAAGTGTTTGTTATATCATCTCCGGTAGCATGGTTTGTGTATAGAATTAAGTCAGCATTGGAATAAACCTTTAAACATAAGCGCCTTTTACCCTCTGCCTTCCTTCCAGCAAAGTATAAATCCAAGGATTTATTGAGGTCGAAAAAAAAATTAAACAGAAGTTGCTTTGACCAAAGTATAATATGTTTTTCCGGAAATCCCACAGCTAAAATTATCATTTTCTTTGTGGGTTTAATACCCCACCGTCTACAGGGTGTTCAAAATTACTTGGGGTTAGAATCCATAAGTAATTTTCCTCCTGTCTCCTGCCTCCTTCTTCAATGTAATTCTCTGTCCCCTCTCAATAATTTTGATTTGTTTTGCCAAAAGTCTATTGCTGTTAAAATTATGAGGTATAAAGATTAAAAAATATCATTAATTCCTGGCTTTTTAAATCATCAACTTACGCCAAAGTAAGTTGAAAATTAGAGATGATATAATGTCCGTTTAATTAGTAATAAAAAACTTCCTTATTCTTTCCTCCTGACTCCTGACTGCTCCGTAGTTATTGATTAAGTATTCAACCGGGTATGAGAGACTGTTTGTAAAAGGAATATTAAATCCAGGCGTAGGGTGGGTTAGGCGACAATAACTATGAATCGTAACAAAATTTAACTTTCCGCCATAACCCACCGAATATTAAGTACTCTGGCCGTCTTAATCTTTAGTTTATAAACACTCTCTGATATGAGAGTAAATCTGGAAAGTTTACGCAATAACATATCTGCTTGGAGGTACAAAAAACATGAAATAAAAAAAATTGTATCTCATAAATAATTTATTTCCCAACACAAAATACTCGAAATAATTTTTAGATTTCTATATCGGGTGCTATGGCTGTTAATATATTTTATATAAACTATTTTTATGAAAAACTAATAATGAACATTAATCGACGCAAATTCTTAATCTTAAAGAGTGCAACTTTAGGATCTATGGTTCTAAGTGCTTGCCAAACATCAACAGATCATTCTTCTTCATCCGTAACTCCTTCTACTTCAATAAATGATACTAAATCAGTGGAAAACTCTGGGGTTTTTAAACTAACACCTCTACCTTATGAATATGATGCATTGGAACCTTATATCGATCAAGAAACTATGCAGTTTCACCATGATAAACATTATGCTGGTTATATTAAAAATTTGAATGGAGCGATCGCTAAGTATCCTGAACTTAAAGAAAAAAATGCAGAAGATTTATTGCGTAGTTTGAATACTTTACCGGAGGATATTCGTACTGCTGTACAAAACAATGGTGGTAGTTATGTTAATCATAAGATGTTTTGGGAAATTATGACTCCTAATGGTGGGGGTGAACCTGAAGGAAAAATAGCTGCTGCTATTAATGAAAGTTTTGGTAATTTTGATAGTTTTAAGCAAAAGTTTAATGCTGCTGGTGGTGGTCGTTTTGGTAGTGGTTGGGTTTGGTTGGTTTTGGGTAAAGGCGGAAAGTTAAAGGTTACTAGCACTCCTAATCAAGATAGTCCTTTTTTGACTGGGGATTATCCGATTATGGGTAATGATGTTTGGGAACACGCTTATTATTTGAAGTATCAAAATCGTCGCGGTGATTATTTGAATGCTTGGTGGAATGTTGTTAATTGGCCGGAGGTTAATCGCAGGTATGAATTGGCGATCGCTTTAATTGCTTAGTAATGGTTAGTTGCTAAAATCTGATTAGTTTATCGAATATTTAAGGATTGGATTTTTAGTTGAATAAATAGTCATACTTAGGTGCAAACGACTCCTAATAAGTTAATAGTATCAAAATTTTTTTGGGGATGCAATGGTAATTTTTGCCGTTTTTTTGGAGCTTCACAGAATGATAATTTTTGTGGTGAGGAGTTATCAGGTTAGGTGGGAATTATCGAATAGATATTGATTTGATTGATAATTTGAGAAATTTGGTGGTGATATTTATTTGATTTTTTATGGCTGAGAAGATGAGTTAATTTCGTGGAGTGGAAATTGTGGGAAGAGTAGGGAGCGATATTGTTTGGCAGGGTTGAGGCGATCGCTACAAAACAACCACATCTTTGTTTTTTAGATGCTTCACAGAATGATTTTTCTCTGGTTTTAAGTGAACCTTTATGTTCTGCTCTTTCTAGGAGTTTTATCTGCTGTTGACGATACGGCTGATGCCACGCTTCGCGATCGCTACAATCTCTTAATATCCTAACCTTACTTTTTTTAGTTGAATAAAAAGTCATGATTAGGGGCAAACAACCCCCACTAATTTAATACTATCACAATTTTTTTGAGGATGCAATGAGAAATCCTTCCGCGCGCCGATTTTTTAGAAGCTTCACGGGATGACATTTTTAGTGGTGAGGAATTATAGGTGGCAATAATGGAAAAGATATTAATTTAACGATGCGAGAAATTTGGCGGTGATCTATAATTTTTGATTTTTGTAATTTTTGTATTTTTGATAGCTGAGAAAATCAGTGAATTTCGTGGAGTGGAAATTTTGGGTACAATAGGGACGGATATTGCTAGGCAAGGTTGAGACGATCGCTAGAAAAAATAGACAATTTTTCTAGAGAGGTTCACAGAATAAAAATTCTTGTAGTTTTTGAGTAATGGATGGGAATAATAGAGAAGAGATTAATTTCATTATTAGATATTTAGTTGCTTGGGCAATTGGGTAAATCAAACACAGAAATGGTAACTATTACAACTCTAACCTTTGAACTTAGCTCACCTTCTAATGAATCATTCCCCACCAGAAAAAATTATTCGATCTAATAGTAAATATACTCAATTAATTTAAAACATATAGAATCAAGAGAAAATACTAATGCTCAAAGAAGCTTACTAGGAATAGTAATAAGTCATCAAATTGTCTGCATAATTAAAGAACAAACTAAAGTTGCAGGAGTAATAACAAAATATCTATGCAAGTTACTATATTTTTGCAATGAAATAGGTTAATTTTGTCAGATTAAAATTGTTTCCTATGACAAAAGCAATATTCCTCGGCCACCTTGGCAAAACCACTTGTTTAATTGCTTGAAAAAAAGTCAGTCACAGAATATGAAAAATTTTCCAGATTTTACTAATTACGGTTATCAAATTAGTCAAGAACTAGGGCGTAATTTACAAGGTGGAAGGATTACATATTTAGCTTCCTCTATCACTTCAAATCGACAGGTTGTAATTAAGGAATTTAGATTTGCTCTTGCTGATGGAAGTTGATCAGCTTTTAAGAATTATCAACGGGAAATTTCAGCTCTCAAACAATTAAAACATTCTCAAATTCCTTATTATTTAAATTCTTTTGAAACTGAGTATGGGTTTTGTTTGGTAACAGAATATATTCATGCTCCATCTTTGGCAGAAAGGCATATTTTTACTCCTGAAGAAGTGAAACAAATTGCTATTTCAGTTTTGGGAATTTTGGTATATTTGCAAAATTTTCAACCTCCAATAATTCATCGGGATATTAAACCGGAGAATATTTTAGTGGATGAAAATTTGTAGGTTTATTTGGTGGATTTTGGTTTGGCAAGATTGCGAGGTGAGGAGTTGGCTTTAAGTAGTATTGCAGCGGGAACTCCAGGATTTATGCCACCGGAGGAAATGTTTAATCTACCTTTGAGTAATGCTTCTGATTTATATAGTTTGGGGGCGACTTTAATTTGTTTGTTGACGGGAACTAGGAATGTGGAAGTTGATAGGTTATTGGATGAAGATTATAAGTTTAAGTTTGAAGATTTAGTAAATCAAATTCCAGCAAGTCACACTTTGGTAAAAAATTTTTCACAACGCTCTAACTTTTGTACTTGTTTATAACCACTACCAATAGGTTGTCAATAAACCTCCAAACATTCCTCATTAATATCTACCAACCAAACCTCAATTACATTATTTTCTGCATCAAGAGGAACTTTAACTTCACGGTCGAATTGAATCGTACTATCTGCCACTTCAATTACCAAAAATAAATCCTGAGACTGGGGATGTCCTGATTAATAAAAATCTGCTTTTGGTTCTAACAAAGCTATATCTGGTCATGGTTCAGAATAATCATCTAATTCAACAGGGTTTTGAACGCTGACTAGAGTTAGATCGTCTAACTTTTGAGAAAATAATTTATTTAAACGATTTACACAAGCTGCATGGTGACAACCTACTGGGGACATTTTGAGAATTTCTCCTCTTATTAGTTCTACTCGCTCATCTTCTTTCAGGATGCCTACTTCAGGCATTTTGTTATATTCTTTGACGTTAAATTGTCGTTTTCGCAGTTGGACTGACATGGCACACCATTTTTTGAGATTAGCATTCTATAGGAAAGCGGAATTGAGTTCTATATGAATGCTTCACAGAATGAAAATATCTCTGGCATTGCTCCTGTGGAAGATTCCGAAAAATCCTTTGGCACGACTAATTTTCCGATAACTGATAACTGATTTAGGTGTGTCATGGCACTACAAATTTTGCTGATAACCGATAATTGATAACTGATAACTGATAACTGATAACTGAAATGACCACTCCTGAAAATACCATCCGCATCAGAGGTGCCAGACAACATAACCTCAAAAACATCGACCTAGAACTCCCACGCGATCGCCTCATTGTGTTTACAGGAGTCTCTGGCTCTGGCAAATCCTCCCTCGCCTTCGACACAATTTTCGCCGAAGGGCAACGTCGCTACGTCGAATCCCTGAGTGCCTATGCCCGACAATTTCTCGGACAGCTCGACAAACCAGACGTAGACTCCATCGAAGGATTAAGCCCTGCCATTTCCATCGACCAAAAATCCACATCCCATAATCCTCGCTCCACAGTCGGCACCGTCACAGAAATTTACGACTATCTGAGATTACTATTTGGTAGAGCAGGAGAACCCCATTGCCCAATTTGCCACCATAATATTGCTCCCCAAACTATTGATGAAATGTGCGACAGAATTATGGCTCTTCCAGACCGCACGAAATTTCATATCTTAGCTCCCGTGGTTCGAGGCAAAAAGGGGACTCATAAGAAACTTTTGTCTAGTTTAGCTGCTCAAGGATTTGTTCGTTTGAGGGTTGATGGAGAGGTTGTAGAAATTGCTGAAAACATCAATTTAGATAAAAATTATACTCATACTATAGAAGTAGTGATTGACAGACTTATCAAAAAGCCTGGGATAGAGGAGCGTTTAGCAGATTCTTTGAATACTTGTCTACGTCAATCTACTGGAATTGCTTTAATTGACGTATTAAATAACACATCAGTAAAAATAGGGGCAGTGCCTACAAAAAATAAGTATAATCTAAATCCAGAAAAAATGGCAACTTCAGCTAATTCTAAATCTGGGAATAATTCGGCTAATTCCAGTCAGGAACTAGAAGTAGAAATGGAAAAGTCTCAGACTCAAATAGTCTTTTCGGAAAATTTTGCCTGTCCGGAACATGGAGCGGTGATGGAGGAATTGTCGCCGCGGCTCTTTTCTTTCAACTCCCCCTATGGTGCTTGCCCGACCTGTCACGGCTTGGGTAGTTTGAAGCAATTTTCCCCGGAGTTAATAGTACCCGACCCTAATGCACCTTTATATTCAGCGATCGCTCCCTGGTCGAATAAGGAAAATCCCTATTATTTTTCTCTTCTTTATAGTTTGGCTGAAGCTTATGACTTTGAGATAGAAACTCCCTGGAATAAATTGAGCAAGAAAGAACAAAAGTTAGTGCTTGAAGGTAGCGACGAACCTATCTGGATGGAAACGAAAAATGGAGAAGGAGATTATCGTTACTACCCTGGAGTTATCCCGACTTTGGCAAAGCAATATGAGGAAACTGGTTCAGATTTAATCAAACAAAAATTAGAACAATACTTAGTCAATCAAACCTGCGAAACTTGTCAAGGAAAAAGATTAAAGCCAGAAGCACTTTCCGTAGAAGTCGGGCAATATAAAATTATCGACTTTACAGAAGTTTCAATTCGAGAATGTCTAGAAAAAATCAATAACTTACAACTGAGCGATCGCCAGGCAAAAATAGCAGAATTAGTATTGAGAGAAATCCGAGCCAGACTAAATTTTCTTTTGGATGTTGGCTTAGATTATCTAACATTAGACCGAGCAACAATGACACTTTCTGGAGGAGAAGCACAAAGAATTAGATTAGCAACACAAATCGGTTCTGGCTTAACAGGAGTTCTCTACGTTTTAGACGAACCAAGTATCGGTTTACATCAGAGAGATAACAATCGCCTCTTGCAAACTTTAACCAAACTTCGCGACTTAGGAAATACATTAATAGTTGTAGAACATGACGAAGAAACTATTAGAACTGCCGACCATATTATTGATATAGGTTCCGGAGCAGGAGTGCATGGCGGGCGAATAATTTCTCAGGGAAATTTTCAGACATTATTAGCAACAGAAGAGTCACTAACAGGTGCTTATTTATCCGGCAAAAAATTTATTGCCACCCCATCCGAAAGAAGAGCAGGAAATGGCAAGTCTCTACTACTGAAAAATTGTCATCGAAACAATCTCAAAAATATAGATATAGAAATTCCTTTAGGAAAACTTGTCTGTATTACTGGCGTTTCTGGTTCAGGAAAATCCACCTTGATGAACGAATTACTTTATCCAGCTTTGCAAAATCATCTCAGTCGTAATATTCCCTTTCCCAAAGACTTAGAAAAAATCAAAGGATTAAAAGCAATAGACAAAGTAATCGTAATCGACCAATCACCTATTGGCAGAACTCCCCGTTCCAATCCAGCAACTTATACAGGAGTGTTTGATGTAATTAGAGGAATATTTGCCGAGACTATCGAAGCAAAAGCTAGAGGTTATAAACCAGGGCAATTTTCCTTTAATGTCAAAGGTGGCAGATGTGAAGCTTGTAGCGGACAAGGCGTGAATGTAATTGAAATGAATTTTCTGCCAGATGTTTATGTGCAATGTGAAGTTTGTAAGGGTGCAAGATATAGTAGAGAAACTTTGCAAGTGAGATATAAAGATAAGTCAATTGCTGATGTTTTGGATATGACTGTGGAGGAAGGTTTGGAAGTATTTAAAAATATTCCAAGGGCGGCGAGTCGATTACAAACTTTGGTAGATGTGGGATTAGGTTATGTGAAATTAGGTCAGCCTGCACCGACTCTTTCTGGTGGGGAAGCTCAACGAGTAAAATTGGCTTCTGAATTGTCTCGGCGAGCGACGGGAAAAACTATTTATTTAATAGATGAACCGACTACTGGTTTATCATTTTATGATGTTCATCAGTTATTGAATGTTTTGCAAAGATTGGTAGATAAAGGAAATTCCATTGTAGTGATTGAGCATAATTTAGATGTGATTCGTTGCGCCGACTGGGCAATAGATTTAGGTCCGGAAGGAGGAGATAAAGGAGGAGAAATTATTGTTTGTGGAACGCCGGAAGAGGTGGCAGAGAATTTTCAGTCTTATACTGGGAAATATTTGCGAGAAGTGTTGGAAAAGTATCCGCCGAAAGTTGAGGAAAATTGAGATTTACTGAAGTTTGAAATTTTTGCCAGTTCTCTGAGGAGATGAAAATTTCACTCTTATATAGATAGTCGAAAATTTGTCAGAGACTTTTCCCAGATATCTGCTCTATCTAGAGGAAAGTAGATAT
>NZ_RCBY01000119.1 GCF_003838195.1 Okeania hirsuta
GAAGGAAGAAGTTGGAAGGAAGAAGTTGGAAGGAAGAAGTTGGAAGGAAGAAGTTAGAAGTCTCAGAAGTCAGAAGTCAGAAGTTAGAAGTTAAGAATTTTGGCAAGGAGGAAGAAGTTGGAAATGCAAAGGAAGAAATAATAGTAAAAAAGATAGAAGCGGAAAAAATACTCATATCTGATAATGAAGAAACTAAAAATTTGTCGGATAGCCAAACAAATAGGCAAGTAAAAACAGAGGTTGAGGAACTACCTTTTTTTGATAGTGGAGAAACTTGGAAATTTGCTGAAAAAATTCTGCCGGGTAGTGATAAGTGTCAGACTGAAATTAAATTTCAAATTGAAGGTCAAAAAAGATTTCGAGTTTATCCACAAATAGAACCTATTGCTGCTTATTCAATAGAATGTGAAATTGAGATTATTAAGAGTGAGGATGGAAAAATATTAGTGCAAAAAACTATTCCTTTTAATCACAATCATATATTTGGCAAAACTAATTATGCGGTAGTAGAAGTAGAAATTCCTCGGTATTCTGGGGAAGTATTTGTCAGATTAACTACTGTAATTACAGATAGAATATCCCTAGCAACAGAGCAGGAAGTAATGGTATCTTGGAATTTTGCAAATTTTGCTTAAAATCAGGAGAAAAATTAGATGAAATTATATGGGGTAGTAGAAGTAGAAATTTATCAGTATTCTGGGGAAGTAGTTGTCAAATTAATAGTATCTTGAAATATTGCCAATTTTGCCTAACATCAGTAGAAAAATTCAATGAAATTATATGCAGTAATAGAAGTAGAAGTTCCTCAGTATTCTGGAGAAGTAGTTGTCAAGTTAAATGCTGTAATTATAGACAGAATATCCCTAGTACAAGATGGCGTAAATAACTGACCAGTTACAAAATTCTCAAACAATTACAAATCAAAAATGATTGACTTTTAAATGCTAGACTTTTAACTTCCGTGTAGTGGCACTAGCACTAGCAGCAGAACAAAAAGTAATGGTATCTTGAAATATTGCCAATTTTGCCTAACATCAGGAGAAAAATTCAATGAAATTATATGCAGTAATAGAAGTAGAAGTTCCTCAGTATTCTGGAGAAGTAGTTGTCAAGTTAAATGCTGTAATTATAGACAGAATATCCCTAGTACAAGATGGCGTAAATAACTGACCAGTTACAAAATTCTCAAACAATTACAAATCAAAAATGATTGACTTTTAAATGTATGACTTTTAACTTCTGCTTTCTTTCGGTAGGAAATGCAGAAGTAAACATAACTTTTAATTCTCTTTGGAGACTAATTCGGACTTAGGTGCGATAATAACTCATAGCTGATAGCTGATAGCTGTTTGCTTACAACTTTGCTTAATATCAGGATAAAAATTAGATGAAATCAACAGTTTTTATTATTACAGGAATGCACCGTTCGGGAACCTCATTAACAGCTTCTTTATTTCATAGTGTAGGGGTAAATATTGGAGAGAAATTAGTGAGGCCGGAATATGGAAATATTAGGGGGCATTTTGAAGATATCGAATTTGTGGAACTGCAAAAAGGAATATTAGGTTCCCAAGGTTTGGATGATTTAGGAAGTAATGTTGAAATTACAGAAATTCCCGTCAAGAAACAATATTTAAAGGCGGCTAAACGATTAATTAAAAACCGTGAAGAAGCTCAAGATAATTTAGGAAAAAGCTGGGGATGGAAAGACCCAAGAACAACATTATTTTTAAACTTTTGGTTAAACTTATTACCAGATGCTAAGTTTATTTTTGTCTATCGTTCGCCGTGGGAAGTAGTAGATTCACTTTATCGACGAGCTACGGATGAAAATTTATTGGAACAGCCAGAAATAGCTGTAAAAATGTGGCTGAATTCTAATCAAAGAATCTTAGATTTTTATCAAAATTTTTATCAGCAATGTTTAATAGCAAAGGTTGATAGTATTGGCAAAAATCCTGAAGGTTTTATTCAAGCAGTTAATGATAAGTTTGAAATAGACTTACCAACACCTACCCCAGGAAATTTTGAAGAATCTTTGTTAGTAAAGGATATTATTAAAACCAGTAGACCTAACCTAATAGAAAAATATTTCCCAGAAACATTAGAGATTTATCAACAACTAGAAAAAATAGGTTTAGGTGGCGAGTCAGGAGCAGAATTAATCACAAATATCCAGAACAATCGCCAATTCTGGGAATTTCAAGATTGGTCGAATATTCGAGGTTTAGAAAAACAAATTAATCTGTTAGAAACAGACTTGAAAAAATGGCAAGAAATTTTCCAAGAAGCACAGCATAAAGTACATAATCTAGAAAAAGAACTGGGTGTAACTCAGCAACAACTGGATAGCAGAGAAGTTACACTCCAAGAGTCTGTTAAAAAATTAGAAGTACTAGAAAGAGAACTAGGTGAAACCCAAACTAAACTTGACGGTAAAGAAAGAAAATTCCAAGAACATCAAACCAAAATTTCCACATTAGAAATCAAACTAGGGCAAGCTCAGGCACAATTTGAAAGTACAAAAATTAAACTAGATGAGTCTCAAAAGAAAATCATTGGATTAGAAATAGATTTAGGTCAAACTCAAGCACAACTCGATAACTCAGCGACAAGATTTCAAGAAGCTTTAGCCAAAATATTAGGTCTAGAAACAGAACTAGGTAAAGCTCAAGTTCAACTGGATGGTACTCTGGTAAAACTAACTGAATCTCAGAAAAAGTTATTAGGGGTAGAAACAGAATTAGGGCAAACCCAAGTTCAATTTGAAAGAAATAAAATTAGGTTACAAGAGTCTCAGGATAAAATTCAACTTTTAGAAACAGAATTTGGTCAAACTCAACAACAACTTAACGGTAATATCGCTAAGTTACAAGAGTCTCAAAGTAAAATTCAACTGTTAGAAACGGAATTAGGAAAAACAGAAGGAATATTAAATGGTACTCAAGTAAAATTAGTCCAATCTCAGGATAAAATTCAACTTTTAGAAACAGAATTAGGAAAAACAGAAGGAATATTAAATGGTACTCAAGTAAAATTAGTCCAATCTCAGGATAAAATTCAACTTTTAGAAACAGAATTAGGAAAAACAGAAGGAATATTAAATGGTACTCAAGTAAAATTAGTCCAATCTCAGGATAAAATTCAACTTTTAGAAACAGAATTAGGGCAAACTCAAACTCAACTAGAGCAAATTCAAGCTGAATTAAACGTCCAACATCTAGAAACTGAAACACTTAGGGTGGAAATGTCTGCCATGAAATCTTCCAAGTTTTGGAAACTGCGGGAAAAGTGGTTTGGTCTGAAAGGGAAATTAAGCAAGCTATCACAGCACTTATTTTTCTCCATCGACTCCCCTACTAACTGGAAAATTTCTAACTCCCAGATACAAATAGTAGGTTGGTGTTTCCATAGCGGTAGTCTTAACATCCAAACTATTCGTGCCAAAGTGGGAGGCGAAATTTTTCCTGGTAACTATGGTATCTCGCGACCAGATGTTGCCCAAGAATATCCAGACATTCCTGCTTCGGAAAACTCTGGTTTCCAAGTATATATACAACTCTCCCCAGGAAATTATCAATTAATTCTCGAAGCACAGGATAAAAAAGGAAAGTGGCATAAATTTGCCTCCTATCCAATATCAGTATCTACAGTCGAAGCAAATTTTGATGCACCTACAGACTGGCAACAAGGGGAGGGGGTAATTTTATTTGCCGGTTGGTGTTGCCACCCAGAGCAGAAAATCACAAAATTAGTTCTCAAATGTGGGGATATTTCCGTAGACTGTGCTTATGGTTTGCATCGAAAAGATGTGGGAGCAGTTTTCCCTGATTTGGTGGGAAGTTCGGATAGTGGGTTTGAGGCAACGGTGGAACTTCCAGTCGGAAAATGGCAAGTTAGTTTAGAAGCACATTTAGAAAATGGGGAAATAGTTGGTTTCCCTTGCTCAGAATTTTTAAAACTAAGACGTTATAGTTTCTGGGAAAAAGTTAAAGATAAATTCGAGAAGTTATCCAAATTTGCTAAAGCTATTGGGAAACGGACTGCGGAAAGGAAGCAAAGGTTGGGTCGCATCATCCCTCTACCTTCAGAATTACCTGGTATTGCCAGACAAATATTACAGATATATCGACAACAACAATGGCAAGAAGGAGAATTATTCGCGCCTCCCGGATTTATGGTGTCAGAAACTATGGATGTTTATGACGCTTGGTTGGCCGTAAATAACTGGGGCGATCGCTCCCTTCAATATTTAATTTCTCGGTTAGAGGGTTGCCAGGTAACTTTACCTAAAATTTCTGTGGTCATGCCAGTTTATAACCCACCTTTGGAATTTTTAGACAAAGCAATAGCCAGTGTACTAAACCAAGTGTACCAAAATTGGGAATTTTGTATAGCGGATGATTGTAGTAGTAATCCAGATATTCGGGAATTTCTGACAGAAATGGCTGAGAAAGATGCTCGGATTAAATTAATATTCCGTTCTGAAAATGGAAATATTAGTGCTGCGACGAATTCTGCTGCTGAACTTGCTACGGGAGATTTTATTCTCTTCCTAGATAATGATGATGAACTTACTCCTGATGCTTTGGGAGAAGTGGCTTTATATTTAAGTCAAAATCCAGAAACAGATTTTCTCTATTCGGACGACGACAAAATAAATACAGAAGGCAAAAGATTCGACCCTCAATTTAAACCGGAATATTCTCCAGAGCTGTTACTTTCTTATATGTATATGGGTCATTTGTGCGTAGTTAGAAAAGAAATTTTTGAGAGAGTTGGAGGTTTAAGAATTGGTTTTGAAGGTTCTCAAGATTATGATTTTGCTTTAAGAGCAACGGAAATTTCTTGCGAAGTTGGGCATTTACCTTTGGTGTTATATCATTGGCGAACTTCTCCTGGTTCGACTGCTATTTCTGGTGGGGAAAAACCGAAAAGTTTTCTAGCAGGTGAAAGAGCGGTTCAAGAAAGTTTAAAACGTCGTGGTGTGAAGGGAGATATTTATCAACCAGATTGGGCAGTGCGAGAAAATTTGGGAATTTTTAAAGCTACTTTTCCGGACGAAGGTAAGTCGGTAAGTATTATTATTCCGACTAAAAATCAAGTCAAATTATTGAAGTCTTGTATTGAGTCTTTGAAAAAGACAACTTATCAGAATTATCAAATATTTGTGATTGATAATGAAAGTGATGAGTCTGAGACTTTAGAATATTTGGCAAATCTGAAAAGTTCGTTTTCTGGGTCGGCAAATATATCGGTTATTTCTATTCCTAACAGTGGGGGTAAGTTTAATTTTGCTGCGATTAATAATCGTGCTGTAGAACAGGTTGGTAGTGAATATATTCTATTTTTAAATAACGATACGGAGGTTATTTCTCCTCAGTGGTTAAGTCAAATGATTGGTTATGCACAATTCCCTGGTGTTGGAGCAGTGGGTGCCAAATTAATATATCCCGATAAAAGGATTCAACACGCAGGAGTAATTCATGGTTTACATCATGGTTTAGCAGGTCATGCTTTTAAATTATTACATAGTGAAAATAGGGGTTATCTTTCTCAAGCTTTTGTGTCAAGAAATTATTCGGCGGTAACTGCTGCTTGTATGTTAACTTCCCGGCAATTATTTTTAGATTTGGGTGGTTTTGATGAGTCAAATTTTGCCGTTGCTTATAATGATGCTGACTATGGTTATCGACTTTTGGAAAATGGTTATCGTTCAGTTTATTGTCCTGATGCTGAATTAATTCATAAGGAAGGAACAAGTCGCGGTTATTCTGATAATCCTCAGGAAGAAGCAAATTATCGTCAGAAATATTCTCAGATGGTAGATAGGTTTTATAGTCCTCATTTTTCTCTCGAAAGTGAGTTATTTGAAATTCAACCAAGGCGATATTTTATTCAGGAGTCAGGAGTCAGGAGTCAGGAGTCAGAATATAACAATCCTCAGAAAGAATCACAAATAAATAATCTGGGACTAGAGGCAAATTCTCAAAATGAACTAGAAATAAATAGTCAGGCAAAAGTAGATGAGTCTCAGCAAAAATCACCAATAAATAATCCGAAACTAGAGGCAAATTCTCAAAATGAACTAGAAATAAATAGTCAGGCAAAAGTAGATGAGTCTCAGCAAAAATCACCAATAAATAATCCGAAACTAGAGGCAAATTCTCAAAATAAAACACCAATAAACGAACTGGTTAATTATACTGAGGAAAATTTACTCGCTGAAATGAAAGACATTTTTCCCAGAATTAAATTATTGATGTGTAGTAATTCCTTAGATTTAACTGGTGCACCACTTCATCAATTAGAAATTGCCCTAAAATTGGCAGATGATGGAATTGTTGAACCAATAATTTTTTCTGTCAATGATGGAGAATTGAGAGAAATTTATGAACAACATAATATTCAGGTAGTTGTTCGGGATAATCCACTAGAACATATTTATCAAAGAGATATTTATGATGAAGCTTTAGCTAGTTTTGCTAAAGAAATAAAAGCACTAAATATTGATGTTATGTATGTCAATACTTTAGAAAATTTTTTCATGGTAGATGTGGCTCAGATGTTAAATATTCCTAGTGTTTGGAATGTACATGAAAGTGAGCCTTGGCAAACTTATTTTAATCGGTTTGGCACAGATATAGCTGCTAGAGCATTAGAATGTTTCCGCTATCCTTATCGAGTAATTTTTGTGGCAGATGCTACTCGAAATAGATACTTACCTTTGAATAGTCATCACAATTTTACTGTTGTACATAATGGCTTAGATTTAAAATTATTAAAATCCGCAGTTCATAAATGGTCAAAACAATCAGCAAGGTCAGCTTTAGAAGTAAAAAATGATGAAATTGTCATTCTATTATTAGGTACTGTTTGTGAAAGGAAAGGTCAACAAGATTTAGTAAAAGCTTTATCATTTATCCCTGAAACAGAAAGTAAAAAAATCAAATGTTTTATAGTAGGCGATCGCCCAAATCTTTACAGTTTAAAATTACACGAACTTTTGACTGAATTACCAGAAGAAATTCAACAGCGAGTAGAAATAGTCAAAGAAACTCCAGAAACAGCCAAATATTATCAAGCAGCAGATATATTTGTTTGTACTTCTCGGGTCGAGAGTTTCCCAAGAGTCATATTAGAAGCAATGGCTTATAATTTACCCATAATTACTACTCCAGTATTTGGCATAGTTGAACAAGTAAAACCAAATATTAATGGTTTATTCTATACTCCCGATAACCCAGAAGAATTAGCAAATGTTTTGACATCTTTATTGATCGATGACGCAATGCTTCATCTATCAATAAAGATGTCAAAACATTTGTTTATTCTATACTCCCGATAACCCAGAAGAATTAGCAAATGTTTTGACATCTTTATTGATAGATGAAGCATTGCGTCATCGACTCGCAGATAATTCTAAATATGTACTGGAGTCATTAAATACTTTTGCTGAAATGACAGAAACTTATGGTCAAATATTCAGAGAAGCATACTTTTCTTTAGATAAATTAGCACACAGGGATTATGGCACAGATGTACGGATTAATTAGTGGGTTTAATGTTACTAATAATTTCCAATTTTGTGTTACTCTTGACTTTGGTTATGGAGTCATTAAACACTTTTTTAGACTCTTGTTTTCTAGAAAAATAAGGGTATTTAAAGCTTAATTTTACTCCCCTACTCCCCTACTCCCCTACTCCCCTACTCCCCTACTCCCTTACTCCCCTACTCCTCTACTCCCTCAAGAGGTCAAACCAATGATTTTTATTAATCCCAAAACAGATTTTGCCTTCAAGAAAATATTTGGTTCCGAACAAAGTAAAGACATTTTAATTAGTTTCCTAAACAGCATCCTCTATGACAGTAATCCTACTATCAAAGACCTACAAATCCTCAACCCCTATCTCGTACCTAAAATTCGAGGTTTAAAAGATACTTATTTAGATGTTAAAGCCAAAATTACTGGTGAAAAAACTGTAATTATTGAAATGTAAGTTTTGAACTTAGAAGGATTTGAAAAGCGGATTTTATATAATGTAGCTAAAGCTTATCCTACTCAGTTAGATTCAGGAGAAGATTACACTTTGCTAAATTATGTTATTGGCTTAACTATTACAGATTTTGAAATGTTTTCTGGATTAGATAAAATTATTTCTCGCTTTTTGCTCAAGGAAAAAGATTATTGAATAGACTATCCTATTTATGACATTGAATTAGTCTTTGTGGAATTGCCCAAATTTACTAAATAAATCTCATAATTAACAACAATTACTGATAAATGGCTGTATTTTCTCAAAAGTGCGAATAGTTTAGATTCTGTGCCAGAAAAAATGAGGGAAGTTCCAGAAATTCATAAAGCATTTGAAGTTGCTAATCAAGCTGGTTTGACTAGAGAATAATTTGAAAATTTAGAGGCACGGGAAACTTATATCGCCGACAAAAAAAATGCTATAAAAAGAGCCATAAAACAAGGAATTGAGCAAGGTAATCGAGAAGCTAAAATCGAAATTGCCAAACGATTACTAGAATTTTTAGATGCAAAAAGTGTTAGTCAAAATACAGGTTTAAGTTTAGAAGAAGTTCAAAACTTGAGAAACCAATGATAGAGAAAACAAAGCATTCTAAAATTAATAATTAACAATTACCTTTCCTTGAAAAGAAGAAAATTGACTAAAAGAAAAATTTTTTATTTTCTCTTGATCGATTGGATATGGGGGGGATATCTAGCCATCCCTTGACCGCTTTTCTACTTTAAAGGAGAGCCTTTAAATCTTTATTATTTGGTAATTTTTAAGTCAAAATTTGTAGTTAAAGTATGAAAAATTGGTCTTAAAACTGGCAAATTATGAAAATAAATAATGTTTAATCTAGATTTTCCTAAAAGCACAGAAATACATTACTTAACTAAATTTTCTGGTTGGTACATTTCTGAAAATAATTTCAATATTCAACTAAGTATTTATCTAAATGGAAAACCTTATGCCTCCCTTTTACATGGTGGATATCGACCAGATGTAGCTGCTGCTTTTCCAGAAAAAAAATATGCTAGTCATAGTGGTTTTGGGGGAGAGCTTTTACTGCCAAAAAATATTAAACCAGAGACAGATATAAAAATAGAAATATTTGCCGATGGAAGAGAAAAAATATTATTATTTCAAAATCAATTTAAAATTATTGGAAATATCCCTAACCAACCTCAACGACAGAAAATTTTCAACCTACAAAAACTATTAATTTGTCCCCAATGTGGAAATATAGCTACACCATGTAATAAAAAAAATTGCCCTATATGGATAAGAAGCAATACTCCTCATATTTTGCAACCAGGAGATTTACCATTTATTAAACTCACAGAAACAGAAACTACCCATCCTTACTCAGAAGGAATTTTAACAGTATTAAATAAAATTGGAGAAAATGGAATAGTTTTAGATTTTGGCGCAGGTAACACTCAAAAAGAATATCTAAAGCCAAATATTTGTTACTTAGATGTGCAGCAATATCAATATACAGATGTCGTCTGCTCAACATTAAAATTACCATTTTCAGATAACTGCTTTGATGGCATAATTAGTCATGCAGTTTTTGAACATTTACCTAATCCATTTTTTACCGCAAAAGAACTTTATCGCATCTTAAAACCAGGAGGTTTAATATTTATTGATACTGCATTTTTACAACCACTTCACGCTGACCCCAGCCATTATTTTAATATGACAATTCATGGTTTACGGAAAATTTTGTCAGACTTTGAAGAAATCAATAGTGGTATTTTTCCCCATCATTATCCATCCTATAGTATGATGATGTTTATTCAAACTGTCTGGCCTTATATTCAACAACAAGAATGGCAAGAACGTTTAGAAGATTGGCACGCTTTTTTAGTACAAGAAGGTGATAATTTAGATATTGTATTAGGAGAAAAGGGTAGAGAAATTTTAGCAGCAGGAGTATTTTTTGAGGGTAAAAAAACCACAGAAAGCTGAATAAAGTCTTTTTGCTGAGGTAGGAGACAGGAGACAGGAGACAACCCACCCCTAACCCCTCCCAGGAGGGGGAGACGGAGAAATGGGTGGGGAGCGAGGAGGTAGGAGTAAGAATTGTAAGAATGATTTTTCTGCCCAACTATACGCCTAAAATACTAGCTTTTTGAGCGTTTTCAACTGAAACAGAGGCACTGCAATTCGAGCCTAAAAATACTCAAACCTTTATATATAAATACTTTTATATTTGATCGGTAAGCCCTATTTAATTATTAATTATTTGGTAATGGATAGCCTTTTAAGGGGATAAAAAAAGAGAATATTTCAGATTTCAAGCCTCCTTATTGTAGAGGTACTGATAACTGATAACTGATAACTGAAATAACCTCACGCTTCTTGGGAATTGCTATATGAGGATTTGATTGTTATTAAAATGCATAATATCAATATTCCCTGCTATATAATATTTCACAATTAAAAGAAAATTTTTATATGTCAGAAAAGAGTTTCAATCATCAGCATCAGAATCAAGCCCAAAAATATTGGCAAACAAATCCAAAAGCAGCTTTAGTAAATAGTAATCAGTGGGTATCTAATTTGATTATTGAAAAAGCTATTAATAAAAGAATATCTGGTGGCGAAACAGAAAAATATTGGCTAGCTTGGTTGATAGAAGATTTTTTTGCTGGCAGAAAATTTGATAGTTTATTGTCTATTGGTTGTGGCGTTGGTAATCACGAAATACTAATGGCTAAGTTGGGTTTAGCTAAGAATATTGATGCCTTTGATTTTTCTGAATCAGCATTAGCAATTGCTAGAAGAGATGCAGAAAAAGCCGGAGTTAAAATTAATTTATACCAAGATAATTTTAATACTTTTACTCTTAACAAAAAATATGACCTAATAACGTGCTTTGGTTCTTTGCATCATGTGAAAGAATTAGAACACTGTTTGTCCACAATCAAAAATAGCTTAAAGCCTCAAGGTTATGTAATCTTAAATGAGTATATTGGTGATTGTTTCAATATTTATGAACAACAACAATTAGATATTATTAATCGTATATATAATTGCTTTGATGATAGTCTAAAATCTGTCAAAGTATCAAAATATAAAAGCCCAAGTATTGAAGAAGTATTTACACTAGACCCATCTGAAGCAGTACGTTCAAAATTGATATTGGCATTCATCAAATACTACTTTCATATAGAAGTTTTGAATCACTATGGTGGTGGATTAATTAACGAACTATATCAATTACTAGATAGTAATCAATTTGTTACTGAAGACCCCAAAGGAGAAACAATAATCAGATTATTACTGGAATTTGAGAAAATTTTAATGGAAATTCCAGGAGGTTTAAAAAGTGATTTTTGCTTATGTATTCTCCGACATAAAAAATTAAAAGAACAATCCAAAAAACCTGATTTTTTGATAATTGGAGCGCAGCAATGTGGTGTTAATTACTTACATAAGTATCTTTTTCAACATCCTAAAGTAGCAGCAGTTAAACAACCATCATTACATTTTTTCGATCTAAATTTTCATCAAGGAATAAACTGGTATCAAAATCAATTTGTAGTGGAAGAAGAAAGTGATTTAATTACAGGAGAATCAAGTTCTTACTATTTATTTCATCCTCTTGTTCCTCAAAGAGTTTACAATTTTTATCCTAATATAAAGTTGATTGTCATACTAAGAAATCCTATAGATAGAGCAATCAATCACTACTACCATGAAGTGAAATTAGGTTATGAATCTTTAAGTTTATCAGAAGCGATCGCTACAGAATCTAATCGTTTAAAAGGAGAAGTTGAGAAAATTATAGAAACAGAAACATATTACAGCTTTAACCATCAACACTACACATATTTATCTCGCGGTAAATACGTCGAGCAACTACAAAATTGGATGAAATTTTTCCCAAAAGAACAATTTTTAATTCTGCAAAGTGAAGATTTGTTTAATCATCCTCAAGAAACTATGAACAAAGTATTTAAGTTTCTCGATTTGAAGCCAGAATTAATAGATGATTATATCGATCATAATCAAGAAAAAAAACCTGACATTAACTCTGAAACATACCAGCAATTAACAGAATACTTTCAACCCTATAACCAAAAACTCAAGGAATATATTGGTATCAAATTCCACAAAAAAATCGACTATCCAATCAACTATCAAAAGCCACATTTTCTGATAATTGGCGCTCAGAAATGTGGTACTAATTCCTTATATAACTATTTAGTGCAACACCCTTTAGTTGCAGCATCCTTACAACATGAAATTCATTACTTTGACTTAAATTTTGATAAGGATTTAAAATGGTATCAATCGCAATTTCCCGAATTAGAGCCAGGAATAATTACAGGAGAATCAAGCCCTTACTATTTATTCCATCCTCTCGTACCCCAACGAATTTTTGATATATATCCTCAGATGAAATTAATTATATTGTTGAGAAACCCAGCAGAAAGAGCAATATCTCATTATTATCACGAAGTTAGATTAGGAACTGAAAAATTAACTTTGAAAGAAGCGATCGCTGCCGAACAAAATCGCCTAAAAGGAGAAGTTGAAAAAATAATTCAAACAGGAACATATTACAGTTTTAATCATCAACATTATACATATCTAGCAAGAGGCAAATATATTGAACAACTACAAAATTGGATGAATATTTTTCCCAAGGAACAATTTCTCATTCTCCTGAGTGAAGACTTATTTAACCACCCACTAGAAACCATGAATAAAGTATTTCAATTTCTAGAATTACCTACATACCACTCAGAAACATATTTTAGATATAATTCTGGTAATTACTCACAACCTAGAGATGAAATATACCAACAATTAGTAACATATTTTCAACCATATAATCAAAAATTAACTAAGTATTTAGGTATTGAACTAAACTGGCAACTTTAATCAAAAAATTGACAAAATATAGCGACATAACTATGACTATTGATTATGAAAATTCTTGGGAAGAATATGCAAAAAAATGGCATGAAGATTATCCCGAATTAACTCATATAGGTGACGAATGGATAGGTAAAGCAGCAGGGGCAGCCAACTCATTAGCAGAATATGAAAAATTAATAGAACAAAAATTTATAGCACCATATATCAATGAAAAACATACAGTACTAGAAATAGGCATTGGTGGAGGACGTACAGCAGAATTGTTGCTCAAACATTGCCAAAAATTAATATGTGCTGATATCTCCAATTCTATGTTAAATGCTACTAAAAATCGACTCGGCGAAGCCAAAGTCAAATACCTAAAACTTGATGGAATAACATTAAATGAAATTGATTCAAAAACAGCAGATGTTTGTTTTTGTTACGACACAATGGTGCATTTAGAACCCAGAGATATTTTTAACTACCTAACCAAAATACCCGCCAAATTACGAGGAGAAAAAATTTGCATATTTCACCACACAAATACCCTCAGCGATCTAGGTTGGCAAAGATTTCTCAAAGATTGGGATAACAATCTTATGGGAAAACGAAACGGAACCGCTCACTCAGTAATGACTAATACAATAATGGAGAAATTTCTATCCCATCTAAAATACAAAATTATTCATCAAGATACTAATTCAGTTCCTAGAGATTGTGTATGGATATGCCAGGCACCAGACATTATTTAGGGTTTGCTGAAAAAGTCTTTTTAAGGAGTAGGGGAGTGGAGGAGTAGGGAAGTGGGGGAGTAGTTAGGAGGAACGGAGAATAGAATTTAATTAGGAGGTAGTCAAATATATTTGTCAGAGTTATTTTTCTGCAATTATTCTGCCTTTTATGCTAAAATTTTGAGGGTTTTGGACGTAATACCAGGCACTTTTTTACATCATAAAAAGACTAAAGCCAATATCAGTCAATTCTTTAAGATTTAATCAGCAAACCCTATTTAAACGTAAGCAAAAAGCCGTCAGCTATTAACTATCAGCTATGAATTTTAGGCAAGGTAAAAGCAACCTTTGAAATTGAGAAAAAATAAAAAGTTACTGCCATACGTTCCCTGACTAAACCCTAGAAGTAATGAATAATTACTAATTGCTGATAGCTGACTGCTAATAGCTGTTTGCGCAGCAGTCCCCAGGAAATGCTTACATTCAAACATTAAAAAATAATCATTAATAATACAAATTTAGAACTTATGAAATATCTCTTCCTGCACCCAAATTTTCCTGCTCAATATCGTCATATTATTACTGCCTTAGGAGCAAATCCTAATAATCAAGTTGTATTTGGCACAAAAAACGAACGCCCAGAGTGGAAAATACCAGGAGTTCACAAAGCATTATTCAAACCCAGTCGCGAACCACGTCCAGAAACCCATCACTACGTCCGTCCCCTAGAAAGTGCAGTAATTTATGGACAAGCCGTATTTAGAACCGCAGAACAACTCAAAGCACAGGGGTTTGTGCCAGATATAATTTGTGGCCACTCTGGCTGGGGACCCACCTTATTTGTCAAAGAAGCATTTCCGAACACCCCACTTCTTTGCTACTTTGAATGGTTCTATCATTCTCATGGCTCTGACGCTGACTTCGACCCGGCAGAACCCTTGACAGTAGATGATATGGCCAGAATAAGAGTAAAAAATGCTCCCATATTAATAGATTTGTACACCTGTGATTGGGGGTTATCCCCCACATATTGGCAGCGATCGCAATTTCCCACAGAACTCCAAAGCAAACTATCTGTACTCCACGATGGGGTAGATACTGATTACTTTAAACCCAATCCAGAGGCAAAATTAGTACTACCTAATTTAGACCTGTCCGGTGTTGATGAACTTGTAACTTATGTAGCGCGAGGCATGGAACCCTATCGGGGATTCCCAGAATTTATAGAAGCGATCGCCTATATCCAAGAAAGGAGGCCCAACTGCCATGTAGTAGTAGTCGGTTCTGAAAGAGTTTGCTACGGTAAATCTTTGCCCAATGGTAAAACTTACAAACAAGAAATGTTAGAAAAAATACCCTTGGACTTATCACGAGTTCACTTCGTTGGTTCATTGCCCTATGGTCTATACTTAAAAGTCATTCAAGCATCTGATGTTCATATCTACTTAACCAGACCTTTTGTTCTGTCATGGTCTATGATTGAGTCTCTATCCACTGGTTGTCTAATTGTAGGCTCAGATACACCTCCTGTGAGGGAAGTTATTGAGGATGGTAAAAATGGCCTATTAGTAGACTTCTTCTCCCCCAAACAAATAGCTGACCGCATTGATGAAGTGTTGAATCATCCAACTCGCATGGCAGAAATACGTGCCAAGGCCCGCAAAACAGTTTTAGAGCGATACGCTCTTTCCAACTTATTAGCAAAACATTTAGAACTAATTCATCAAGTTGCTAACCGCACCTTACAAATCAAAGATGTAGGTATAGAAAAAAAACAACCTCTAACCTCATCTAAACTCTAGATACCTTAAAAATCAACCATACTATATGGGAACCTAAAATCAACAATCCACGTCCTCCGGTAATGTTAACACTATAATCAATCATTAAAAATATGCTGCCTTAGTATAGATACTAGATTGTACTTAAAAGTCAATAATGGTAAACCCATAGGCACATAGTAGGCCAAATTTTGGCTGATAATTTTTGTAGTTAAAAGGCTAGACTTATTCCAGATAAACAGGTTAAACTACAGCCGAATATAAAATTACTGGTATTTGTTGGTAGTTGAGCCAAACAAAACAATTGTCCATATTTTAGATATAAACCATGTAGAGGAGTGAAACGGTATGGTAACGCTAACTGATGGAGACGATCGCTTCGATCAGGAGGATTCTGGTAATATAGCACCTGATACGATTAATGGTATTGGTGGAGACGACACTATATTTACTTCTACCCTAGGTGGCAGTCTAGCTAGAGGTGGAGATGGAAACGATACACTGGTATCTAGGGGTCCTTCTGGTATTAACAACTCTGGTCAACCAGATACTCTCGAAGGTGGTGCAGGGAGTGACTCCCTGGAATTCCAAGCTGCTGCTGGTTTCGGATTTGGAGATGATGAAAATGATACCTTAGTAGCTGTTTCCCGTACTAGCCTTTATGGAGGTCAGGGAGATGACTTTCTCCGTGGCCTGATTGGAGATAACTGGTACTCTGCCAATCAAGGTAATGATATCCTACTTATCGGCACAAGAGATAGTCTTTATGGTGGCAGGGATAATGACACTATTAGTGTCTTTGCTCCGGAAGTAGTAGAGGCACTTGATTTTGACACCTTACCTACATTTACAGGTGACACAGGTCAAGGCCAAAACTTTATTTCTGCAAACCGACAAGAAGATTTAGTTGTTGCTTTTGGCGATCGCGATACTATCTACGGCGGTAGAGATAATGACACATTATATTCTTTGGGTAGCCAAGTCCGTGTAAGTGGAGATCGTGGCAATGATGTAATAGTTCAGCTAAATCAGGAATCTGTAGGTACCCCTGTTAATAGCACAGCTATAGCTTTAACTTCGATAGAAAGGTCTACTCTAATAGGTGGTGAAGGTAATGACTGTATTCAAGGTGCAGTCGGGCCATTTGGTGATGGTAGAAATTCCTTAGATGGCGGAGCTGGCAACGATACTATCAGGGGCCAAGCTTCAAGAGATACCTTGGTTGGTGGTGAAGGTGATGACTTAATTATCACTGGTTTGATCGAAGAAAATGAAGATAAATTTAGTACTAATGGTATAGCAGTTACTGTTCCCGGTTTTGCTGGTCAAAACAGATTAGATGGTGGTGCCGGTGATGATACTCTAGCATCAGGCTTTTTATCAGATACTATGATTGGTGGTCAGGGAAATGATTGTCTCAGTGGTATCTTTAGTCGTGTGGATGGGGGCGAGGGTGACGATACCATTGATGCTACAAGCATCAGTACCAATGCTTCGGGTGGTGGTAGTATTGAAGTTACTCTGATTGGTAGTTCAGGTAATGATATCCTTTTGGGTAGTACCAACGCTGGTGTGGCAAACTTCTTTGATGGTGGTACGGGTAATGACTTTATTCAGTTTGGTGGAACAAGCGATCAGTTAATTGGGAATACACAAGGTAACGATACAGTAATAGCATTTCAGGGTGGAGGTACAGCACCATTCTTCATAGAAGATACTCAAGGTAGTAACACTTTAAGTGGTGGTGATGGAGGAGATACCTTAATTACTGGAGCAGGTGATGATTCCATTGTGGGTGGTACTGCAGATGACTCATTAGGAGATAGTATTAGTGCTGGTGCAGGGAATGATGTTATATTTGGCCGTGGAGGAACTGATACTATTCTTGCTGGTGCTGGTGACGACTATATTGCAGCTGGCCTTAATGGTACAGGGGACTCCTTAATTGGTGGTCAAGGTAACGATAGCTTTGCTTATTTTGCCGTTGAGGAGGGTGTCACTGAAAATAGTGTGATCGTAGACTTCGATCCTTCTGATGACCGGATACTTCTAGACTTGAATGGATTTAATTTGGAAAATTCCAGCAAAAACTCAATTATTGGCATTAATGATTTTGCTGGTGTTGGTCCAGGTGATAACTATGAAGATAGCTTTGCTCGAACTAGCGGTCCTACTATTATCTATGAACGAAACCCAAAAACAGATCCAAATGACACATCAGATGACCCAGAACTAGCTGGTTCAGGTCTGTTAAAGTACGATCCTAACGGTAATCTGGAAAATGATGATAGTAATCCTATTATTACCATTGCTCGCCTCAATGGTACTCCTAACCTACTTCAATCTGACATCTTTATTATCTAATATAATCTATTAGCATTAAGCAAAATTATGAGGCTGTGATTGATTTTTAATCACTCCTCATTTTTTTCTGGATTAGTTTCTGTTTTGACTTGTTTTTCTACTTTATTTGTACCTTCACTCTGAGTTTTTTCCTTAGCTGGAGCTTGTTCTTGAATCAATGTTATTTGATTATCAATTAAACTCAAAAATGTAGTGCCAAAATGCTGAATTTCTAGAAAACTTGCATCAGCAGCAGCAGGTTTATAAATTTTAAAAGTCCGCATAATTCCTAAAGTAGCAGCACTTTCTAACGGACCAATAAAGCTGGTATCTCGGTCTAAAAAATAAGGTTTACTAGCCCATTTTTTCATCTGTTCGGCATTCAAAAAATAGCAACCAGAGTGGGGGTTAAGAGTTCTATGAAAGGCAATTACCTTTTCCATGATTTTTCCCTTAAGCTGATATTGTTCTCGAATATTTTGAAATTTAGCTGTTATTTCTGGTTTTAAATCTCCATCTATATAAGCTTTGGGAATAGCTCCTAAAGGAGAAATTTCATAACGATTTGCTTGAAGTAAATTACCATTTCCTGTGTGGTGATTAAACCAATTTAACTTCACAAATAACCATGGATCATGTAGTATTAAATCATCTTCTAAGTAACAATAATAATCGTATTTCCCAAGACATGATTTCATTACTTCCTGACATTCAAAACCTAGTAACATAGGTTCTACGTTAGTGCTGTGGTGCATCAGAAAATTTGAGGGCAAAGGAATTTGAGATAATAAATGAAGACCTTTAGTGGTACAAACAATAATATCAATATCATGGCCATGATTTTGATTGGCTGGAATTGCTTGATGTCTACTAATATCAATTATGTACTGAGATTTAGCATATAAGGCACGCAATGCAGTTAAACAGGTAGTTAATGCTATGCGTCGTGTTTGCGGGTCTTTGCGTAAAGAACCATGTTTTCCGCTACCTTCAGGGTTAAAGAAATGAGCAATTGTAAATAATATTCGCATTTTTGGAAGAGGGAATAGGGAACAGGGAATAGGGAATAGGGAGTAGGGGAGTAAGGAGTAGAAAAATATACTAATACTAACTTTTCTGGCAGCTCAACTGCTTATTCAAAAATCATACGTCAATTTTGATCTGTTAAATAGTTCTGGAACACTATGTTTTTAATAATTTAATTTTTTTAGAAAATAAACATAGACTAATAAAGTATACTATTTTTTTTTGATAACTAAATAGGGCTTGCTGATTAAATCTAAAAGTCTTTATAAATAAAGGTAAGTGCCTTTTTAAGTATCAAAAAGTGCGAGTTTTTAAGCGGTAATGGTTCAAAAATGAGCGGATTTTGGTCAAGATTTGGGCAGAACAATCTTGGGACAAAACTTAGCTCCTACCTCCTCGCTCATTCCCATTTCTACTGTCTCCTGTCTCCTGTATCCTAACCCTACTAAAAGACTTTTTCAGCAAACCCTAAATAGTTCTGAAACACTATGTTTTTAATAATTTAATTTTTTTAGAAAACAAACATAGACTAATAAAGTATACTATTTTTTTTTATAACTAAATAATTCAGACGATTACACCTGTAAAAATTGCTGTATTTAATTTTGTAGAACCCTTATGGTATCTTTGACGCGGTATGTGTTTTTGGCATGGGAGTCAAAAGTCAGAAGTCAGGAAATTCAGAAATAGAATAGGGGAAAAAGGTAGAAAAATGCTCCCTACTCCCTTATACCAATTTGATAAATATTTGCTACAAAGAGTTAGGCTATTTCTTAGGAGTCAACCCACCCCTCGCCCCTCCCCCTCCCAGGAGGGGAAGGACCGAGTCAGGAGTCATAATGAATTGCTTCAATACCAGTTTTTAGGTCGTAAATTCTCTTTTTTGTCAAAGGGACATTTCCGGCAAAATCTTTTTATTGCACTTATTATTCATCACATTCTTTTTTCAAATTGGTATTACTTCCCCACTCCCCTTTCTGTATCCTAGCTCCTTCAAAAATAATACTTCAAGTTTTTAATAATCAAATAATTCTGGAACACGATTTTTTAACTGTTCATTTAAACGCGCTAATTCATCTCGCATTTGCAGATACCAATCCCGGCGCTGACGATAATTTTGAGAAAGTAAACGATTATTTTTCACCCAATCATAAGCGTTAATTGCTATTTTTTTTCTGAGATTTTCATCAGTTATTAGTTGTCTCAATTTTCTAGCAAAATCTGAAACAGAATGATAAATTAAACCTGTTTTACCATCAATAATTGAATCTTGATAAACTATTGGACTAGCTAGTACAGCTACTCCATAACCTGCACATTCAACAAATTTTAAGTCAGATTTCATTTGATTAATTGGGTTGTCATTTAAAGGTAATAAACTAAGGTCACAACTACCAAGAATCTCTAGATACTTATCATAACTACAAAATGGATAAAATTCTTTATTGGTTGTATTTAAACTTTCAAAAAATAACTTATCGTGGATGACTTTGAACCTAATTTTATCTTGATAATCTGACAATACTTGATTGATTATCGGCATAATTTCTTTCCAGTCTGCTTCCCTGTTGACAGCTCCAAAAAATATGGTAAGATATTTATTATGGGAAAGTGTGCGCTCATATAGAGGTACTATTTTAGCCAACTGATTCTGAAAAACTACAACGTTGGGGTTATATTGACGTAAAAAATTAGCTAGGGATGGGGTAGAAGTTTGTACACAGTGACAACCACGATAGCTAAGATAATTATTTTCAGCATATTCAGGACGACGTAACGGATTATCATCAATTTCAGCCACAATCAAATAATCCTTTTCTAGCAAAGACTTAAGTTTGTGAAAGTCAGACGGATAATTTAAAATTGTGCGTTGCCAGATAAACACCTTTTCTTCTTGAGGCAACCCTATATTTAAGTCAGCAGTTTTCGCAGCAGAAAAAGTTCTCACCCCAGGAATAGTAGCGCTAAAGCGGTCTGGTTCCAAAACTCTGACAGTACCACAAACTTTCGGGTCCATAATTATCGTTTGAATTAATAATCTCCGGGGATGGATAGGAGATTTGGTGACGCGTGCAATGAAATATTCAGCAGCGGTCTGAGTAGCGAACTTTTTTGAGTCCAAACCCAAAGCATCAACCAGACCTTCAGTTACTTGGAGAAACCGTTGAAACTCCTCTCCTTTTTCACCACGAGTTTGTATTTCATATACTTGTAAACCTGCATTAGCGAAACATGACTTTAGACTTTCCAGAGTAAACCAATGACGAATTATTTCCGAATTTTCCCAACCACCTTTAAGCAAATTAAAAATTCTGCACCAATGCTGTACATTTTGTACAATAGCCAAAACTTGACCATTATTTTTTAACCAAGTTTGATGATATTTCAAAACTTCAGTCGGGTGAGCGATCGCCATTAAATCTAAACCATAAATCAGACAATCTACTGTTTCTGGTTGGATATTTAGAGTCGAAAGATTTTGTTGTAAATTTCCTACAACAATTTTATCTACTTGTAAGACAGAATTTTTAGCAAAATCTGGATTAGATTCAATGACAATATAATAACAGTGAGGATTAATCTGTTTATATTGAGAAGCTATTGTGCCATTACCACAGCCAAATTCGATAATAACTTTAGCATCAGCAGGTATAAATTTTAGAAGTTCTTGGTGAATGGAATTTTCTGAAGAATTAAATCTAGTCTGAGTCATCTTCTCTAATTTAAACTGCTCAAAATAATACCATTTCTCAAAAACTTTTCAATAAGAAGGAAGAAGGAAGAAAGAAGAAGGAAGAAGGAATAAGGAAAAAAAAACTGGCATTGCCTGAGTTTTTAGCTTTTGATATATCAAATACAGTAATAGGGACTGCTAAGTTATCAGTTATCAGTTATCAGTTATCAGTTATCAGTTATCAGTTATCAGTTGTCATAGATATTGTTAGGAGAGTGTTAGTCAGACTATATATATTTAACCCATGAATCTCACCGAGGGATAAAAAATTAACTACCCTCCGACATTCAAATTTTGAGATAACTCAACTTTTAAGCAGAAAAATTTGAGTAGGAATGAGATATTTTCAACTCCACTAAAGAAAATTAACTACCAAATCTAAGTACTCTCTATATATATTGGAAAATTTGGCGATATTTTGATTCTTTCTACAGTCAAGAGTCAGGTGAGGTATATATTTAAACCCTAACTCTTACCGAGAGGTAAAAAAATCAATTACCCTCAGAAAGTAATCGAGAGAAAATCAACAACTCACAGTCATTCAAATTCTGAGATAACTCAACTTTTAAGCAGAAAAATTTGAATAGGAATGAGATATTTTCAACTCCACTAAAGAAAATTAACTACCAAATCTAAGTACTCTCTATATATATTGGAAAATTTGGCGATATTTTGATTCTTTCTACAGTCAAGAGTCAGGTGAGGTATATATTTAAACCCTAACTCTTACCGAGAGGTAAAAAAATCAATTACCCTCAGAAAGTAATCGAGAGAAAATCAACAACTCACAGTCATTCAAATTCTGAGATAACTCAACTTTTAAGCAGAAAAAAATTGAGTGGGAATGAGATATATTCAGCTCTATCGAAGAAAATTAATCACAAATTATCAGCACTCTCTATACATATATATGTAGAGCAGTATATTTTGGAATTTTGCAAAATTTTTCTCAAGTCAAAAACAGGGATAGTAACAGATATTTTTAGGAGAGTACCAGTCAGATATATACATTTAATCCATGACTCTCACCAAGGTAAAAAAATCAATTACCCCCAGAAAGTAATCTAGAGAAAACCAATAACTCACAGCCATTTAAATTCTGAGATAACTCAGCTTTTAAGCAGAAAAATTTGAATGGGAATGAGATATATTCAGCTCTATCGAAGAAAATTAATCACAAATTATCAGCACTCTCTATACATCTATATATGTAGAGCATTATATGGGAAAATTTGGCGATATTTTGATTTTTTCTACAGTCAAGAGTCAGATGACATATATATTTAAACCATAACTCTCACCAAGATAAAAAAATCCATTACCCTCTGAAAGTAATCTAGAGAAAATCAACCTCGCTTTTGATTTTGACTTATAACTTCCGTGAAACGGTATTAGCTAACCCCCATCCAAGTAAAATGATGAGAACTTCTTCTATATAACTCCTCTTTTACTGAGACAGATAGATAAGCGATCGCTTATATATAGATAGATAGTCAAATCTGTTAGACTTAACCAATATAAATATTAAGACAATGAATAAACCTAGATACAAAAAGATGATGAAATGCAAAATATGTGAATCTATTTCTTTAAAATTTTCTGAAGCTCATATCCTCAACAAAAAATATAAAATCGACTACTTTCAATGTCAAAACTGCAACTTTATCCAAACAGAATATCCTTACTGGTTAAGTGAAGCTTATTCTCAAGCGATCGCCTCTAGTGATGAGGGTTTAATCTTTAGAAATTTGATGTTATCTCAAGTTACAAAGAATATTATCGATCGACTGTTTGACTCAGAGGAAAAATTCCTCGACTTCGGTGGGGGATATGGTTTATTTGTTAGGTTGATGCGGGATATTAAATACAAGTTTGATTGGCAAGACAAATACTGTGAAAATCTCTTTGCCCAAAACTTTAAAGCTACTCCAAATCAAAAATATGAGTTAGTTACTGCTTTTGAGTTACTAGAACATTTAGTTAATCCTATTTCTGATATTCGAGAAATTTTAAATTACTCCCAAAATATTCTCTTCAGCACAGAAATATTACCGCCAAATAATCCTAAACCTAATCAGTGGTGGTACTACGCTACCGATGAAGGTCAACACATATCTATATATACAGTTAAATCTCTCCAAATTATTGCTCAGAAATTTCACCTCAATTTTTATACTAACTACTCATCACTCCATTTATTAACGGAGAAAAAAATCTCTCCAGCTTTTTGTGAAGCACTCTTAAAATATGATGCGGAAAATCTCCGAAAAATTCTTAGACAAAATCGGGATTATCTCAAAACATTCGAGAGAATTTTAGGCAAGGAAGAAGGAGGAGGTAAGAAGGAAGAAGTAAATTCTTTCAACATCCCAACATCTACCCCAAAATCTCAAGAACTTTCAGATGAAACTCAATTTTTGCACCAGGGAAAAGGAGGAGGTATAAATCAAGGAGTAAATTCTTTCAATCTCCCAACATCTACTCAAACATCTCAACAACTCTCAGACAAAACTGAATTTTTACACCAGGGAAAAGGAGGAAATTTACTTCTTGATTTACCCCTTCTACTTCTTGCTGCTGAAAAAATTCAGTTTCATCCGAAAGTTCTTGAGATATTTGGGTAGATGTTGAGAGATTGATAGAAATTTCTTTTTTGCTTCTCTCCAAATTATTGCTCAGAAATTTCACCTCAATTTTTATACTAACTACTCATCACTCCATTTATTAACGGAGAAAAAAATCTCTCCAGCTTTTTGTGAAGCACTCTTAAAATATGATGCGGAAAATCTCCGAAAAATTCTTAGACAAAATCGGGATTATCTCAAAACATTCGAGAGAATTTTAGGCAAGGAAGAAGGAGGAGGTAAGAAGGAAGAAGTAAATTCTTTCAACATCCCAACATCTACCCCAAAATCTCAAGAACTTTCAGATGAAACTCAATTTTTGCACCAGGGAAAAGGAGGAGGTATAAATCAAGGAGTAAATTCTTTCAATCTCCCAACATCTACTC
>NZ_RCBY01000012.1 GCF_003838195.1 Okeania hirsuta
CGTCGAACATGTAAGCCCCGCATGTAGGCAGATTCTCCACATATATGCATCCCTCGGTACTACGTACTTCTATCGATAAAATCTCTTGGTTGTGCAAGGCTGTATTTGCCGCCATACATGAACACTGGTAGCAAACAGATGCTTCCTATAACTATTTTGAGTGAATTCTTGATGCTTTTGCTAAACATGACTCACTTTCTCCTGTCGTTGCAATGATTGAATTGTATCTGCTAGCCTGTGCTGCTAGAGCATCAGACCACATATATCCTTGCATTAGTAGGTTAAGTATTTTTCCAGTCACAATATCAATATATATATACAAAATCTCATCTTTTGTCAAGCTCTATGGAAATTTTTGTAGCGACTTTATTATAAAATTGCCACAAAAATGTATTTATTCATCAGGACTTACGCAAATGTACTATCTATAGAGTTAAAAAACTATTTCG
Source organism: Okeania hirsuta (assembly GCF_003838195.1). Taxonomy (GTDB): domain Bacteria; phylum Cyanobacteriota; class Cyanobacteriia; order Cyanobacteriales; family Microcoleaceae; genus Okeania; species Okeania hirsuta. Next base: position 450 of record NZ_RCBY01000012.1, read on the forward strand.
CAATTTTTTTAACTCTATATCTCTATATGTAGAGTCTCTGCGTAAGTCCTATTCAGACAAAAAATAGTGGAAAATTTCTCCCACGCCCAAAGTGCATAATTATCAAAAACATATCCCTGTAAACTACCCTCCCCATACTCTACTTTTTCAGCTACAATTTAGGACTTTATTGTAGGAGTTTGGAGGCCAAACTCCAGCAAAAACTGGGACTTATAAATCGAACCCTCACAGTTTTTTTGATTAAAATTATTTATTATGATTATGGAAAAATTTCATTTACAAGCTCCCTTTAAACCTACTGGTGACCAACCTGGAGCGATCGCTCAATTAACTGTTAATATTCAAGCTGGACATAAATTTCAAACATTACTAGGAGCTACAGGTACTGGTAAAACTTTTTCCATAGCTTCTGTCATAGAAAAAGCAGGCAGACCGACATTAGTTTTAGCTCATAATAAAACTTTAGCTGCTCAATTATGTAATGAGTTAAGGGATTTTTTCCCTGATAATTCTGTGGAGTATTTTGTTAGTTATTACGATTATTATCAACCGGAAGCTTATATTCCAGTGACGGATACATATATAGAAAAAACTGCTTCGATTAATGATGAAATTGATATGTTGCGTCACTCAGCAACTCGGTCACTTTTTGAACGCCGAGATGTAATTGTTGTGGCTTCTATTAGTTGTATTTATGGTTTAGGAATGCCTGCTGAATATTTAAAAGCTGCGATTAAGTTACAAGTGGGAGAAGAAATTAATCAACGACAAATTTTAAGAGATTTAGCGACAGTTCAATATACTAGAAATGATTTAGATTTAGGTCGAGGAAAATTTAGAGTTAAGGGCGATGTTTTGGAAATCGGACCTGCTTATGAGGATAGAATTATTCGGGTAGAATTTTTTGGGGATGAAATAGATGCGATTCGTTATATTGACCCTGTAACTGGAAATATTCTCCAAAGTTTAGAGTCTTTAAATGTATATCCAGCGCGTCACTTTGTTACTCCTGAAGAAAGATTAGAAGCAGCTTGTGATGATATTGAAGCAGAATTAGAAGAGCAATTAGAGGAATTAGAAAAAGCAGGAAAATTGTTAGAAGCTCAACGTTTGGAACAACGTTGTAGATATGATATAGAAATGTTGCGAGAGGTGGGATATTGTAATGGAGTAGAAAATTATTCTCGGCATTTAGCAGGTAGAAAAGCAGGGGAACCACCAGAATGTTTGATTGATTATTTTCCGAAAGATTGGTTATTAATTATTGATGAATCCCATGTGACTGTTCCGCAAATTCGAGGAATGTATAATGGTGACCAAGCTAGGAAAAGGGTTTTAATTGAGCATGGATTTCGTTTGCCTAGTGCAGCAGATAATCGACCTTTGAAGTCTGAGGAATTTTGGCAAAAGGTTAATCAATGTATTTTGGTTTCTGCTACTCCTGGAGATTGGGAAATAGAAAAATCTGAGGATAGAATTGTTGAGCAAATTATTCGTCCGACTGGTGTGGTTGACCCGGAAATTTTTCTGCGTCCGACTGAGGGTCAGGTTGACGATTTATTAGGGGAAATTAGGGAAAGGGTTAAGTTGGAGGAGAGGGTTTTAATTACTACTTTAACTAAGCGGATGGCTGAAGATTTGACTGAATATTTGCAGGAGCAAAATGTGAAGGTTCGTTATTTGCATTCGGAGATTAATTCTATTCAGAGAATTGAGATTTTGCAGGGGTTGAGAGAGGGAGAGTTTGATGTGTTAATTGGGGTGAATTTATTACGGGAAGGTTTGGATTTACCGGAGGTTTCTTTAGTGGCTATTTTAGATGCGGATAAGGAGGGATTTTTACGAGCGGAACGTTCTTTAATTCAGACTATTGGTAGAGCAGCACGTCATGTCCGGGGTCAGGCTATTTTATATGCTGATAATTTGACAGATAGTATGATTAAAGCGATAGATGAAACGGAGAGAAGGCGAGGAATTCAGTTGGCATATAATAGGATGAATAATATTACACCGAAGCCTATTGTAAAAAAACAAAGTAATGCAATTTTGGCGTTTTTGGATGTGTCACGCCGTTTAAATTCTCAACAGTTAGAAGAGGTGTATGAACAGGTGGATGAGTTATCTTTAGAGGAGCTACCAGAGTGGATTAAAAAGTTAGAAACTCAGATGAAAGAAGCAGCGAAAAAATTGGAATTTGAAGAGGCGGCTAAATTACGCGATCGGATTAAGCATTTGCGGGATAAATTAGTGGGTAATTCTTGAAAATTATTAAAAAAGGAAGAAGGAAGAAGTAGTTGTCCAGTAGGGTGTGTTAGCGTTTGCGCAGCATTCCGCAGGAAAGGGTAACGCACCATTTTTTAGGGAAGCATAACTCACCCACAGATTGCTTGGTAATCAATATAGATAGTGGTGCGTTACGGCCAGTTAAAAGTTTATTACCCAAACAAAGCATTGTAAATATCACGAATATTAATCTGGAACAGGATAAAATTGTCTTTCAATTCAATCTCACAATTCTCACATCAGAAGTTCCTGAATTATCGCTACAAGATTTGCAGGTTGATGAACATCTGGATGAAAATAAAAATAATCATAATAATTAAATTGTTTTTTGATGCTAAACAGGAGGTTATTTGTCAATAAGTATCATATTGTTGTATACCCATAAACTATAAGGGTTCAAATTCTTCATTTATAAGCAAAATTCAATAGCTTCTTGAATGCTTTATATTAATTAACCATAACTTTTAAATTGTGTAGACATCCTTTTAAAACGGGAACCGATGCAACTAAATAACCATCTACATCTTTTTCGAGAATTACATTAAAATATTTTCTCATTTGTTATTTTTCCTTGTTCAATTTTATAGTTTATCTTCTTCAATTAATAAATAATATATAATTAGGGTTTGCTGAAAAAGTTTTATAGGTGAGGGTAGGAGACAGGAGACAACCCACCCCCAACCCCTCCCAGGAGGGGAAGACAGGAGACAGGAGACAACCCACCCCTCGCCCCTCCCCCTCCCAGGAGGGGAGACATGGGAATGAGCGAGGAGGTAGGAGTAAGAATTGTAAGAATGATTTTTCTGCCCAACTATGAGCCTAAAATACGCTCCTTTTTGAGGGTTTTAGACGTGATACCAGGCACTGCAATTCGACCTCAAAAAAGCTAAAACCTTTATCTGTAAATACTTTTAGATTTAATCAGCAAGCTCTAATCAGTTTGAATAGTCGTCATTGCGACCATAGAAAGCAATCTCCCTACACCTCTGAGATTGCTTCCTTCTTAATAACTAAACACAACCAGAAATTGCATCTAATAAGGCTTGAGTTTTTTCACTCACTTGATAATAATTTGTTGTAGAATTAGTAACACCATTGAACACCACATCAGCAAAATTTTCAACCATTTTCACCTGAGAACTTTGCTCACTTTTTACCTCAATAAATTTGACATCCCCACGGGTATCCATACCATTTTTGAGATAAAAACCCGCCTTAAGATGAGGATTTTTAAAGGCAAAACTATTCACCCAATCTAACACAAAGTCATCTAGGGTAATAATGCCTTTTGTACCAATTAAAGCCAAATCCATCGTTACCGCACCTGAAGTATATCCTGCATCCCAAGTCGAGGTACTGTCATCATCAAAAGCGAGCATACCACAAACACGAACAATCCCTCTAGTTTCGGTGTCTCGTTTAACTTTGACTGAAATTTGGCTCAAATTAATGTTAGGAGCTAAAAATTCAACTGTTGCCCGCATATTATACCAACCTAAGTCCCCTAAAGCTCCTTTTGGTTCCAATTCGGGATTGAAACGAATATTACTGCGATCGCTAAGGGGAAAATAGAAGGCACTTCGCATCGCTTGCACCTGACCAATGGTTTCCTCCATAGTTTGCTTAATAGCTGCAGTCCTGGGATGATGGACAAAATGGGTTGCATCCATAAACAAGACTTGATTTTCTCTACAGGCTACGGTAATCTTTTGCAAAGACTCTAAGGTCGCAAAGGGTTTATCCACTAAAACGTGCTTTTTCTGTTGCGCAGCTACCACAGCAATTTCTTCTTTTAAGGCAGTAGGAGTCGCAATATAAATTGCATCCACTCCAGACCAAGCGATTAAATCTTGCCAACTGTCAAACCCTTTAACATCTCCGAATTGCTGGCCAAACTCCTGTGCCCGCGAGATGCAACGACTAGCCACTCCGACTAAAGCACAATTTTTGGCATCGACTAATCCTTGGGCAATCACCCTGGCAATAAATCCCGTTCCCACAATACCAAATCGTAATGTATCTCTCATGCAACAGTCTCCTTAGTTAGATGCTGAATTCAGCCACATTTAATGTAACTTGGGCAATATTGATAAAGTTATACCAATCTGATAAATTTTTACTACAAATAGTTAGCGGGACTTACACAAAACAGCAGCCTAAAATAGGCTAGAAGATAGACAGAAAGAGGCTTTTACGTCAAAAAGTATAATTCCTTTATTACCGAATAATTAAGGTTTAGCGAAATCTTCTCTAAAACCTTTAAAGATGACAACGTAATTTGTGATATGCTTTCAGGGGGATGTGACTTCAGTAATTTTATCGATCAATGTGTAAAGTTCATTTCAATAGAAACTTCAGAACAATTTATTGAATGTTCTTACAAGAAAGAACGCAACATTAGATATCTCCAAAATAGAAAATAAGGTAAAATTATCAAAATCATTTATGTATGCGATCGCCAAAATGAATCCAACTTGAGAATAGACTTATAATCATCTACTCATAAACAACAAGAATTATTGGTATTACTACAGCCTTTTTTGTTCCTAAATTCTGATATCCCCTAGCAAAACTTCTCTGCTCCATCTATTTTAGATTTATAAATCCGATATTCGCCTTTTCCTAAAAATTAAAATGTTTGTTTGATGAGTTATTCTAAATTCAGAAAACAAATTACTGTGATGTGCTTGAATAGAGTAGCAGTTAAATTCAGGAATCAACATACATGGCCACCAGACTAATTAAACTGGAAGATGGGATTTTGGTTGAAGCTGAAGTTCCAGATAATGAAGCAAAGCCGATTTCTACTAATGTTGTTAAAGATGTTAAATCTAGTTTTGCACAAGTTAAACCTATATTAGTTAGTATTAGTCGTCCTATTGCTGAAGCTTGGCAAGAAATTAATAAAGAGATGGAAATTGAACAAGCTGAAGTGGAAGTAGGTTTTAATTTCGAGGGGGAAGGTAATCTTTATATTACTAAAGGAAAACCAGATGCAAATTTAAAGGTGAAGTTAGTGTTGAAACCAATTGCACCAAAACCATTTGATGTAATAACGGTAAATAGCAAAGGTGAAGAAATTAATCGTAGTTCCCATGAAGCAGTATTTTTTACTGAAGATTTGGGTAAAGGTGTAACTTTAGAAATGGTTTCTATTCCTGGCGGTAGTTTTGTTATGGGTTCGGCAGAAAATGAAGTAGAAACAGATAGTCCTGAAACTCCCCAACATGAAGTTACTATCCAACCTTTTTATATTAGTAAATATCCTATTACTCAAGACCAATATCAAGCCATTATGGGTGAAAACCCCTCTCACTTTAAAGGAGGAAAGCGCCCAGTCGAAACTGTAACATGGCACAACGCTACAAAATTTTGTCAAAAGTTATCAAAAAAAATTGGGAAAACCTACAAACTACCCAGTGAGAGTCAGTGGGAATATGCTTGTCGCGCTGGTACAACCACACCCTTTTATTTTGGGGAAACTATAACGACCGATTTAGTTAACTATAATGGTAACTATACTTATGGCGATGCCCCTAAAGGTGAATATCGAGGGGAGACAACTGATGTGGGAACTTTTCCTCCTAATGCTTTTGGTTTATATGATATGCACGGGAATGTGTGGGAATGGTGTCAGGATATTAGACACGATAATTATGAAGGTGCCCCTAATGATGGTAGTGCTTGGGAAACTGGAGGAGATAGTAAGATACGAGTACTGCGTGGTGGGTATTGGGAAGATGAACCTGGGAATTGTCGGAGTGCCTTCCGTCTCTGGGGGGATGCCGACTTCTGCAACAATAACAGAGGTTTCCGTGTGGTTTATTTGCCTGGTGTATAGTTTCTTAGTTTCGGAGTCTAAGATTTTTTCCTTCTTAGGATTGAAAGTTACTCGCGCTCATCCTCAATCTATCAGGAAAGATTTGTTTAGAGCAATTTTGTCAGCTACAACCCCTGTTGTTATTTGGACAAGAACTGATATTGAGCGTCGGGAAAAAGTAAATTTGATTGATGAGATATTAACTTTTTAACCATTGTGTTATTTATGTGAATCAATTAGACAAATTCGAGAAAAAGCTGATGCTCAAACCGAGGAGCATTTAGGTTTTCATTTAGCTATTCTTTGGGAAAATCCCTATCGTTTAACTCCTGATATAATGGTTGAATTAATTACACCTGGGCAATAAAACAGTTATCATTTGAGGAGTCAGGAGGACCGAGTCAGGAGGGAAGAAAGAAGCAAGAAGAAAGAAGAAGAGGAGGAAAAGGAGAAAGTTTTTTTGATCACGCTCTTATCCGGGGTGCATCTCATAGCAAGCAAAAATACTTTTTTCCTATATATTCCCTATTCCCTATTCCCTGTTACCTGTTGCCTTTCGGAGCTATTGCCTAAGAGCGATAAATTTTTGGCTTTATTCTTGCATTGAGATGCACCCCTTATCCGGACATGATATTACTGGAAATTTTCCCGAGGTAACAACAAAGCAGATGCAGTTATTATAGTTCGGGTTTTCTCTAGAAAATTGGGCGTTGCTGAAATGTAATGGTAAGTAGCTGAAGGTAAAATTGAAAAACTTATGTTTTGCGTTAATACTTAATCTATCTAAAAATCATTACCACTCAGCAACGCCGAAAATTGAATCTTAATTATGGCCGAAAAAAATCTATAATATCAAATCCGTTTAATTGGACATAAAAAAAATCTTCAATCGTCATAACTACGCTCATCTTTGTGATTTTCTCTCCTCCTGACTCCTGACTCCTCCTTACTTAACGAATCTATAACTGTTTAACCGGATTTGATATAAATACCACCTAACACCTAACACCTAACACCTTTGAATAAATTTATTGAAAAAAAACCAGAGACAAAAAATATGAATGACTGGAAAATATTTAAAGGTAATAGCAAACCCCATGATGAAATTAATCGTCTTCCCGAACCTCCAAATTGGCGTAAATTTATGGGTGCTGATAATCAGATAATTCAAGAAATTGAACAACGCTGGCAAAATTTTTTAGATGAGAAAGGTGAAGGAACAGAAGATTGGGAAAGAGGCAAAAGTTTCCGGATTCATTCTGACAGTGACAATGACAGAAATAGTGTGATTAATATGGTTAATGCCGCTCTATATTTAAGACGACCTTTGTTAGTAAAAGGCAAACCCGGAACAGGAAAAACTTCTTTAGCTTATGCGGTAGCTTATGAATTAAAATTAGGGCCAGTTTTACCTTGGTATATTACTGCTCGCTCAACTTTAAAAGATGGATTATATGATTATGACGCGATCGCTCGTCTTCAGGATGTACAAATGGGCGACGAAAGTAAGGATATTGGTCGTTATATTAAACTTGGCGCTCTGGGTACAGCTTTACTCCCTTTTCCCAGACCTCGCGTTTTATTAATTGATGAGATAGATAAGAGCGATATTAATTTACCCAATGATTTACTCAATTTGTTTGAGGAGGGGAGGTTTGAAATTCCAGAATTAGCTCGTCTTTCTAAAGAAGTTTCCCAGGTAGAGGTTCGCACTTATGATGGGATGGATGTGCCGATAAAAGATAGAAAGGTGCGCTGTCAGAATTTTCCGTTAATTATTCTCACTAATAATGGCCCTACTACAAACAAAAAACCCTAACGTTATAGTTATTGAATTGATGTTTTATTCATCTGTTGTACAAGAGTTTTGAGATGGAGTGAGAAGAGCGATCGCCTCCTTCTAGGAATAGACAAATCAAAAAACCCCAACGTTATAGTTATTTGATTATCGAGTGACAAGAGCGATCGCCTCCTTCCAGGAATAGACAAATCAAAAAACCCTAACGTTATAGTTATGTGATTGATGTTTTATTCATCTATTGTACAAGAGTTCTGAGATTGATTGAGAAAGTCGAAACAGCTTAACCCAATTATGGGTGTTATTTTAGCGTAATATCAAATCCGGTAGCATCGGTATAAAAAAATTAAACCTGATAAATTAAGGGATGAATAGTAAGAGTTGGGCGATCGCCATGCCGAGATTGTTAAAGCTAGAACCACACAAAAGTATCGAAGAGTTGGAAAAACTCTACCGACAAACTCAAGACCCAATAGAACGAACTAGATGGCAAATCCTCTGGTTGATAGCTAAAGGCCACAAAGTAGAAGAAGTGGCTGAGGTTACTGGATATCGGCGTGGTTCAATTTACAGAATTGTAGGGCGCTATAACCGATTAGGTATTGATGGATTAAAAGATCGTCGCCATCAACATCAGGGGCCGGAGACCTTACTCTCAGAAATAGACCAAGCTCTTGTAGTGCTTGCCATAGGAAAGCTTGGTCTATTTCTGAGAGTAAGGTCTCCGGCCCCTGATGTTGATGGCGACGATCTTTTAATCCATCAATATCAGGGGCCGGAGACCTTACTCTCAGAAATAGACCAAGCTTTCCTATGGCAAGCACTACAAGAGCCACCGGTAGATGGAGGTTTATCATTTTCTTTGTGGGTTTAATACCCCACCGTCAACGGTCGTGTTCACGCATTACTTGGGGGGAGCGAATCCCCATGTAATTTTCCTCCTGTCTCCAGTATAGCTGTCTCCTGTCTCCTTCTTCAAGGAATGGACCCAAAGTAGCTCAGTGGATGAGCGAGCATCTGGAACGTCCTATTCATCCTCAAAGAGGGTGGGAATATCTACGTAGCTTTGAAATGCGTTTAAAAGTACCACGTCCAGCACATGACAAAGGGGAGATCACAGAGCAAGAACAGTGGAAAAAAAAACTCAACCAGAAAGTCCAAGAAGTAGGGCAAAAACACCCAGAGGCCACAGTTGAAGTCTGGGCAATGGATGAACATCGCTTAGGGTTAAAACCTATATGTAGAAGAGTCTGGGCTCAGTTGGGTAGTCATGCGATCGCCAATGTTAACTGGAAATACCAATGGCTATGGTTATACGGCTTTGTGAATCCAAATAATGGTGAAACTTACTACTGGATTTTACCAAAAGTTAATGTAGAGCTTTTTAACCGAGTTTTAGAAGACTTTGCACGAGAATTTCAGTTAGGAGAAGACAAACACATTATCTTAACCATTGACAGAGCTGGATGGCATACAAGTTCTGAGTTAAAGATTCCTTTGGGCTTGCACTTAGAGTATTTACCACCCTACTCGCCTGAATTACAACCAGCAGAAAGGTTATGGCCTCTAATTAATGAACCGATCGCAAATCGTTCATTTACCAGCCTCGAAGAGTTAGAAGAAATTCTGTTTGAGCGTTGTCAAGTTCTTTTAACACAGCAATTTGCAATCAAGGCTATAACCCAGTACCATTGGTGGCCGAAAATTCAGGTTTAATTACTCCGATGCTACCGGATTTGATATAATACCTTGTTAATATTTATAGACAAATGGATGAAATAGTTATCTTTTTTAAGTACAATTTTATAAAATTTACACCAAAAGCCTGAGAGGAGCAAGAAATACAGCGATTCATAACTCTGGCGAGCGAGTCTTCGTCTTCTTTCTCCTCTGTTTCCTTTCCTTATTTTCTCTAAGAAATAATTTGATTTTTCAACCACTCATACCAATCATTTAAACCTTCCCCACTTGTGGCAGAAACCTGGAAAATCTTAATATTAGGATTTACCTGTTTTGCATATTCAATACAACGATTAACGTCAAATTGTACATAAGGTAATAAATCAATTTTCGTCAAAATCATTACCTGACTTTCTCGAAACATATAGGGATATTTAATCGGTTTATCTTCTCCTTCGGTAACTGATAGAATTGCTACCTTACAATTTTCTCCTAAATCAAATAGAGCAGGGCAAACTAAATTCCCCACATTTTCAATCATCAAAATTGAATCTAAAGGAGGGTTTAATTCTGTATAACCTTTTTCTACCATTGCCGCTTCCAAGTGACAGCCTTTACCAGTATTAATTTGCACTACTTTACAACCAGTTTGGCGAATTTTTTCTGCATCATTAATAGTTTCTTGGTCTCCTTCTATAACACTAAAAGTCAATTCAGATTTTAAATCATTAATAGTTCGAGTTAATAAAGTTGTTTTGCCAGAACCAGGAGAACTAACTAAATTTAAAGCCAGAATATTTCGACCTTTAAACCAGCCTCGGTTTTGGGCAGCTATCAGGTCATTTTTCTGTAAAATTTTCTGTTCTAAACTAATAGTAGTTTGGTGCATTTTAGCATGAACTTCTGCCGTTTCCTTATGATTATGTTCAGGAGTATAATTATCAGAATGAGTATGAGTAATAATAGTTCCATCTGGGAGAGTATGAGTATGGGAATGATGCTTATCTACTGTCATTTTTTCTCCTGTTTGAGAATTAGTAATAGTAATTTCATTATTACCGGAACAACCACAAGTTACACACATAATTTTTCTTTCTCCATTTCTTTGATTTTTTGTTTTTGAGATTTGATTATAAGTAGGTCATTTCAGTTATCAGTTATCAGTTATCAGTACCTCCGACTTAACTCGGAGGCTTGAAATACTGAGTTATACCAAATCCGGGTTAAAAAAAAGGTGTATATATATAGTTAACACCTTTTATTCTATGCGGATTTGATATTAAACATTTTTTTCATCCTCTTAAAAGGGGAGGCTTTAGACCTCATTTTTTGGTAAGTGGGAAAATTTACAAGTACGTCATTGCGACTGTAACGAAGTGGAAGGTTTGCGGAGCATTCCGGAACGGATAGCAATCTCAAGGGTTGAGACTGCACCAACATTTGGTTATATAGTGAAGTTTATTCGCGTCTACCTACTTAATTAAATTAAAAAAAAATTAATCTCTGTTTTCGGTCAATTTTGCTAATCTTTGAACTTCCTCTAAAGGCAAATCTAAATATTCAGCAATAGTCTCTAAAGTTAAACCTAAACGAATCATATTAGATACAGATTTTAAGTTAGCTTCTACTTCACCTTCATCTTTACCTTCAGCAAAAGCCTCTTGATAAACTTTAGTTTTTTTCAATTCACTTAAACCTAACATTGCTTCAATCTCCTTTCTGGTTTTTTGGGGTAATTTATAAACAATAATTGTTTGAATTAGATTAATTAAATCTTCTTGAATCTTTGGCTCAATAATTTCCTCTTGAGCTTGAGAAATTAAAGATTTAGCCAAATTAATCGCTTGAGTTTCTGGCTTAATTACCACCAGTTTAACAACTCCAACCCCTAATGAACCACTTACAGTTTCTTCCAATTCGTTTAAATAAAGTAGTTAATTTGAGATTTGCCTCAAATCTTTTAATATTACACACATAATTCTTCTACTTCCATTTCCTTAATTTTAAGTTCTTGACCTTGAATAATATCTATTTCCATACTGTTACAAACATGACAAACACCGAATGGTTGCTCTAGAGGAATTTCTGCTCCACATTGACGACATTTTCCTAAACCGGGAATTTTAATAATCTCTAATTTTGCCCCTTCTAACACTGTACCTTTACTACAAACGTCAAAACAAAATTCAATAGCATCAGGCATAATAGCAGAAAGTTCACCTATTTCTAAAGTGACTCGTTTAACAGTTTTTTCCTTAGCATTTTCGGCAACTATGGCAACAATATTTTGAGTGATTCCTAATTCGTGCATATTTAAAGTAACTTTCCAGTTTTTCAGATAATTCTTAAGCTAAAAGTTAGAAAATAGGGAGAGAATTTTGAGGCTCAAAAATTCAGTTTGAGACTATTTATATTGACTGATAAAAAAAACTATTTTCTCTCTCCTAAAAAAATGTCAGTAGTAGGCGATCGCCCACCACATTTTTTAATTACAAAATTTCATCAGGGTTAATACCTCTTTCCCTGAGAATTTCTGCTAGTCGGTCAGCACGTTGTTTCTCCTGTTCGGCACGTTGTTTCTCCTGTTCGGCACGTTGTTTCTCCTGTTCGGCACGTTGTTTTTCCTGTTCAGCTCGTTGCTTTTCTTGTTCAGCACGTTGTTTTTCCTGTTCAGCTCGTTGTTTTTCCTGTTCAGCTCGTTCATCTCCAGTTAACAAAATATTCGCCGAATCATCACACCAGCGTAACCAATCATATTCTTTTCCTTCAAAAATACCATGCCAAATTGTTAAACCCAATCCCACTTGAGACAAATAGAAATTTCCTAGCTCTATATAACTATTACCTCGTAATTCATAGACTCGTAAAATCCTTTATCCAAGTTGTTTTAGTGGGTCAAAAAGACATAATAACCAACCGCAGCAAAAGCATAATCTTGTAATTTACTATCCAACTCATTACCGATTTTATTAGAGACAATTTCGATAGCTATTTCTGGAGGTTTGCCAAAAGAAAATACAAAATAAGAACGATTCTGTTTTTGACTCCAATCTTCCGGTACTTTGACTCGTAAACTAAGGAGAATGTCTGGTACAAGCGGTGGTATTTTATTGCCGTAAAAAAGCCCGACATTGGCAGTTGCTAAAAATGGTAAGTCTGTTTGGAAAGAACTATATAAAGTAGTAGTTAATAGTCGTTGTTGTTTCTCAGTAATTAAATTATCCACAGGAGTATCATCCTCAGTAATAACATCACTAATATCTGGTTCTACAAATTCAAAATCTTCTGGTTGCTTTTTGAAACTTTTGGGGGCTGATTCAATGTTTGTTTGTGTTGGTAATATAGACATAATTTTTTTCCTTTATTAATTAGGGAATAGGGAACAGGGAACAGGGAACAAGGAACAGGGCATAGGAAATATAAGAATAGTCCTATAAGTGTACCTCACTATCCTCAAAAGTGCTGTAAATCAATTATTAATTATTAATTGTTGAAAGACTGCCACAAAGCATCAACTTCATCTGGTGCATAAATATCCTCACTTGTTAATTCCACAAAATCTTGTAAACGACGATTTAAAAAAGTTTTAGCAACTTTAACAATTTCTGCCTCTGGATAATTAGAATGAACCCAAATATTAACTTCAAAGGAATTTATTCCATCTGAGTTTAGCAAGAATTTGACCAGATGATACTTATCAGAAAACCCTGGACGTTCTTGATACTTATTAAGTTCGATAATTTCAATTTTAGCATCAAAAAAAATTGTCATGTTTTTTAAATATTCAGATTTTAAACTTCAAAAATTGATATTAATATCATGTCCGGTTGAATACTTATACTTTGGAGTCAGGAAGGCAGAAGGAAGGCACTTATGCAGAAGGAAAAGAAAGGTTTAAAAGGAAAAGATTTTTTGAGCGACCCTCAAAGTTTTGAGCTTATAAAATCTGACTTTTAACTTCTATAAGTGGGAGGGTTTGGAGACCAAACCCCTACAAAATTTCCATCATCCGTACATCCGTGCCCAAATCCTTGTCTTGCTCATCGATGAAAAAATCCTTGGGAAAAGATTTTTTGAGCGACTCTCAAAGTTTTTAGTCTATAAAATCTGACTTTTAACTTTTATAAGTAGGAGGGTTTGGAGACATTACCCCTACAAAATTTCGATCATCCCTACATCCGTGAAAAAATCCTTGTCTTGCTCCTTCTTAACAAATTCTCGGCAGTTGGTCTCCCACCAACATATCCACAATACGCTCGGTTCCAAAGGTGGTTTGCAACAACAAAATTCCCGGAGGAGAAACAATAACTTCCCCAACAATAGCAGCATCAATACCTGTAGGATGAGATTTCATTGCTGCCAAAACAGTTTCCGCTTTTTCTCCTGGCACCACCGTCACTAACTTACCTTCATTGGCAAAATATAAAGGGTCGAGACCGAGAATTTCACAGACTCCCTGCACCTCTTCCCGCACTGGTAGGGAAGATTCAAAAAGTCGTATCCCTACTTCTGAACTCATGGCAAATTCATTTAATACTGTTGCTACACCACCACGGGTAGCATCTCGCATTGCCCTAACTTCCGGACAAACATCGAGAATAGTATCGACCAAACCATTCAAAGGTTGAGTATCGCTTTTGACTTCTGTTGCCAGAGCTAAGTCTCCACGAGCGATCGTAATAGCTGCTCCATGGTCTCCAAGATAACCATTCACAATAACGGCATCCCCTGGTTGGAGATTTTGGGCAGAAATAGAAACACCAGAACGAATTACACCTACCCCCGCAGTATTGATAAATAATTTATCCGCAGCACCTCGGTGAACAACTTTTGTGTCTCCAGTGACAATTTTCACCCCGGCGACATCTGCTGCAACTTTCATACTTTTTGCTATTTCGCGCAGGGAGTCAACGGGAAAACCTTCCTCAATAATCATTCCGCAGGAGAGATATAAAGGTTTTGCTCCACTCATCGCTAGATCGTTAACAGTACCGTTGACTGCAAGTTCGCCAATATTGCCTCCAGGAAAAAATATGGGGTCAACTACATAGGAGTCGGTGGTAAAAGCAAGTCTGTCTCCTTGAGCAGTAAAAGTTGCCAGGTCAAATGTTGCTTGGTCTTCTAGTTGAGATAGGGTGGCGTTGTCAAAGTTGCCGACAAAAATATCTTCTATAAGGTCGCGCATTGCTTTACCACCGCTACCGTGAGCGAGAGTAATGTTGGTGTCGCGCACTTTTGTCGGACGACGTCGCGCTTGTTCGATTTTTTTAAATAAAGAATGTTGAGTAGGTTCGTTGGAAGTAGAGTTTGTCATATTAAATATTAATTTTATTAAGATTGCTGATTTTTAAATTCAATCGTATATTTATAATAGTATTTTTTTCAAATTTTCAATTAGAAGACTCTAGTTGATTTGTCATAGACTAATGTTAAATTAGATTTGACAAGAAAGAAACATAAATATTATTCTGTCATATTTTTTCAAGTAGCCTTAATCAAAGATTTTATCTGTAGATTGAGCTTTACTAACTTTTTCTCAATCTAAATTACGAATCATCCGTGCATCCGTTTCCAAATCCTTGTCGTGCTTTCCTTCTTCAATGAATTTCCAGACGACATAATCTCACCTTTTCTATTATCTTTGCTCCCATTTTTTCATAGAAGTTAATGCCTTGAGAGTTATTAATATTTACAGTCCAATCAACTCTACCGCAACCTGTTTCTTCAGCTATTTGATACAGACGAGTCATTAAAGCTTTACCAATTTTTTGACCTCGGTATTCTGCTTTTAAATACAAATCATCTAGCCAAATTCCAGGTTTAGCTAAAAATGTAGAATAAATTCGATGATAACTAGCGAAACCTACAGCTTTACCCCCTACTTCTGCTAATAAAATAGAAGTAAGGGGAGTTGTGCCGAATAAATCGTTATTTAGTTTTTCAGTTGTTGCTTTAAGAGATTCGGGGCAACCATCAAATTCTGCTTTTAGATACAGCAATTCCATAATTATTTTTATGTCACTGGGAACTGCTTCTCTGATTACTATTTCTTGATTCAGCATAATTTTTAGACGGTAATTTGAAAAGAATTAATGTAAGCATTTCCTGTGGAATGCTGCGCAAACAGCTATTAGCTTTCAGCTAGCCTCCTCCGGAGGAACTGCGTTAACAGCAACAAGACTTTCTCCTTAAGGACATTGTTTAAATTAAAATAGACTTTAAGGTCAAGGAAGCCTACTTTTATAGTAAGATAATTAATAAAGCTTTGATAGTAAACTAAAAGCAATAGCTGATAGCTGATAGCTGATAGCTGACGGCTGAATGCTTACGAATTAATTGCTTACTTTTTCAAATTAACCGTCAACTTTTTACAGGCAAGTTAATTATTTTTTTCTACTTTTTCTGCATGACGACCGGGATGTTTATCAATATGAAGTTGACCGCCAACTGCCCAATTTTCTCGACTAAACTCGTCGATATGAACTGTTACCCATTCTGGTTTTGTTCCTAAAGTAGAAACAACAGTATCAGTGACAGCTTTTGCTAGTTTGCGTTTTAATTCAACGGAATGACCGTCAGCAATTTGAATTGTTATAAATGGCATAATTTTTTCCTTCTATTTTACTAAACTAATATATATAGAATTATGGGATCTATTAGGCATCTCTAGAAAAGAGGGAGTAGGCAGTAGGGAGTAGGCAGTAGGGGGAAATAATTGATAATTTCTGTGTGATAATTGATTTGATTTTTTATGATCACCAGATGTCTATTTATGTACTTCAATATAAAGAGATGGGAAGATGGTGAATATGGGAACAAATTTACACCTTTTTCCCCTATTCTATATTACTTTTGTGCATCTCATATTTGCAAAAATACTTTTTTCTTATCTATTCCCTATTCCCTATTCCCTATTCCCTGTTGCCTGTTGCCTGTTGCCTAAAAGTGATAATTTTTTGGCTTTATTCAAAATTGAGATGCACCCTTACTTTTCCTTATTTCATATTCAAACTAAATACCTTATCTTCTTCCTTCTTCCTTCTTCCCTCTTCCTTCTTAAACAACCTTCCATATTTATAATAGGCAGCACAAGCACCTTCTGAGGAAACCATACAAGTGCCAATAGGATTTTCTGGAGTACAAGCAGTACCAAATACTTTACATTGCCAAGGTTTCAAAACACCTTTGAGAATTTCCCCACATTGGCAAGCTTTAGCATCAGCAACTTTTTTGTTAGGCACACAAAATTTAATTTCGGCATCAAAACAGCCATAAGCATCAGTAATTTTTAACCCAGACTCAGGAATGTCTCCTAAACCACGCCACTCAAACTTATCCCGCACTTCAAATACTTTGCCCATTGCTTCCAGTGCGACCTTATTACCTCCTTCTTTAACCACGCGACTATATTGGTTTTCTACCTCACAACGACCTTCCAGCATTTGTTGCAGCAACATCCAAATAGATTGCAAAATATCCAGAGGTTCAAATCCTGATACTACCAAAGGTTTCTGATATTTTTCGGAAATCACCCGGTAGGGTTCAGTACCAATAACCATACTCACATGACCAGGTCCAACAAAACCTTGTAATTCCAAATCTGGGTTACTCAGTAATGCTTCTAGAGCAGGTACAACCAAAACATGGTTGCTGAAAATACTAAAGTTTTCAATACCTTCCGTTTCTGCTTGCAAAATAGTTAAAGCTGCACTGGGAGCAGTAGTTTCAAAACCTAAACCAAAGAAAATTATCTCTTTTTCTGGGTTTTCCTTTGCTATCTTCAAACTATCCAGGGGCGAATAAACCATCCGAATATCTGCACCTTGAGCTTTTGCCTGCAACAAACTTTTTTGAGAACCCGGCACCCGCATCGCATCGCCGAAAGTTGTAAAAATAACGTTGGGTTTTTCCGCCAGAGCGATCGCGTCATCTAATCTACCTCTTGGCATCACGCAAACTGGACATCCAGGGCCATGTATTAGTTCGACATTATTAGGTAAAACTTCCTCAATGCCATATTTGAAAATAGAGTGAGTGTGACCACCACAAACTTCCATGATTTTGAGTGGGCGATCGCTATTGTATCCTAATTTTTTGCTGAGTTCATCAATTTCTTTAACTAAACCTTGCACTTTGTGGGGGTCGCGAAATTCTTTAACGTATTTCATATATTTTCTCCTAATATAAATAAATAAAATTGAAATCTCGTATAAAACACCGTAGGTTGGGTTAAGCGGTAGCGCCACCCAACAAATATCTATAGCAGTGAACAGCGAAAAGTCGTAAAAGTAGATTTTTAGGGAACAGGGAATGGGAAATACCGAAGTAATAAAATTGTCACATCTGATTCCTGATTGCTATATATACATATAGATAATGGGGTTGCACATTATGGAATGATATCGCCAAAAATTAGTTTAGACTTTGACTCAAAAAACCATTAATTAATCATTCTAGGAATTATCAAATCCAAAATCATTTTCATCAAAAACCTAAAATAATTCGTCACTGTGCAACTCCTAAATAATAGATATCCTGCTTCTTTCTGCTTCAACCCAACCTAATAATAAATAATAAATATATAGACCAAATATGTTGGGTTTCGCGGACTCAACCCAACCTACGTTTTAATTCATTACCGCAGCAACTTCCTGCAATAATTTCAAAGTTTCTACTGCCTCTTCTTCATCCAAACGGTTCATGGCAAAACCAACATGAACTAACACCCAGTCACCAACACAAGACTCAACCGGATGTTCTTCATCAACTATGCAGGCAATATTCACCTCTCGTTTCACCCCACTAATATTAACTGTTGCCAATTTATTGACAATATCCGTTATTTCAATAATTTGACCAGGAATTCCTAAACACATTTTTCTTAAATTAATCAACGTTTAATTAAAATCAAAACAAATTTTTTTATCCATTTTTGAGTTGCTAGAGAGTGCATAAATATAGTGTAGGTAATATTTTAATTTTACCTCCCTACTCCCCTACTCCCCTGCTCCCCTACTCCCTACTCCCTGCCACAGCAATAACAACTTGACCCAGAGATAAACCACCATCATTAGGTGGAACTTGACTGTGAGTCAACACTTCCAACCCCATTTTAATTAGACGATCGCTCACTAATCAAAATTTTTTCAAATCCGCGCATCCGTGGCAAAATCCTTGTCTTGCACTCCCATTCTAGCCGCAGCAATAACAACTTGACCCAGAGATAAACCGCCATCATTAGGTGGAACCTGACTATGAGTCAACACTTCCAAGCCCATTTTAATTAGATGATCGCTCACTCCAGAAAGCAACAACTTATTTTGAAATACCCCACCGCTCAAAGCCACTTGATTAAACTCACAACTCTGATGTAACTCAGCCACCATCTCAGAAATAGCGATCGCTAATCCTTGATGAAACCTCGCTGCCATCAGAGCCGGAGAAGCACTTTGTTTTATGTCTATCAGTAAGGATTGCCACATTGGCTGTGGCACCAGATAAGTAAGAGGGAATTTACTATCTTTCTCTAACTTGAGCATATTAAATTGATAACCTTCTATTTCTTTAGCATCATTTAATAAATACTCTGTTGCTAAAGCTTCTAAATCTATCGCTGCTTGGCCTTCATAACTACAAAATTCTCGACAAATACCAATCGCAGCAGCCACAGCATCAAATAACCGCCCGCAAGAAGAAGCTAGGGGAGAATTAATCCCTTTTTCCATCATTTGATTTAAGGTGGCCAGAGGTTTTGTTTGGAAAAAATTAAATAATTCTAAATCTTCGTAATCCTTAAGAAAATCTAAACCAAAAGCAGTTACTAAATGAGCATAAGTATTGCGCCAAGGTTGATAAATAGCTTTTTCTCCTCCAATCATTGCCACAGGTTTAAAAGTTCCTAAACCTTCAAACCCGCGATAATCTGCCAATAAAAATTCTCCGCCCCAAATACTTCCATCCTCTCCATAACCCAACCCATCCAAAGCAATTCCTAAAACTGGTTTACAATCAATATCTAAACCATTTTCTGCCATACAAGCTGCGATATGACTATGATGATGCTGCACTTCAATCAATTTTAAATCATTACCTACAGCCAAATCTTTTCCCAGTTTTGTTGATAAATATTCCGGGTGTTTATCCACAACAATTGTATTCGGTTCAGCCTCCAATAAACCCAAAAAAAGATTTAAAGTTTTTTCATAAGCTGTAGCAGCCAAATTATTTTCCAAATCCCCAATATGTTGAGACAAAATAGCTTGCCCATCACGCAACAAACAAAAGGTATTTTTCAATTCACTCCCCATAGCCAAAATCGGAGAAATATTTGCAAATCCTGGGGGTAAATTAATCGGTGCTGGTGCATAACCACGGGCACGACGAAGAACTTGAGGAACTTCCTTAATAACTCGCACTACAGAATCATCAACCCGATTAAAAATAGGGCGATTATGTATTAAAAAATAATCAGCAATTTCTGATAGTTTTTCCCGCATTTCTTCATTATCAATACACTGAGGTTCGTCAGAAAAATTGCCACTTGTTAATACTATGGGAACATTTAAACGACGCAACGCTAAATGATGCAGTGGCGTATACGGAAGCATAAAACCTAGAGTATTTTGTCCTGGTGCAACACTAGGTGCTAACTGTTGTACAATAGTTTTCTGCAACAACACAATAGGAGCAGCAACACTTTCCAATAATTTCTGTTCCGCATCAGTAATATGACAATATTCAGAAATTACCTCTATATCCCGCGCCATCAAAGCCAGAGGTTTATCCGGACGGCGTTTGCGATGACGTAACTTTTGCACCGCCTCCTCATTAGTGGCATCGCAAGCAAGATGAAAACCGCCTAACCCTTTAATAGCAACTATCATTCCTCGTTGGATGAGAGTACAGACCGCATCCACATCATCCAACATTGAAAACATATCAGCAGTTACAGGTTTACCATCCGCTCTTTCTAACCAAGCTTTCGGTCCGCAAACATGACAAGCGGTAGGTTGAGCGTGGAAGCGACGGTTAAGTGGTTCGGAATAGTTTTCCTGACATTCCGGGCAAAGGTGAAAATTTGCCATAGTAGTATTTTTGCGGTCGTAAGGTAATTTTTTGATAATACTCAGACGAGGTCCGCAGTGGGTACAGTTAGTGAATGGGTAGCGATACCAGCGACTCATGGGGTCGAATATTTCGCTTTTGCACATGGAGCAGGTGGCAGCATCGGGAGCTATTTGGGTACGAACTGTATTAGTGGTGCTGGGGGCAATGATAAAATCCGCGAAATTTTGGTTAGGTAGTTGGTGTCTAGTGATAGTTTCGATGTTTGCCAGGAGAGGGCGTTCAGAATGTATTTTTTTGATAAATTCGTCAATGGTTGAGCGATCGCCTACAACTTTGATTAATACACCTTGTCCATCATTACTAACTTCACCGCGCAACCCCAATGTTTTAGCAATGCGGTAGACAGTAGGGCGAAAACCGACACCTTGCACGGTGCCATAAACTCGAATTTCTTCTGTTATTTCAGACATTATGGATAATAATTATGATAATTTTTAATGTAAGCATTTCCTACGGAATGCTGCGCAAACAGCCGTCAGCGATCAGCACTTCCCTGCGGGATGCTACGCAAACAGCTATTGCTTTTATTTTTAGATAAAAGCTTTAATAATTGAGTCAAAATTTATACTTAATTTATACTTACTACAAAAATTGGCTTTAAAGTCTATATTCATTTACAGCAGTTTTGGAGTTGATGAGGTACAAAATTTTAGGACTTTAGGGAGTAGGAACCCACCCCTAACCCCTCCCAGGAGGGGAATTTGGGAGTAGGGAAAAAAAAGATTAATTTTCAAACTGTACCTCACTATCCTAAAAAGTGCTGTAAACCTTATCATGAGAGCTGACAGCTGACAGCTAATTGCTGAATGCTTATAATAACTGATAAAGTTTGTATGGTGTGATGAAGTCTAGAAAATGATAATATTATTGTCAAGCATCAATCAGATATTCAACAGATTTTTCCAGCGTTGGAAATTTCATTTCTATGCAATTTTACCCCATCCCACTGAAGCTAAAATTTTGATGCTATCCGATGATGAAAATACTTGGTTTTTACCCAATATTTGTATAAATGAAGATATACACCCTAGTGATTTTGCAACTATTCAAAAAGTAATTGAAAAAGAACTTGGAATTTCGGCAAACATTTTATATTACGCTCATAATTATGACGATAAATCTAAATGTGAAATTCACACAATATATGTACTGGAACATAATTATTTGAAAAAAGAGCTTATAGAAAAATTCAAAGATGCTTCTTGGGTTGACCTTGAAACTTTGAAAAATATATCTCTAAAATTACCAGAACATAAATCAGTTATCCAAGAATATTTAACAGAAATTGAAAGTAGTGAAGTTCTAGAACTACGTCCACCTTGGGCTAGAAAAGGTTGGTTATACTCTGCCCAAAAATGGATTGAGGAGCAATTATTAGAATTAAATTATCAACAACTTTATTCCGTATAATTTATCAAAAGTTGGGGTATATCTTATGTATTGCGGGTTAATACCACAGCCGGAAATATTTATTTCAAGCAAGCTTCTACACTACCTCTTTTTTGTAACGAACCATTAGTCACAACAGAATTAGAAAATTTATTTCCCCAACATATTCCTACTGTCCTTAATATAAATTCTGAGCGTCACTGGATGTTATTAGCTGATTTTGGGGAACCTATTGGTCGAAATTCATCCATCAAACTACAAAAAGACATTTACCGTTTACTCGCTCAAATACAAATCAAATCAATTCAGCATATTGATAATTTATTGAATATCGGATGTTTAGACCGACGTTTGGAAAAATTATCAACTAAAATAGATGTTTTATTTAACGATAAAAATGTTCTATCTCAATTAAAATAAACGTAAGGATTCAGAAACTACAAACACTTGCTCCACATCTGAAAAAATTATGTTCTCAACTGGCAGAATATAAAATACCCCCAACATTAGTTTATGAAGACTTGCATTTAGGAAATGTTGCTTTGCATAACAATAAATATCTCATTTTTGATTGGACGGATAGCTGTATTTCTCATCCTTTATTTGATATGTTCCCATTGTTTTTTCCCCAGAAGAAAAAACCTTTTTTATCATCCTTAAGCAGTTTGCGAGATGAATACTTAAGCCAATGGGAAATTTATGAATCAAAGCCACATTTACTAGAAGCTTGGAAATTAGCCAAACCCTTATGTGCTTTACATCATGCAGTTACATATCAGCATATTACTGCCTGTTAGAGGATGTAGAAAAATTAGAAGATTTGGAAGATTTAGGTTTAGAAAAGTTAAAGGAGTTAGAAAAGTTAGAACACCCAGAACAGTTAAAACAGTTATTAGCAGCGATCGCTAAAGAAAAGGAAATTAATAATCCAGCTACAGCAGAATCATGGGGAGAAAAGCGGATATTATCGGCTAAGTTTATTGAGTTGTTATGTACGGATGTGGAAGCTTTTAAATATTTTACTAATCATGGTTTAAAGGTTTGTGGAGCTAAGATTTCGGGGGAGTTAAATCTTGAGTTTGTTAAGTTTGAAAGTTTATTGTATTTCACAGAATGTGTTTTTACAGAAAAAATTATTCTGAAGGGAGCAAAGGTAGAAGAAGTCAAGTTTGATGGTAGTCATGTTGTTGGAATTGATGCTGAGTTGATTGAAGTTAGGGGCAATTTATATCTGCACAATGACTTTCAGAGTAAGGGTGAGGTAAATCTATCTGGAGCTACTATTGGTGGTCAAGTTGATTGTATTAAAAGTCATTTTTCTAATCCAGAAGAAGATGCACTCATTGCTGAAAAAATGGAAGTCAAAAGTTCTGTCTTTCTCAGAGAAGGTTTCAAAGCTGAGGGTAGAGTCAGTCTATCTGGAGCTACTATTGGTTTACTCGACTGTAGTGATGGTCATTTCTCTAATCCAGAAGGAGATGCACTCTTTACTCAGGGTATAGAAGTCAAAGATTCTGTCTTTCTCAGAGAAGGTTTTGAAGCTGAGGGTAGAGTCATTCTATCTGGAGCTACTATTGGTTTACTCGACTGTAGTGATGGTCATTTCTCTAATCCAGAAGGAGATGCACTCTTGGCTGAAAGTATAGAAGTTAAAACTGATGTCTTTCTGAGAGAAAGTTTCAAAGCTGAGGGTAGAGTCAGTCTATCTGAAGCTACTATTGGTGGTCAACTCGACTGTAGTGATGGTCATTTCTCTAATCCAGGAAAAGATGCGCTCAATATTCAGAATATAGAAGTCAAAGGTTCTGTCTTTCTTGGTAATGATTTCAAGGCTGAGGGTAGAGTCATTCTATTAGAAGCTAATATTGGTGGTCAACTCAACTGTAGTGATGGTCATTTCTCTAATCCAGGAAAAGATGCAGTTATTGCTGAAAGTATAGAAGTCAAAGCTTCTGTCTTTCTGAGCAATTGTTTTAAGGCTGAGGGTCTAGTCAATCTATCTGGAGCTATTATTGGTGATAAACTCGTTTGTATTATGGGTCATTTCTCTAATCCAAAAGGATATGCGCTCTTTGCTGAGAATATAGAAGTCAAAGGTTCTGTCTTTCTAAGAGAAAGTTTCAAGGCAGAGGGTCTAGTCAATCTATCTGGAGCTACTATTGGCGGTCAACTCTCTTGTAATGGAGGTCATTTCTCTAATCAACAAGGATATGCGCTCGTGGCTCAGAATATAGAAGTCAAATCTAATGTCTTTCTGAGTGATGATTTCAAAGCTGAGGGTAGTGTAAATCTATTTGGAGCTACTATTGGTGGTCAACTATATTGCAGTCAAGGTCATTTTTCTAATAAAGAAGAAACTGCCCTCAATGCTGAGAGTATAGAAGTCAAAGCTTCTGTCTTTCTGAGCAATTGTTTTAAGGCTGAGGGTCTAGTCAATCTATCTGGAGCTATTATTGGTGATAAACTCGTTTGTATTATGGGTCATTTCTCTAATCCAAAAGGATATGCGCTCTTTGCTGAGAATATAGAAGTCAAAGGTTCTGTCTTTCTAAGAGAAAGTTTCAAGGCAGAGGGTCTAGTCAATCTATCTGGAGCTACTATTGGCGGTCAACTCTCTTGTAATGGAGGTCATTTCTCTAATCAACAAGGATATGCGCTCGTGGCTCAGAATATAGAAGTTAAATCTAATGTCTTTCTGAGTGATGATTTCAAAGCTGAGGGAGAAGTCATTC
This sequence comes from Okeania hirsuta, assembly GCF_003838195.1. Lineage (GTDB taxonomy): Bacteria > Cyanobacteriota > Cyanobacteriia > Cyanobacteriales > Microcoleaceae > Okeania > Okeania hirsuta. The sequence goes on from NZ_RCBY01000012.1 coordinate 25,279, forward strand.
TATCTGGAGCTATTATTGGTGGTGTACTCTCTTGTATTAAAGGTCATTTCTCTAATAAAGAAGGATATGCGCTCAATGCTCAAAATATAGAAGTCAAAGGTTCTGTCTTTCTGAGAGAAAGTTTCAAGGCAGAGGGTAGGGTAAGTCTATCTGGAGCTACTATTGGTGGTGAACTAGATTGTCGTCAAGGTCATTTCTCTAATAAAGGAAAATATGCACTTATTGCCAATAATATAGAAGTCAAAGAATCTGTTTTTCTAAGTAATGATTTCAAGGCTGAGGGAGAAGTCAGCCTATCTGGAGCTAATATTGGCGGCAAACTCTTTTGTCGCAAAGGTCATTTCTCTAATCCAGAAAAATACGCGCTCGATGCTCAGAATATAGAAGTTAAAACTAACATCAGTCTAACCAATGGCTTCAAAGCTGAAGGCAAAGTAGATTTAACAGCAGCAAATATTAAAGGAAATCTTGACTGCACTCAAGGCAACTTTTCCAACGAAAAAGGAAATGTTTTATCTGCCGAAGGAATCAATGTTGACGGAGATATTTTATTAGATAAAGGAACTTTTGAAGGGAACATTTATTTAGTTAGTGCCAGAGTAGACGACACATTAAGTATGGTAAAAATTAAACAAGAAAAAGTAACTTTCCCCCTATATTTACGCCTCCTATATCCTTTCATTAAAAATATAAAAAACAATCCAATTGCATCACTACTTCAAAAAGAAAATCAAAGAATAGAAACTCACTACATGAAAATCGACCTACAATTTGCCAGAATAGGTCGCCTCCGAGACGACGAAGAAAGCTGGCCTCAAAAAAACAATATAAACCTTGATGGTTTCATATATCAGAAACTTGGAACAGACGATAATATAAAAGTTCTAAAAGATGCCAAAACCCGCCTCAAATGGCTGAGACTTCAACCAGAATTTTTTCCTCAAACTTATGAACAATTAGCCGAAGTATTAAAAAAAGAAGGCGATCCAGATGCCGCGACAGAAATATTAATTCATAAAGAAAGAGACATTCGACCAAAACTCAACAGATTAAGTAAATTTTGGAATTACTTTCTAGATATCACAATTGCATACGGCTATAAACCTACAAAAGCCTTAGTTTGGAGTTCTATTTTTATATCCATTGGGTGGACTTCATTTGCTTTAGGTCATTACAATTGTTCCAACTCAATATCAAATAATAAATGCCTATTTTCACCAGCTTCAGAAATTAGCCCATATACCGAAGAACCTAACAATAAAACCATTGATATAGACTATCCAGAATTTAACTTCTGGTTATATTCATTAGACACATTCATCCCCATAGTTGACCTACATCAACAAACATATTGGCTGCCAAATTCTCAAAAAGGTAAAGAAATTCCATTAATATTATTCAAAGTAAAAGCAGGTCGCTTATTAAGATGGTACCTATGGGTTCACATAATCTTTGGTTGGATATTAACATCCCTCTGGGTAGCAGGTTTCAGTGGTTTAGTTCGTGGGTAGGTCAGTTATCAGTTATCAGTTATCAGTTATCAGTTATCAGAAATAATATCAGGTTGCACTAATTAACCACAATATAAAAAGACGGTATAGATAATCTACTCATCTTTAGATGACTTAAGCTATCAGTCAAGGATTTCAATCCTTGGCTTGGCTTGGCTTGGGGAGGTTGGCTTGAGGAGATTGGCGAGCCATCAGGTATAAAGTTGCGTAGCTTTGTCATCCACCAATCCGCCAAGAAATAAATTTCTTGGCTCACAGCAGAAGTCATCTTTAGATGACTAAAGATAGCTGATTTATTATGGCTAATTAAAATGAAGGCAGAAGGCAGAAGTTATATCATGTCCGGATAATTAGTTATAAAAAAGTTTTTGTTTGTAGTAGGGCTTTAGCCCCAGAAAGATCTATGCTTAGGGCTAAAGCCCTACTACGAGCTTTAATTATCACTATTCAACCGGACATGATATTACAGCATATTTTGGGCAAATTGCGATCAAACTATGTTTTGCTGACACGATAACTACGTTTAGCTGCGCGATCGCATTCCCACTCACTTTTTCTTATTCTCTTTGTTAAATCATTTTAATAAGCACCTACGCAGAGCGAATTACTTACCTCAAAAATACACCAAAACTTCCTTCAAATCAATACTGATGTATTCCTTACATATCAATGCTTTTGATAAATGGCCAAAAAACGCCATTACTTCGTTTTGCTGTGCTAGCGCACCCTATTTTTCCCCCTAAATAGCTCATTTGAACTTTTTTGGGAAAATTCAGTTTAAATTCCAAATATATTTGAAAAAAAATATAAGCTTAACTAATATTAACTTTTTTGTCCCACTGTTGGACATAAATTGTCCATTCTTTATCGAATAATTAAGGTAAAATTCCTCTCCTTGAAAATAAGAAGTAATTATTCATTATTAATTGTTGAACCCCTACTACCTAAAGTTTGAACCACAATTAAATCCATATACCACCGAATTATTGGTGCCAATAAACTATGAAGTTTATCCAGCAAAGTCATTTCCAAACCAGGAGCGATCGCGAAAGTTTTCTTCTTCATTCCCCGCACAATTTCAACAGCCATATCTTCAGCACTCCAGACTCCAGAAGTTGCAGTAATACGTTTAGTTTCCAAAGGCTTAGTTTTATTCTCTACCTCCAACTGTGGTGTATCTGTATCTGGCGGATAAACTACAGAAACAGAAATTCCAGACAATTTCAACTCTCCACGCAGAGACTCTGCCAAACCTCTAATGGCAAATTTACTGGGGCAATAAGGAGTATAACCATAAATTCCAATCAAACCAGCACCAGAAGAAATCATCACAATATGCCCTTTTTTTTCTTGTTCCATCATTGGTATAACTGCCCGCACGCAATAGAGGGAACCAAAATAATTAATTGCCATAGTCTGTTCAAAAATTTCTATTGGCAACTCTCGAAAATAACCAGGGTGAGAAATACCAGCAGCAGTAATCAACAAATCTGGCGTACCTATTTCTTTGACTGCTTGATGTATAGCAGTTTCTGTTGCTTCCCGGTGCGCAACATCTGTGGAGATAGTAATAATTTTTTGTTCTGGGTTAACAATAGTAGCAGTTATTTCCGCTCTTGCTGCCTCCAGTTTTTTCGGGTTACGAGCAATAATTGATATATTGCTTCCTTCTGTAGCAAGTAGTTTAGCTATTTCTTTACCTATACCACTAGAACCACCCGTGATAATTGCGTGTTGCCACATAATTTTCAAGTAAACCTCGATCGAATGGCGTTACTGAATTAGTGTATGATATTAATTTTAATTATTTAGGAGTCAGGAGTCAGTAGAGGCAAACTGCCGTTTACCCGTACAGGAGTCAGGAGAAAGAAAAGTGCTTTTCCTGAAATTAAGTAAAGACAACATCTAATTTTGCCATCTTTGAATGACTCTTAATTTACCTAAATTATATCATGTCCGGATAATAACGCGATAGAACTCCGTTCTGCTTACGCGACCAAAAAACTTTCTCCTTCTTCTTTCTTCCCTCCTGACTCGGTCCTCCTCGGTCGTTATTTATTTTATAACTGTTCAACCGGACATGATATTACTGATTTCGTTCCTCAAATCACCAATGCCGATAAAATTAAATTTTACCATTCTGGTTTTCCATTCTCCCTCACCATATATTTTAACCCCTGTAGAGTCTACTACCAGGTGAATGGCCTCTGTTGTTGGCTTCACTGGTATTTCTATGGTCAATTTACTCAAGCGCCGAGACAAAGTGCTATGGTCTGGTACTGGTAAATCTATTTCCATCAAACCAAATATAGATTCTCACATACCTCTCGGTTTGCCGTCCTGCCAAACTAAACAAAGCTCCCAGGGTAGCCATTAGTTCAATAGCCACATCACTATAGGTGTTGGATGCTCCCTGACTCCCTGTTTTTTCAAGGTTGAGCCACTGTTCTATCACTTCTTCAGATAGCCAAAATGTTAGACTTCCCCTTTGCTTTAAGGCAGCATTATATTCTGACCAGTTACTTATCTCTATAGGAAGACTTGGACTTGGACTTACTCATCTGTACCTAGTTCAGGTTTTTTTACCACTTACTGAATCTTTCTACCGTAATTTCTCCCTTTGTGCAACAAAGCCCTTTTGATGTGTTAAATAGAGTAATGGCAACTGCTATAAATATAAAATCAATAGGTGGTGGTGCATTTTCATTGGTGGTCTATTGTAATTTTTTTGCTCAAGGACAAAAACAGTGGGAGCATCTTGCTCCCTTGCTCGTATCTTTCTCCCATGAAGCGCCGTTGTTCATCCCCATCTACCATTATGCGCGCAGGACTATAGCGTTTTTAAATGATATGTCAAATAAGAGTTGGTTATTTACTAACAGTAAAAAGTCCGGGAAACCTTCTTACCTGTTGCCTGTTGCCTAAAAGCTACCAGGTTTTTTACGCAACTCAAATGAAATTACTATATCAATCAATAAATTTGTTCTTTTTGTACTCAATTTGACTAAAATTTATATCGATTTGATTAGAATTACTGTAGTCATAGTAAATCTGATGTAAATAATTAACAAACAAATTAAGTGTAATTTTCCAATTAGTAATTTGTTAATTTAATCCGTCATAGAATAGAACATTTAGAGCGTGACTAAAATTCAATATTTCTTGGTATTCTGACTCTATGAGATTAATTTTTAATCTAGCTGGAATAATTATGAGCGTTAATTTTTACTACTTCTCTATTTTGCCTTTAATTAAGGCTTGCCTACTTATATATAGTAGTATTAATATATATTATGTGAAAAATAAATAAGCATTTTATTTAACCATTTTATCGAACAACAATAGAGTTGTAAAATTCACAAAATAAATCATTTTTCGTAGTCTTGTTCCTCAAAAAAATCTCTTACCGAATAATTAAGGTTTAAAGCCTCTCCTTTAAAGAAGAAAAGCGGTCGATCTTCGGAGCTTCCCTAAGGGTGGGATGGCGTTTTGCTCCGCAACATGTAAAGCGTTAGCGTTTGCGCAGCATGACCATAGGAAAGCTCCTCCTCCGGAGGAAAGAGGCAGTGACTCTATCAAGAGCGGGTCTCCTCGCTGTCCGACCATCGACCAAGAAAAAAGAAAAAATTTTCACACTCCGCGTCAATCCTCTCCTTGAAAAGAAGAGGTAATTGTTAATTATTAATTATTAATTATTAATTGTTCCCTATCCCTATTTCCCAATTTCAAGATGTTTTATGTATGACTAAAATCAGACCTCTATATGCTATATGCCTGAAATATTTATAAATTAATGGTATAAATGTCTAATTCAACAAAAATGATTAGTAGGTAAAATTAAAATATGAAAAGACAAACTTGGCTATATATACTCCTATTTCTATTAATACCAACTGTTGCCTTAGCCCAAGAACCTGAAACAGGACAGACTTTTATTCAAACCATCGATCGAACCTTTTCAAGTTTCGTAGGTGTAATATTTAGTATTCTTTTCTTTAAAATCGGCGGCTTTCCCTTCATAGTTTTATGGCTACTTATAGGTGCAATATTTTTCACCATCCGAATGCAATTTATTAATATTCGAGCCTTTAAACACGCTATTGATATCGTCCGTGGAAAATATGACGACCCCAATGACCAAGGAGAAGTTTCTCACTTTCAAGCTTTAGCAACAGCATTGTCTGGAACAGTAGGATTGGGTAATATCGCAGGTGTAGCTGTAGCTGTGAGTATCGGTGGCCCTGGTGCAGCATTCTGGATGACAATTGCTGGTTTTTTTGGCATGACCAGTAAATTTGTGGAATGTACTTTGGCTCAAAAATATCGCATTGTTCAACCAGACGGTACTATCTCTGGTGGCCCAATGCGTTATTTGTCCGCAGGTTTAGCAGAAATGGGACAGAGGACTTTTGGCCGGGTGTTAGCTGTACTATTCTCTATTTTGTGCATTTCTGCTGCTTTCGGTGGCGCTAATATGTTCCAGGCCAATCAGTCTTACGGTGCAGTTGCTAATGTATTGCCAGGTTTGCCTAGTTGGGGTTATGGTTTGGTGCTGGTAGTTTTAGTTGGATTAGTAATTATTGGTGGAATTCAACGCATTGGTATGGTGGCAGGTACTCTTGTACCTTTGATGTGTTTGCTATATGTTTTGGCTTCCTTATTTATTCTGTTGGTTAATATTACAGAAATTCCTGGGGCGATCGCTACTATTATCTCTGGTGCTTTTGTTCCCAAGGCAGTAGAGGGTGGTATTATTGGCGTAATTATTCAAGGTTTTCAGCGTTCCGCTTTTTCTAATGAAGCTGGTGTGGGTTCGGCAGCGATCGCTCACTCTGCGGCCAAAACTGATGAACCTATTCGTGAGGGTTTAGTAGCACTGTTGGAGCCGTTTATTGATACTATTGTGGTATGTAATATGACTGCTTTGGTAATTGTGATTACTAAGGTATATATTGCAGATGAGTTTGCTGCTTTGCGCGAAGCTAAGAAAGGTGCAGAGTTAACTTCAGCTGCTTTTGGTACTGTTTTGGCATGGTTTCCCATTTTATTAGCGATCGCTGTTTTCTGTTTTGCCTTTTCCACGATGATTTCTTGGAGTTACTACGGCGAACGTTGTTGGGATTATTTGTCTGGTGGTAGAGGGTTGATTATTTACAAAATCTTGTTTTTGGTTGCTGCTTTTGTTGGTTCGGTATCAAACCCTTCTTCAGTAATTGATTTTAGTGATGCGACTCTGATTTCGATGGCTTTTCCTAATATCTTGGGAGGCTATTTTTTATCCGCTCAAGTAGCAAAGGATTTACAAAATTATATGGGTCGTCTTAGTCAAGGAGAGATAAGACCTGCTAAGTGGGGAGTAGGAGAGTAGGGGAGTAAGGGAGTAGGGGAGTAGGGGAGATGGTAATCAAACATAGCATTACTATTTAGAAATGGTATAAGTCCAATGCTAATGATGAGTTTTAGACTAGGCAATGTTTTTCCCACTGTTGCCTGTTGCCTGTTCCCTGCTATATAACATTCTTCAGTTTATCCATCATAAATATAATGAATATATTTTCCAAAAATTCCGTACTTGTGCCCATAGATTTTTCCGATGAATCTGTTGAGGCGATCGATGTAGCTCTAGAATTTATTCGAGATCCTTCTTATTTATGGATTCTTCATGTATTACCTCGTCTTAATCCTGCTGAACCAGGAGTAAGGTGGCATACTGTAGATGACCAGAGTCGCAAACAGCACATCGAAAAGGTATTTCACGAACGGATTCAAGGTGCTAAATATGAAGGTGTTAATTTTCGTGTGGCGATCGGAACTCCTAGCTCAGAAATTTTGGACTATGCTCAGGAAAAAAAAGCAGAGTTGATTGTCATTCCCTCCCAAGGAAATAGTGGTCTTGGTCGATTTTTACTAGGATCGGTTGCTGAACGAATTGTCAGGTATTCTCATTGTCCTGTTTTAGTTCTACGAAATTGATATACTTTCTGGTAGTCAGATAAGGAGATTCTTCTGAAAGCAGGATTCTTGGTTTGCGCTCCGCAAGGGTACGCCAAGATTTAGTCCACTTATAGCAAGGAATGAGTTAGTTAGGACATAGACTAACAATGAACCTTAGACAGGGAAATATTTTTCTCACTATTCCTTATTCCCTGCCATAACATAAAATTGGCTGCTTAAGAGCAAGGCTTTAGACTGAATTTTTCGGTAAATTAAAAACCAGATTTTACCTTCAATGAGAAAAATCTGCTTTCTTTAAATTTTAATTTATTATTTATTAACTTTAATTAAGAGGACTAACCTAAATGATTAGTCAGGAGATTACAATAATTATATAGAGTTATCTTTATAAAATAGGGGAGTAGGAAATATGTTAAGAACTCCTACATTTCATGTCAATCAATACCAAACACTATTCCAACATCTCAAGCAAATTATTCTCTATTGGCTGAAATCTTTTTGGAAATTTAGTCTATTTTATGGTAAATATACTGCCTCTCCACCTTGGCAAAAAACTATGAATATTAGCTGATGAAAATTCACTATAGTTTTCAAGGTCAGTTTATTGGCTAGATAGCTAGGTGTTTAGAGCGGTTAAATACCTCGATCACTTTCGATTTTTGGAGTAAACATCAACTCTCTCTTCTAGGAGCTTTCTAGGAGGAGGCTTTATACTCAAATTATCAATCAGCCAGATTATCAATAACCTTAATCATTTTCAGAGCTTTATATTAGGTTCCAAGCTTTCTGTTAAGATTCTATTGGTTAGTATTACAGTTTCTGGGTGAAACAACTAAATACTTTTGATATATGAGATTGGGTATTTTAGGGATACTTATATTTAGATGAACAGGAGCAATTGGTTTGGAGTATTGCTCCTGGAATTAACTATTAATCTTGAAATGCTTTGAGGTTAAAAGCTCTGATGTTTTATTATTTGAGTAACCGTTCTACTAAACTTACCCAAACTTACCCAAAAGCATATGAGCAGCTGTGGAGTTAGCTCCCTGTTTCCATGAGAACCACTGACCGCAGTCTGTAACCTTATTCTTTCCATAGACTTAAAATTGGCGATAACTCCACCTACTCATTTTTTACCCTCATCACCATTAGCAATGAAGCTAAATTTTATTTTTAATAGAAACCTAAAGCTGCTCTAGTGTGACGTCCAACAATTCCATCTGGCCTTAAGCCATGATCGCGTTGGAATGCTTTAACTGCATATTTAGTCTTAGGCCCAAAATAGCCAGTTGCACGATGATGATGAAAATAGCCCATCATTCCTAATTGGTGTTGCAACTTGGATACTTGATGTCCACGACTACCATGGCTCAAATAATATCCACGATGACGGCGATGTCCCTTATAAGAAGCATGACGATACTTGGGACGATAATAACCTTTGCCATAATGGCGAGCGTGACCATAACCACTGCAAGGGTTCTTATAGTGACATGCAGCAGCAGAATTAGCAGTCGCGCTAATAGCACCTAGAATAGTAGCAGCTGATAGAAGACTCATCATACCTAATGTAGAGAACTTTTTCCAGTTCACTCCTTCAAAGGTAGGCTCAACTATAGAACTTTCTTCGGCAGTAGCTAGATGGGAATATGCTAGTGTTTCCATAACTCCTCTGATGAGTAATGTTTTACAACTTTTTTTTATAAGTGCCTTACCAACTTGCCTTATAGCGTTTTGGGTTTCTTTTGCAGTGCGACACTCAAAAAAAGGAAATTTAATTTTGGTAGAGCCTTAATTTAGGCTGTTAACAACCAAGGAAATCTGATGATTTCCCTGGTTGCATTACTAAGCTACCATGTTAGGTAGATTATTTATGCAGAATATTCAAAAAAATTTAAAAGTCCACAATTTTCAGATAATTGTGGACTCTTAGGCGATTAAAAACTTAGTAGCAATCACCACCATAGCCACCACCGTAACTACTACCGTAGCCACCATAACCACCATAACGACCATAGCGACCGTAGCCACCATAGCTACCATAGGAACGGCTGTAGGAACGACTAACAACTTTCTTATAATAATGGCCAGAGCTACGACCATAGCTACCATAACGACCAGAACTACCGTAGGCACCATAGCCACCATAACGACCATAGCTACCACCACCGTAATAAGCGGAGGCAGAATCAGCAGTTACATTCATTCCTACAGCTAAAGTAGCAGCAGATAATAAACCCATTGCTCCAACACTAGATAGCTTTTTGAAATCTACACAAGCAGTAAACTCTTTGTTAGTAGAGTCTTCTTCGTTGAAAGCTAAATGGGAAAATGCTAATATTTCCATGAATTCCTCTGTTTAGTTAAATTAAATGAAATCCCGCATAACAGTTACATCTTGATAAGCCTCTGAAGCTAGGCCATACATAGGACGTAAGAGTTATTTTTGGGGTTTGCTAGATACACGAACCTGGGTATGCCAAAACCCTTGCAAGAAGCTTTACGTTGGCATATCTAGAATATCACAAAAAATACATTATTCAAGTCAAATTATCAAAAAACTTAGCTTGCCTCTACACATAACAGAATAAATGGACTTATATGCTAGACCAAATTTTGCCTCAGACTTGACTTAAAATGGTTCTATCATGACTAAACAACTAAAAGCAAGTTTTTTTATAATTAATATAGAAATCTCATATTTTGAAAAACAGTATTAAGTTTGATTTCTTGAAACCTAGATCCAATTATTGGAAGCTCTTACCCTATATCTATGAACATTGGCCTACCATTGTAAAAGCATTAGCTTGTACATTGGCTTTTACAATTTTCTGGCCGATTTTAGCATGGCTATTGGGTGAAATGGCAGGTCATATTGGTAGGGGAGATGTAGGGGCGATCGCTCAACTAGCAGGTCTTGCAGCTATTATTTTCCTGATCAAAGGAACTGTACAGTATGGTCAAGATACTTTCATGGCAAAAGCTGCTTTTACTATTGCCTTAGACTTGCGGAAAGAAGTTTATTCTCACTTACAAAGACTCAATATTAGTTACTTTGAAAAATCAAAAACAGGAGACCTTTCTTATCGACTTACAGAGGATATTGACCGTACTGGAGAGGTTGTCAATAAATTTTTTCACCAATTTGTTCCTTGTATTTTACAGTTGATAGTTGTGCTGGGTTACATGATTTATCTCAACTGGCAATTAACTGTTGTAACTCTAGTAGTTGCACCGTTAATGGCATTATTAATAGGTTGGTTCGGAGAATTATTACTTTCTTTTTCCCACCAAAGTCAAAATCGGACTTCTAATTTATCAGCTTTAATAACGGAGGTATTTAATGGTATTAGAATAGTACAAGCATTTGCTGCTGAGGAATATCAAATTGCTATATTTTCTGTGGAAGCTGAACAAAATCGACAAGCAAAATATATGGCAGAAAAAGTTAAAGCACTCCAGTTTGTAGTAGTGGGTTTTTTAGAAGCAATGAGTGTGGCTTTTTTGTTTTTTTTGGGGGCGTGGCAAATATCTGAAGGAAACTTGTCTGGAGAAGGTTTTATTAGTTATTTAACAGGTGTGGCTTTGTTAATCGATCCGATTTCTTTAACAACAAGTAATTATAGTGAGTTTAAACAAGGAGAAGCATCTTGTGACCGGATTTTTGAACTTTTAAATATTCAACCTCAAGTTACAGAAAAGTTAGATGCTATTGTTCTTCCTCCAGTAGTGGGAAAGGTAGAATATAAAAATGTATGTTTTGATTATCAGTCAGAAAAAAAGGTTTTAAAGAATCTAAATTTGTTGGTAAATTCAGGAGAAATAATTGCTTTGGTAGGAGCTTCTGGAGCAGGTAAAACTACACTGGCAAATTTGTTACCTAGATTTTATGATGTTCAGTCAGGGGAAATATTAATTGATGATATAAATATCAAGGATGTTACTCTTACAAGTCTGAGAAGACAAATTGGAATTGTACCTCAAGAAGTAATTTTATTTTCAGGAACTATCTCGCAAAATATTGCTTTTGGTCAGCTAAATTATAATATTGATGCAGTAAAAAAGGCAGCTAAAGTTGCTAATGCTCATCAGTTTATTACTAAGCTTTCAAAAGGTTATCAAACTTGGGTAGGAGAAAGGGGTATTAATTTATCTGGAGGGCAAAGACAAAGAATAGCGATCGCTCGTGCAATACTAGAAAATCCGAAGATATTAATATTAGATGAAGCGACTTCTTCTCTTGACTCTGAATCTGAATTTTTAGTACAAGAAGCGTTAGAAAGATTGATGCAAGGAAGAACGGTATTTATTATTGCTCATAGACTAGCTACTGTACGTCGTGCTAATCGAATTTTAGTTATGGAAAATGGTGAAATATTAGAATCAGGAACTCACTCAGAATTGTTAGAAAAAGGTATGCTTTATGCTCGTTTTTATCAGCAACAGTTTAGTTAATATCTTGTAATTATTTAGTCGTCAGTTAGTCTCCTGAATCGTAACTTTGTTATCAGTCAAAGTACATCTAGAAACCTTAGATATTTTGGTAGTCCTGTAAATGTAGCGATCTAGTGCAAAAAGGCAGAAGGCAGGAGGCAGAAGGCAGAAGGGAAGAAAGGTTATTGTACAAGCTTTTGAACCTTTTTTAACTGGTTAGTTATTTCCGCCATCCTGCACTAGGGTAGAGGTGGCGAATAGTGAACAGGGAATAGGGAATAGAAAGTACCTAAATTATTCTTTTCAAAAAGATAGTCTTTCCTTGAATACTTGACTTTTTTGAGGATATTACTATTTATACACCACTACCTATATTCTCAGTAAATGTTTTTTCTTATTCACAAAAAAAGTTGTATATTTGCTTAAACTTTCCGTTGCCTAACTAACCTAACTCAAACCATTTTTTTTTACCGAAAAATTCAGGTATAAAGCTTCTCCATTCATGGAGAAAAAAACGGTCGTTAGCGCAGCTTCCCGAAGGGTGGGATGGTGTTAGCGTTAGCGTTTGCGCAGCATGACCATAGGAAAGCTCCTCTGTAAGAAGTAGCGGCTCTGTCAAGAGCGGATCTCCTCGCCATATCCATCAGACCAAGAGAAGAAAAAAAATCCTTTGATCCAATCCTCTTATATCATGTCCGGTTGAACAGTTATAAATAAATAACGACGGAGGAGTCAGGAGTCAACCCACCCCTAACCCCTCCCAGGAGGGGAAGGACCGAGTCAGGAGGGAAGAAAGAAGAAGGAAGAAGAAGGAAGAAGAAGAACTTGAGTTGAAGGAGAAAATTTTTTATCACTAATTAGCCGGACATGATATTATTTATAAGAAGAAATAATTCTAAATTCTAAATTATTAATTCTAAATTCTTGAACACTTCCATCAGTTTACAGAGAGAATAAAAAGCAAGCATTTTTACAAACAGTTTTGATTGACAAATAAAAACTTTTCCTAACAAAGATTCGCCTTTCCAAAAATTCTATACTTCAGCAAGGGGATAAAAAAATACTCCCTTATTTTAATAAATGTAAACCAATAAACTTCTTTGGTGGCAGTTTTAATCTACTTGCGTTAAATTTAGGTTATAGGGTAGGAGTAAGTATTAGGTCGATGCCTTTTACTTTCAAGTTTAAAGTTAAAAAGCGTTTCGATCCGGAATGCTCCGCAAACAGATACCTAATTGCGTAAATTTTTAGGATGATAGCTGATAGCTGATAGCTAGTTAAAGCTAATAATACTTAATACTTAGCAATATACTAAGTAATCTGAGTAGATCAATTTATTTTGGGAAAATATACGGGTTTATGCCCTTCAATTAAGAGGGAAAAATTGAGGAAATGGAAAAATCATAATCACTGTATAAAGGGATAAAAAATCTGAGGAAGCTCTACCAAAAAATATCAGATTAAAATTAGAAGTATCTCAGAAGGAGAAAACTACTATGATGGAAATTATACCTCTAGCAAATCAGAATATCATTGGTCTTAGTATTGATGGCAAAATTGAAATAAGTGACATTGAAAAAATAAAAAATTTAGTGGGGGAAAGATTAAAATCTCAACCTAAATTACGAGTTTATGTTGAAGTTAAAAGTTTTCAAGGAATATCTGTGGAAGCTTTATGGGAAGACTTAAAATTTGGTCTAGGACATCTGAAAGATTTTGATAAAAAAGCAGTTGTATGTGATGCAGCTTGGGTAAATAAATTGACTATTGCTGGTAATAAAATTTTTAGCAATATGACTCATATAGAGGTAAAATGTTTTTCTTGGTCAGAAAAAGAACAGGGTTTAGAATGGATAATAACTGACACTCCACAGACTAAAGTCGCGTAGATTCTTTTTGCTCCGTGACATGAAAAACGTCAACGTTGGGAAGCAAAAATTGTTAAGACAGGGGATAAATTCACCTGTCTTAATTTTTCATCAGTTTACTGAAAAATTATGCCAAATTTATTATGCCAAATTTTTTCAAAGTTAGGAATAGAGTGATTGTCAAACAAAAAATTAGACTAAAATCTGAGTCAGGTATTTAGTAATTTAAATCCTTCTAGAGAGACAGAATATTAAGGGTTAAAATTTTCTTTAACTTATAGCGCTTTTCACTTTAATGAAATACATAACTTCTGCTTTTTAATTCCTACCTTCTACCTTTAAGCAAGAGTTTCTGTGGTCTACCTAAATGAAAACTTCTAGAATTCATAATTCTATTTACTCACAGCTAATATAAAAATTAAGGAAACTCTGATAGAGCGACTATATAATTTTAATTAATCTAATTGTAAAAGGACTTAGGCAAAATGAAGATTTTTACACTAGATATTTCTGGGAACTAAGTTTTTGCCTAGTAAATTTGAGCGCTTGAGATTAATTTTCAGATATTCCTACTAGATATAGTATAATTTTGGTAGCAGTTTGGTAACAGTAACAATATCTATTGAAAAACTTTATCAGTGGAAAATTATTTTGGTTGTGAACAAAATGTCGAAAGGGGTGGGAACATATTCTGAACAAAAAGATAACTATAGTCAAAGCCTAAATAAAGCACTTTATCCTCACAATATTAATGAGTTTCCTGTTTGTTTTATTGATGCTAAAGATTATTGTAAAGGTATTGAAAAAAATAATGAAAATAAGAAAAATAGTAGTTACTTTAATACTTTTTTATAAGTCGTCAATAATTTTATTTAATGTCGGGGTTCTCTAACTCATTACGATATACCTGTACGGATTACAATTGAATCTTTAAACCAAGCTAAAACTAATTTTAAGGAACAACAAAATATTATAGAAACTTTAGCTAAAGCTCTAAAAGAAGAATGTAATCGTGCAGAAAAAGAAGTAGAAAAAGAACAAGCAAAACTTGAAACAGTCAAAGATAAAATAATTCAAGAGCAGTCTGCAAAAATTATGGAACAAGGTAAAATTTTGCTTGAGGTTTTAACAAATAATCCTAGTTTGTTAGAGTTCTCAAAAGAACAAAGTAATCTAAAAGTAAGGCAGTATTATGCAGACACTCAGACTAAAATGAAAGATGCTTCTCTTAAATCATTCTCTTCATTAAATGATAATCTTAATGAATTGGAAAAGAATCAGTTGTCGCAAGATATTCAAAAATATATACAAGCAAATCAGAATGAAATACCATTGAAATTCAAGTCTATTCTTAACGGACTGAAAACTTTTGGTATGATAAAAAATGCTGAAAATTTAGGTTATAAAATCAAAGAATGGACTGCCAATAAAAATACAAATGAATGGCTTTAATACCATTTTTTAGGTCATAAATAATCTTTTTTGTCAAAGGAAAATATCCTGTAAAGTCTTTTTATCTCTCTTACTATTCGTAACATTATTTTTGAAAATTGGTATTACCTAAACTAATGTTTATCGGTGCTGAAACATTGCTCGGAAGGAGAAACTTTTAAGGGAGTTTAATACCATAAACTCTCTTTTTGAACGTTAGGAGTTGTAGAAAGTATCAATAACATAAATTTGTTAATATATAAACCATTTCAATAATATCAACGATATAAAATCACAACTTGAAAATAGCTAATCACCTAACAGTTAGGTAATATAATTTTGATCTTTTGACAAGATTGTAGTTAATAATTAACATAACATCAAGATGTTGCACCAATAGCCCACAATACTAGAGGCAAAGTTAAAAAAGATAAGAGGGTTGATACTACCACAACCTTAGAAGTTCTTGTCGCATCCCCACCAAATTCATTAACTATTAAAAAAGAAGTTAAGGCACTTGGCATCGCACTTTGTAAGACTAATACTTGTAAATCAAGCATTTCTAAATTCAGAATTTTACCAACTAAATAAGCAACAAATGCTCCTCCTAACAAACGGATTAAACTAGCACTTAAGTCATAAGTACCTGGTTGAAAACGATTCTTAGATATTTGTATTCCCATCAATAATAAAGCAACTGGAATTGCAGCTTCTCTCAAAAGATGTAAACCATCATCAAGTTTTAGAGGTAATTCAATATTAAATGAGTTAAGAATTACACCTAAAATCATTCCCCAAATTATGGGTAATTTAAAAGTAAAAATAATACCAGACCGAAACCCTCCCCCTTTGAGGATAGCAGGCATTGTACTCATCACAATTATATTCCATGATATTAAATAAATTACTGCTCTTTCTAACCCCGCTTCTCCTAATGCAAATAAAGTTACAGGTAACCCCATATTTCCAGAATTAGGTAAAGCTGTAGTCGCCAATAAACTTTTTTGTAGAGACTCCGAAAAACCTAATCTTCTTCCTATTCCCCAAGATATTAAACAGAGTAAAAGATAGGTTAATCCAAAGGCTATAAATATTCCTGTTGCTGACTCAATACTAAGAGTAGTCCGATACATTATATCGGTTAATAATGCCGGAAATAAAACATACAAAGCCAGTTTGGAAAGTGTCGGTTCATCAATGGAAAAATTTTTGCCAAATATAAAACCAATTAAAACTATACACCCTACTGGAAAAACAGCAGATACAACCGAAAAGAAAAGCTCAATCATAGTTGGAAAAATTCTGAGTCAATCATTTTACAAAGTTATTTTCCTGATATTTCTTGGTTCTGAATTTCTCTCGCTACTTTTTGCGCTTCACTAAAAACTCGCATTAAATTTCCACCCCAAATTTTTTGAATATCCTCTTCAGTATATCCCCGTGCTACTAATTCTTTTGTAATATTTGGCATTTCTGAAACATCATTCATTCCTCTAACTCCACCACCGCCATCTAAATCTGAACCAATGCCAACATGATTAATACCCATAACTTTTACCATATAATCTATATGGTCTACTACATCAGTAACAGTGGGTTGATTTTTGGGATATTTATCATTAATTAGATCATATTTTTCTCTAAATTTTTCTATTTCTACTTGACTCAGTTTTCCTTGCCAATAAGCAGTTATTTCTTTGGCAATTGTTTTCATTGCTTTTTCTCTTTCTGCTGTCTGGGGTAGTTTTTTTATATAGGTATCAAAAATACAAACTTGTACAACCCCACCATTCTCTTTAACAGCTTTTAGCATTTCATCACTCATATTGCGAGGATGATTTTCTAGTTGTCTAGCACTAGAATGAGATGCGATGACTGGTGCTTTTGTTAACTTAATTACATCCCAAAATGTATCATCATGGACGTGATAAATATCGACCATGATACCCAAACTATTCATTTCTTTGACAACTTTTTCTCCCAGGTCACTTAACCCATTCCATTCTTGTTTTTTATCGGTAGAAGAATCCGCTAGTTCATTGTTTTTGGAATGAGTTATTGTTATATATCTAATACCTTGGTCGTAGAAAAATTTCACATTACTAATATCTTTACCAATTGGATAGCCATTTTCAATACCCATAAATATTGCTATTTTCCCCATTTTATCCAGGCGTTCAGCATCCTCTGGATTTAAGGCAATTTCAACTTTATCTGAATTTTATTCTGCCATCTTTTTTGTTATTTCAATCATTTTAATGGCTTTTGCTTTTGCCTGTTCATGCCCTTGGCGATCGCGTTCCTTTTGAGGAGTAAATATTGACATAAAGACAGCATCTAATCCACCTTCTTGCATCCTAACAATATCCCATTGACCACTTCCTAGTTTTCCTGGTAGATGTCTAATATTAGGTTGAAAATCAGGATCTAAAAATTGACGATAAGGCCAATCAATATGACTGTCAATTGTTAAAACTTTTTCGTGTATTTCTTCAGGAGTTAATGCTTTTTGTTGCTGCTCTTGAGTTACTTCAGGAGATGGTGGTAATTTTTTATTCGAGATAGTACATCCATTTACTGTGAAAGAAAGTAAAATTATTGACAATGATAAGACTTGATTTTTTGATAAATTCATCTAGATTACACCTCAAAATTAGTATGACAAAAGGGTGGGATTCAATAATTAATAATTAATAATTACCTCTTCTTTTAAGGAGAGGATTAACCAAAATTATTTTTTTCTTTTTCCTCCTTAAAAGGAAAGGCTTTAGACCTTATAGAATGGTATGGCAAGACTTTTGAGAATTGATGTCAGGGTGGGAAGTTAAGAAAATTATCAAAATATTTACTATTTAGAGATAAGTTTGAAAGTATCGATCAACTATTCTGAATCTAACCACTCTATTCTTACACAGGGCTGTTAATTATAAATATTCTGTTAATATAGCCATAAGATTTTAGGTAAGCATTCAGCTATTAGCCATCAGCTATGAGCGCTAATACCCTGTGTTTAAGGACGAGGTTTAGATAAATATAGACTTTGGAGCTGACTTTTGTAACAATATTTTTCGTTTCTCAATTAAATATTGCTTTTATCGCTCACTAAAAGCAATATTTAATTGAGAAAGAATAAAAAGTTACCGAAATATTGTAGTTTAAAGCCTCCCCTTGATCGGGGATAATAAATAAAAATTTTCCTGTTCGTCAATCCTCTTCTTTTCAAGGAGAGGTAATTCTAAATTCGCGCATTCTTAATTCTTAATTCTTGAATGCCAAAGTCTCAGGAGCAAATCTGAGAAGTAATTATTTATTACTAATTGCTGATAGCTGACTGCTGATAGCTGAATGCTTACAGTTGAGAGACTTATTTGGAAGACAAAAGGGGAAAGCAAACAACGGAGAAAATTTAATGGTTTATTCCTCAACTTGAAATTGTTACAGTAGTCGTAACTCCAACAACTCCAAAACAAAAAAATATGAATTTTGGTCAATGGTTAGGCTTTTTTAGTTTACTTATTTCCTTATATATCCTTTGGGAAATTAGACAACTTGTACTATTAGTATTTGCTGCAATAGTTTTAGCAACTGCCTTGAATAGATTAGTACAGAAATTTTATAGATGGGGAATTAAAAGAAACTTAGCTGTAATTGCTACTTTAAGTTTAGCCACATTAATTATGCTTCTATTTTTGTTGCTAGTTGTACCGCCTTTTATTACCCAGTTTGAAAAATTAGTTGCCTTGATACCTGATGTATTTACAGAAGTTCGCTCTCAACTTGTACAGTTATATCGACAAAGACCCGATTTATTTCCAGCACCACCCACTGCTACTGATATGCTAGTACAAACACAAACATTCGGTACTCAGTTATTTAGCAACTTTTTTAAGATTTTTTCTAATACTTTTATAGTATTCTTGCAGGTACTTTTCGTATTTGTATTAACAATAATGTTTTTAGTTAATACTCAAGCTTATCGAAGAGTAGGATTACTTTTATTTCCTTCTTTTTATCGGCGACGTGCAGATGAAATTCTATCAAAGTGCGAGGTAGCTTTAGGCAATTGGTTTGGTGGAATAGTAATTAACTCTCTTTTTGTGGCGACCTGCAGTGGTATTGGTTTATTAATATTACAAATTGATTTAGTTCTGACTCATGCTTTACTGGCAGGTTTACTCAATTTTATTCCTAATATTGGTCCGACTATGAGTGTAGTTTTTCCCATAATGATTGCTCTTTTAGATGCTCCTTGGAAAATAGCTGCGGTAGGAATTTTATATATTATTATTCAGAATCTTGAAAGTTACTGGTTAAGTCCAACTGTTATGGCAAAACAAGTCTCTCTTTTACCTGCTGTTACTCTAGCATCTCAAATTTTCTTCACTACATTTTTTGGAATTTTAGGTCTAATTTTAGCTTTACCTTTAACAGTAGTAGCTAAAACTTGGATAGAGGAAACATTATTTAAAGATATTTTAGACCCTTGGCAAAATTCTTTATCCACTGAGACAATTTCCAAAGTTGAGAATTAATATTTTTCTACTACATTTATTGCTCTTAAATAATTCAAGATATTGACTTTTTTAATCTTGCTCATCCTCAGCATTTAGCTATTAGCAGTTAGCTCTGATATTTTTAATGAATCAAGCAAGCATTCGCTTAAGCTCTACTACATTTTTAACCAGAGAATTGAAGCACAAGAACGACGAGTTTTAGTTGTTCACTAAAGGTAATAAAGCTGATAGCTGTTTGCGCAGCATTCCGGAGGAAATGCTTACTATTCATCTTCTGGTTTCAGAGATCTTACAGTTTCTTGAATTGACCCTATAACAAATCCCATAATTGCACCTATTGTTGCATAAGCACGAGGTGCTTTTGCACTGCTATAACCTTTATCTATTCTTGTAAAATTACAACATTGATAACGACTTTTACTCATCTCTGCAGCAGCTAATCCAATTACTGAGCCAATTACAGCCATCATCAAGCCAGAAAATATTACTAGCTTTAAATTAATTGTTTTTTCTTCCATTACTAACTAACCCCCATAATTGAAATTAAAATAAAATTAATTTGTATATATAATTTTTTTCTAGCATAATTTTGACTATTTTTCAACTATTAACAGTAAAAAAATTCATAAAAATTCAATTAATTTTACAGGAATTAAGGCGAGCTAAAAAGTATACTGCTAGTTTAGCCCCATAAGGAGAATCCCACCAAGCAACAGGAAAACAACCTTTAGGTGCTTCTAGACTAAAATTAAGGTTTTCATAAGGTATCCATTTATTGTTTAACTGCAATCCCAGTCGTTCACAAGTCTTATTCAAAAGTTTCATATCTATATTAGAAATATCATAAGTTCCTCCCATACTTTCATAAATTTTCTTTTGTATACTAAAGCCAAAATGACCTTTACTATAATTCGTCCAGAGCTGATCTATTAAATTTATTACGCTACATGGAAATTTGATAACATCATCAGGAGTCAGTTTTTCTTTGTCAGTTTGACCAGATATTTCTAACATGACTTTTGCAGTTTCTTGGTCTGCTTCTTTCCATTTTCCTGCGGATAGTAAATCTCTCAATTTGCCATAGCGGTAAATATCAGAAATTAACATTAGTGCTTGGTCTAATTTTTCTTCTAGTCGAGCCACTCTTTCTGATAATTCTAACTCTCTTGAATTTTGTTGTGATGAGAAAGATTCATCAGAGGAAATAGTAGATTTATTTATCTCTTTATATTCTATTTCGTTAGACATAATTACTCCAAAAATTTTGCTCTAAACTATTTTTTTAGTATGTAGTAGTTCCTGGTTAGGGAAAAGTGGTAATAGTTTCTGACTTTATGATTTACAGTGTTGAGTTTCTGACAAATTCTGTACAGATTTTTATAGTTGATTCTGCTCTAGAATTGATTTACTAATTACTTCACTAATAACTAGATTACCTTCAGGACTTAAATGAATATGGTCTCGATATAAACTATCTGGTTCTGAGACAGATTTAAAGATAGGTCGTAAATCTAGATATAAAATATTCTCTGCCTGAGTAAATTTTTCTAAACGTTTACGAGTTTTAATTTCATAATCACGGGGTCCAGGTTCACCTACTTCCCGTAGTAAAGGAGTCATTGCTAGAATGAATTTAGCATTGTTTAAATTAGCCAATTCATAAATTTTTTTAATTGCTACTAAATTAAAACCAACCCGGTCGCCTTCTTCTTTAATTTCAGGAACTTTTGGAGCCTTAAAAAAATAACGATTTATCAATTCTGCAATAGCTGAAGGAGGTTTTTTATCTGGATAATTCCGGTCTACTCCTACCACTGATGAACTAGGTGCTTTGGCAAATAAATCATCGGTATTAATTAGTAATATTACTATTTGAGAATTAAACAAACCGAACTTTTCTAAATAAGCCAATTCATTTCTCGGACCCCAAGAATTAGCTGAAGCATTAAGAACTTCAACAATTTTATCTTTACCTAATTTTTCACTTAAAGAATTCTCTATAATTGCGGAAACTGTGTTATTTTGGTCAGTCCACCAATTACCATTAGCTACAGAATCTCCTACGAGAAATATTCTCAATGTATTATTTTCTTTTGACTCTTCTATTGGTTTTGACCGCATAGAATACTGATTGATTTTGATGCGATTTCCAAAGCGACTAACATTTTGATTTGGTGTTAAGAGATAACCAATTTGATTATCTGCAATATAAGTTAGAGGATTACCAAAACCCACTATAACTCGGAGTCCTATTTCCAAGATCCCCAATAACCCAAGTATAAGTGCTGAAATTATAAGTAGAATTTTCACTAATCTAAATTAAATTAATTAATCAATTTGATTTTCAATGATTTAGTCTGTAGTCTTGAGGCTAATAAATATTTTTTTTAAAGAGCTAATTTATCAAGTGAGTTTAAACCTATTTCTAGTAAGGTTTGTAGAAAATTATGCCTCCAAAGGCATATTATAGTGCAAAATCCTTACACTGTAAAGCATTTATCATCTTAATATTTACCAGATAAATCAGAGCTGATAAATTACATACATTATTATTTACTAATTATAAATATTTTAACTCAATAAATAATGAATAAAATCAAGTAAAAATTGCTTAAATTTCTGCTAATAAAATCTCCTATAAGTTCCAAAATCCACAAAAATTACAACTAAAATTAAATTTATTATGGATATAGCAATCACCGAATCAGATGTGAGAATTTAGATATTCCTTAAAAGGATACAATATAGCATTTATCTTATTCTTATGTATTCATTTTTTTCTTCTTCTCTGCTCCCATAACCGGTGTTTCCTGTTCCCTAAAAGTATTCAATATCTCACCACTTAAATCATATTGCTATATCTATCTTTCCCATATTGAATAAATTATAGCTCACAATGCCTCATCAAAATAACCCTCAAATCTAAGCATTTAATTTATTAAAACTCTCATAGCTAAATCACAGATTATAGCGGGAGTCATCTTAGCAATTTTTGACTGTTGATAGTATTTAATCAGATTTCAAGTATAAACATCATCAATACTAAAAAATCATACATAAAAATCAAATTTTTATGGTACTTATGCAAAAAAACTATATTGCCAGATTATTCATAATGTTAACAACTGAAAAATTCGTAAGTTCTCTTTAAGTTAGTAAGTGGACATAAATAAACGCTAAAACAAAGAATCTGAAAATGAAGCGAGAAGGCACATTTTTATCTTATTTTCACCCTAACCCCCAGCCCCTAAAACCTATCCTCTAAGTTCTGTAAAATTAGCCTACCAAACCACCCTACAAATACTCATACATACCTTCCAGAGATACCATTGCAGATAAAGCTTTAAAATGATGATGACCAAAAATTGACAATATAGTAGCAGAGTCTAGATAATAGATATATTCTAGGCCATAATTTCTCATGTAAATTCTGTTATGTTATTGCCAAATAACCGTGGTTTCAGGTAAACCCGTGGACTTAAAGCAAATATTTAAAACCAGACATCCAATCATTGGGGTAGTACATTTACAGCCTCTGCCAACCTCACCCCGTTGGGGAGGCGACCTCCAAGCTATTATTAGTAGAGCAGAAAGAGAAGCCACAGCCCTTGCATCAGGTGGTGTAGATGGCATTATCGTAGAAAACTTTTTTGATGCTCCTTTTGTCAAAGACCAAGTTGACCCGGCCGTAGTTAGTGCCATGACATTATTAGTACAAAAGATTATGAACTTGGTTTCCCTACCAATTGGAATCAACGTTTTGCGTAATGATGGCCAAAGTGCGATGGCGATCGCTTCCTGTGTGCAGGCCCAATTTATTCGTGTTAATGTCCTAACTGGAGTTATGTCTACGGATCAAGGGTTAATTGAAGGAAAAGCACATCAACTTTTACGCTATCGTCGAGAATTGGGTAGTGATGTCAAAATCTTTGCAGATGTTCTAGTCAAACACGCCCAACCATTGGGTGAACCCAATTTAACTACAGTTGTCCAAGAAACAATTGAACGTGGTCTAGCTGATGGAATAATTCTCTCCGGTTGGACTACTGGAAGTCCCCCTACCTTGGAAGATTTAAAATTAGCTAGTGCAGCAGCATCAGATACACCTATATTTATCGGCAGTGGCGCTAACTGGAACAATATTTCTACCTTGATGCCAGCTGTAGATGGTGTTATTGTATCTAGCTCGCTGAAGCGACATGGCCAAATAGACCAACCGATAGATCCTATTCGCGTGAGTCAGTTTGTGGAAGCTACTCAGCGAAGTTTATCGAATCAGAGACAAGATAATGAAAATTGGCAAAAAGAAACTAAAAATTGGCCTTCTCCTCTAAAAAATTAGGAATCAAAAATATAAATGTAAATTATGGTTCACCGAAACTCTAACCTATGGATTAAAGCAGTGGTCAAGTGAAGTTATGGTGGCGATCGCCACCATAAGTGTACTAAAGAGTCTATGACACTATAATTAAATTATCAGTCATCTCTTACAAATTATCAGTTAAAAGTTAATATTTTTAACTTTGTGCCTTTGTGTGGGTGACAAGAGAAGGAGCGAAAACATTAGCCACATCATATACTTGATGATTTATTAAATATGTACCACAATAGTTGGCCTTAATGATCATGATTCAGAAGTCTTAATTAGTCTCTATACTGAAATATTTGGTGTGCTCAACCTATGGAGTTTTTTGACCTATATTTATATTGATATTTAATGATGATAAAGATTTACCTTTTGCCGTGAATCTAGACACTAATAAAATGTTCCGACTTAATGTAGTTAAGATGTGATTTCTACAGTCAGTTATTAATGCAATTCCTGACCCTATATTTGTCAAGGATAAATATCATCGTCGCATTGTTTTGAATGAAGCTTATGGTAAATTTCTCGGTTATTCTGTAGACGATATACTCATCAAAACAGATTACGAATTATTTGCTCAAAATGAAGCTAATATATTTTGGTAACAAGATGAGTTAGTATTTCAAACTAATCAACAGCAAGAAAATGAAGAATATTGTACAGATTACCGTGGAATTACTCACATAGTTGCTACGAAAAGAACTCTTCATCAAGATGCCACAGGAAATCTATTTTTAGTAGGAGTAATTAGGGCTTGCTGATTAAATCTAAAAGCATTGACATATAAAGACTAAAGAATTTTTGGAGTCGAATTGCAGTGCAAATTTTTCACCTCTTTATGCTCATGCATGGAGCGTATTTTAGGCGCATAGTTGGGCAGAAAAATCATTCTTACAAAACGCCCGCTCCTACCTCCTATAAATTCCAATTTCTCCTGTCTCCTGTCTCCTGTCTCCTGTCTCCTGTCTCCTACCCCTACCACTCATACTTTTTCAGCAAACCCTAATTAGAGATATTACCGAATGAAAAAAAATGGAGGAAAACCTGAAGGAAACAGCAACAAGACTAAAGATTGATAATGATAAACTAAAGCTTTTAGGAGATTCTTTACATCATCAAGCTAATCACGATCCCCTCAGAGGATTACCTAATCGTAAGCAATTTTATGAGGGTTTAAGTCAAGCTATTGAGTGGGCAAATGTGAATGAACAAATGGTTGGTCTACTATTTCTAGACCTCAACGGATTTAAAGCTGTTAATGATACCCTGGGTCATCATATAGGAGACTTATTATTAAAATTAGTAGCACAAAGATTGCCAGGGTGCTGAAGAGGAAGTGATACAGTTTCCCGACTTGGAGGTGATGAGTTTACTGTGATTTTACCAGGTATTCCAGGACAAATAGGAGCTTCCAGAGTGGCTGACAAAATTCGCAACACAATTAATCAAACTTTTAAATTAGAAGACCATATTGTACCAGTGGGAACCAGTATTGGTATTAATTACTATAGCTCTAATCAGACTTACACAGATGTTGATACCTATTTTTTAAAATCATCTATTCTTGCAAAATATACACCAGACAATAATGGTACATCTGGAGACAGTAAAAAAGGTGGAGGGGCGTTCTAAGAGCTGATTTGTAAACTTAGCTAAAATCTTTATGTAATCTAACTTTCAGGGATTTCGGCATCTTGGGCTATAACTCCCAAAACCCTTGTCTTCCAAGGAATTCAGCCTCTTAATATTTACTTGATAAATCAGCTCTAATATTACCTCTTTTTCATTTAAATACTAAATAGCTATCTATAGGGTTAATCTACTATGTTTATTTCTGGTCGTGATTAAAACTTTAGGGTTAATTAAGTTTAATAATTCATGTCGTAATTTTTTCAATTTATCTCTAAAACGCATCGATAATATCAGTTAGTCTGAAAACAATAAATTTAAGAACTAATCGCTGAGGTTAATAAGTATATCAGGCATTTTATCAAAACTAATATTAGTTTACCGAAAAATTAATAATTTCAGCTTTGAAGTCTATCCTTTTAAATTTTAAGGAGAAAAGTCATTGATATTTCTTTTTAAGAAGAGATAACTGTTAATTGTTAATTATTAATTGTTGAATGTGAAAACTAAACTCTAGAAACTTGAAGCAATTGACATACTCCTGATGTTACCCATAGCTCAACTCCTTGGGGATCTTCAATTCGCATTTGGAATCGCTGTTTGTATAGCAGATGATCAGCGAACCCTGTGTTTTTATTATAAGCATGATTATCTATCCTATCTACTTCAGTAATGATTTTGCTGTATAATTGTAGGACATTATGTATCACCTTCAACTTAATAAGAAGCTTAAATTAGATATAAATTCACCTAATTTAAACTTCTTTGATTTCCCAACACCGACACAAGTAGAATAAATACGGTTTTAACCCGTAGAGTTTCTAATACTTAACTTCAACAATCAATTGGTAATTCCCAAGATTTTATTAAGTACTCAAGTATTAAATAGCAGCATTGAAAATTGACTAATATCTGAAAGTTTAATTTATGCCAATCTTAGTCGTATGAACCAGTATTCAATCTATAGTCACCTTCAATATATACATCAGCAGGTGGAGTCACTGTAAAATTTTCAAGGTTAGCTTGTAAAAGCTTTTTCTGTCTTTCAGTTAGATCGGGAATTTCTAGTACATCCTCTACTTTTTTGTAAGGAGCATTATCTACTATCTTCGCAGCTATAGTTGGGAACATTCCCCGGTATTTCCGAAAGCTTCGTAAAGGACTATTGTTAAGATCGAGCTTCTCTCCAATCTCTCCTAATTTTCTGTCTGCCTTGTTAACTCTTCCAGATTCTACTGCTAGAATTGACGTTGAAGGCCATACAGTTAAACTTAAGTTACCTGCATAAGCTTGATGGTATGGCATTAATCCTACACAACCTAGACATAACCCTAATATTGCTAGCAGTAAGCCTATTTGTTTCATTATTCTATTTCTCCTCATCTTTATTGATATACACAGTTTTTTAAGTACCTAACGGTAAAAATTAAACTGTAGAAATTTAAACAGTTTACTTAATTGTTAGTGGGTTAATCAAGTAACGACTGCATGATACAGTTTACTATTCTCCAGACTCAGAAAGTCTATGAAAATAATTTTTCTACTTGTCGGTTTCCACTGCTTAAACGTCTCGCAAATTATCTCTTCCTTCCTCTAATCCTATAGAAACTTTGGGAGATATGTTTTTGTCCAACAAGACAAATTTAGTCATAGACTATTAAGCCATATTCACTATACCTTATCAGGTTCTACAGCTTAAACTAACCTTTTTTTTGACACTCCCGCCGTTAAATCAAAGATTATAACGGGGTATTCTTGTTTTGCTGACGCAACGCTACGCATTTAATGTCGCGGAGCGAAACACAGATTCTCGGAGTAGGTAACAAATCAAACAAGTTGAGTGGTACTCCCGCTACTACCATCTCCACAAACTTTCTTGCTCCGTCTTTACGCATCAGAAACCGTTGACTCGCAAGCGGTGCGCTTTTCTTTGACAGTGCGCCCTACAGTTATTAACCCTCTATTTTCAATTACTTTTGCAGCAGCTAAATCACCATTGTTATAGAAGGTTGAGTGTACCATACAGCTACTTTTGCTTTTTCTCTCAGTTATCTTATCATGCTGTATTGAAGTTAATTCCAAGCCTTTTGATGTTAACGATCAGCTAATATGTCCCATCGTCAGAAGTCTCATGGGATATTAAACTATAGCAATGTGCGCTGGCATATTTACAAATCACAGGAGGTGTCCAATAGCTAAAAGTCTTATATTATCAGCTTTTTATTCCCCCTTCCGGAGCTGTTGCTTTCCGGAGCTGTTGCCTGCGCACAGCGCTATACAAAGTTTTTTCTTGAGTTTATACACTTGGCACATCTACAATCTAAGCTTTTGCTTGACAGATCGTAACTAAGTAAGTTGGTATAAATAAACCAAACTATGTAAAGATAAGTAAATATGAATAATATATCTATAATGAGTGAGGAAATTTACACATGGGGGCTCGTTTAAGGGTATTTCTCACTCCTGAGCAAGACCAAAGTCTGCTGAAGTTGAGAACAGCGGATGTACCACAGAAAGTCAAAGACCGGGCAGAAGTGATTAGATTAAATGCACATGGGTGGTATGTAGAAAAAATAGCAGCTCATTTTCATTGGGCTAAACAAACAGTCACAGAGGTTTGACACAAATGGCAAAAATTAGGCGTAAAAGGGCTTTGGGACTCCCAAGGTCGGGGTTGAAAACGGAGGTGGACTGAAGGTGATATGGAATTTTTGGAACAATGCCTCACCCAGGAGCCACGCACATACAACAGTCATCAGTTAGCAGAGAAATTAGAAAGCGATCGCGCAATTAAATTGAGTCCTGATAGATTAAGTCGGATACTCAAAAAAAGGGGGTCATTTGGAAGCGGGCCAGAAAAAGTCATAAATACAAACAAGATCCAAGAGTCAAACAAATAAAGCAAGCGGACTTAGATATGCTGCAATTGGCTGCGGCCACAGGAGAAATAGACCTCAAGTACTTAGACGAGTCTGGGTTTTGTATGTGGAGTGAACCAAGTTATACCTACTACTTTAAAGGGGAACAAAAACGCCTAGAGCAAACAAAACGTCGTGGTCGTAGACTAAGCATTATTGGCTTTCTTCAACCTTTAATCAGTTTTGTTTACGGTTTAGTCATAGGGGGTGTTGACCGCAACTCTGACATCAAAATCATGGAACATGAAGCTGAAGAAACTTCAAAAACTGGGCGTATTAGGATAATTATTCAGGATAACGGACCAATACATCGATGTCGAGAGGTACAGGAATTATGGTCAAAATGGGAAAGCCTGGGCTTGTATATATTCTTTTTACCTAAGTATTGCTCAGAAATAAACCCAATTGAGCTGGAATGGAAGCATCTCAAAAAAGATGAATGATCAGCTCAAATGTTTGATGACGAGTTAGATCTTGCTTATGCAGTAATTGACGGTATTCAAGCTAGGGCAGAAAAAGAAAAGGGAAACTACAATACAGAACGTTTTAAATTTTACTCAAATCAAACTGCTTAAAATTTCTTTACATACTTTGGTTTTTTTTTCACCGACTTACTTATACGGATTGAAAAACCATGTAGTTACGATCTGTAAAAAGTTATAGTTGATTTGATCTAAAACAAATTTTGATTTTTTGCAGAGAACAATTTTTTGCCCAAAAAAGTATTGAGATTATTAAAAGTACCACCATAAGTAATAGTTGAACTATCATAGCCTTTCAGATTTACTTGATACTGCTTAAATATTTGATGCACATTTTCTAAATCGCAAATATACTGATAAGTACCTTCTCCCAAAGCAATATCCATACCAATTTCTTTAGTAGATGATTCTAGGCGAAATGCTGCATTTACAGTATCTCCCAAAGCAGTATAATCCGAGCGTTCACTACTACCAGCATTACTCACCATTGCATAACCTGTATTTATTCCTGCTCCTACTCTTAAAGGAAACGGTAAAGGGTAGATTTTACTTAGTTCTCTTGTTACTTCATATAAATCTTTGAGAGCTTGAAAAATACGAATCATTTCTGCACTACTAACTCCCTCAGCTCCATGAAACCAAACTGCCATAATCGCATCACCAATATATTTATCCACCCAACTTCCATTCTTCCTGATAATATCCCCTGCCTGCCGAAACCAACTACCAATAACTTCAGACAATACTCTCTCGTCCAGTTTTCTAGTCAGTACTGTAAAATCTCGGATATCCATTACCATCACTGATATTAGGCGACGAACATGCAAGGTAGCTGTAAAATCTTGAGAATCACCATCTATACCCGACTGTTTGTCCATTACTATGTCTGGACAATTAAATTGTAGTTCTGTTTGACCAAATACTAAGCGATCAGAATCCTTTAAAATTACAGGAATACTCACACGACGACTATTTACAAAAGAACCATTACGACTGCCTAAGTCAATCAGATAAAAATCTCCTTTGTCCATCTGTTGTATCATGGCATGGTTGCGGGATATCCATCTATCAGTCAGGACAAAAGTGTTATCTCTACCTCTACCAATAGTCCAACAATTATTTCCTACTAGAGGTAGGTAGCGATCGCCTGCTTCGGTACGAAGGATCATATGAGGAGGTTGCAAAGTCACGACAGTGGCACTCATGGTAACACAAGCTCTAAACTTGTGTGAATTCTCTTTTGGTCAGCATTAATATATCACTAATCAACTGATTGTCCCTAAAATAGCATAGGTTTCTAGAGGATTATTACCAATTTCTTCTTCTACTGCACCCCCTCTGACTATATTACTTAGTATTAGGCTAAACAAGCAGCTAATAGAAATAGACTGTCCACTAAAATTGTACTTAATACTGCTGCTCCAAAGGTCCAAAAGTATAACTTGCTTGATTGCAAAGGTACAAGACCAAAAAGCAATAGAATTCCCACCAAAACAAATATCCAAATTATTCCCCAGGAAGTACGTACTTGAGTTAAAGCATCTTGGAATACTTCTAAGGCCATATCTGGTTCAACTATCATTAATCGTCGCCAATAAGGAATAAGACCAGTTATGTAGAAGTATCCATCTGTAACTGCTGTACCTAGTAGAGAACCAAGGTAAAAACAGTTACCTATCATTTCTCTTTTGTGCGCCAAACACCATAAAGCAAAAGGTACACATATCGCCTCAACTGGTAAATGGAGGAGTGGTTCCTGTCGTAGCCAACCCCAGTATATTGATCCTGTGAACCAACTCCAAGTAAATCCCAATAATAGATCGCCCCATATATGGGTATCTCTATCTTTAAGTAGTTTTAAACTTAGCCATAACCAAAAGCCTGTCATAGCCAAACTTAACCAAGGTAGTTGACGTACCATTGGAGCTTGAAAAAAGACTGGCACTGACACTAGAAATATGGCAGTACAAAACACAGCCCATTTTTGGCTGATTCTAATTTTTTCAGCAACGCCGAAAAATAAATTTGTCCCAAATTTTTCTGGGTAAAGCATTGTGACTTTAGCAAACAAAGTATTATTCAACAAGATATTTTTAATATTTTTTACTTAAGTTTATCTAATTTAACATATCACATTTATTATCCCCTCCAGGGGCATCTTTGATAATAACAGGTATTTTATCCCCTCCTAGGGGATTTTTTAGGAAGAGTTAATAATAAACAAAAATCCTATGAAATAAAGAGTTT
The DNA here is from genome assembly GCF_003838195.1 of Okeania hirsuta. Taxonomy (GTDB): domain Bacteria; phylum Cyanobacteriota; class Cyanobacteriia; order Cyanobacteriales; family Microcoleaceae; genus Okeania; species Okeania hirsuta. The sequence goes on from NZ_RCBY01000012.1 coordinate 56,634, forward strand.
CCACTCCTCAAAACTCAAAAAAGTGGTGATACTTCTGATGCTATAATCGATTAATAGTTCTACTTCAAACCCTACTTAATGAAATTCTTATTTGCTGTTATTGTCAGCGCCCTAATTTTTATATCTTTAGACGACAAAGTAGGCCAATCATTGCCTTTGGACCCAGTTTCCACCTCTGAGCAGCTATCACAAATGAATATTTTTCAAGCAGTTATTCTAGGAATGGTGCAAGGATTAACAGAATTTTTACCTATTAGTAGTACGGCTCACCTCAAGATTGTTCCTGTTGCCCTGGGTTGGGGAGATCCTGGTGTGGCTTTTACCGCTGTGATTCAATTGGGCAGTATTTTTTCAGTTGTTTGGTATTTTTGGCAGGATTTGACAAAGATCGTGATTGGTGCATATAAATCTATAGTGACATCCGATTACCAGTCTCCAGATTTCCGAATGGCAGTTGGAATAGTACTGGGAAGCATACCAATAATACTTTTTGGGTTACTAATCAAAATATTTATTCCAGATTTTGATAACTCGGCCTTGCGCAGTACAGTGGCGATCGCTATTGCTTCAATAGTTATGGCTTTATTATTAGGAATAGCAGAGAAAATTGGCAGTCGAAAACGTAACTTTGAGCAACTAGATATTAAAGATGGCATACTCATGGGATTAGCTCAAGCATTGGCATTAGTCCCCGGAGTATCTCGCTCTGGCTCAACTATTACAGGTGGCCTATTTATGGGGTTAGAAAGGGCTACAGCAGCAAAATTTTCTTTTTTATTGGGTCTTCCAGCGATTACTTTAGCAGGTTTAGTTGAACTTAAGACTCTATTGGATGAGGGTTTTGGAGGTGTGGGTTTAGCACCTACTATTGCTGGAATTATATCTGCAATAATTTTTTCTTACGTAGCAATTGCTTGGTTGATTAGATACTTACAAACTAAAGATACATGGATATTTGTTTGGTATAGATTAGCTTTTGGGGTATTAATTTTAGTGGCGATCGCTGGTGGTGTGATGCAAAATAATTGAATAAATTTAAGTTGGGATTATTTTGACTTTTGTTGAAGTTTTAATCAGTCAAAACTCTAAAAATTGAACCCATCCAAGAATTCCTTAGATGGGTAGTCATGCTACAAAAAACAAAAAAACTTAGGACATAGCCTGAATGATATAGTCAAAGTAAGGAGCAGCTTCCTGAACATCTTCATCATCAAGTAAAGCAAGAGAAGCTTCCTTCAAACAACGGATTGACTCTACCATTCCAGGAACTGGTACACCCAATGAGTTGTACATTTCCCGAACACCAATCAAACCAATACTTTCAATTGGATCTTTATCACCAGCTAGTACCCCATAAGTAATCAAACGCAAGTACCAACCATAATCCCGGAGGCACAAAGCACGTTCCCGTTGACCAAAAGCATTACCACCAGGGGCAATAAAATCTGGACGCCTGCGCCACAACTCTTGACTAGCTTTGTCTACAATTCTTTTCTCATTTTCAGAAAGCACGCTAGCAATACGCACGCGCTGCTCGCCTGTTTTTAAAAAAGTATTTATGGCTTGAAGTTCCCCACTACTGGGATAACGTAATTCATCGTCTGCTTTGAGAATAACTTGGCTAACTACACTCATAATTATCAAAAAATTTCAGAATTATATTTCATTTTAGCTATTTACGACCTTTCTCAGTCATCAAATTTGAGGGATTTAATTTGAGAGATTTATTGGTATTGTTGAATAGCGGATATTAATTAGGAGTCAGTCCTCAGGAGTCAGGAGTCAGTCCTCAGGAGTCAGGAGTCGGGAATTCGGAGTCAGGAAGCAGGTAGCAGGAACTCAGGAATTCGGAGTCAGGAATTAACAAAGGTAGAAAAGAATTTTTATTACCTTTAATTTAATGGCTAAGAGCTGATTTATAAAGTAAATCTTAGCTAGCTAGTCGCCTAACCATAAGGTGAATTAAAGAGCCATAAATCATGGCTTCACTTACATCTGAATACACCTCATAATATGAGCTTAAACGTTGAAATCTATTCAAGCAACCAAAAGTGCGTTCAACAATCCATCTCTTAGGTAGTCGCTCAAAAGCATGGGAAGTTCTTTTGATCTAAATGTTGGCAGAAGACCCGCGCTCTCCTTGTCGGGAGCGTCGTATGGGAATGCCAATCAATGTTGTGGTTTCACACACAATATGTTAAAGCATAAAAAGTTTTTAGTAAGTTGTAGATGGTTGAAAAAGCGTACAAATTTAGGTTTTACCCAACTCCAGAACAGGAAAATCTGTTGCGGAGAACTTTGGGCTGTGTACGATTAATCTACAACGCAGAAATAAAATCAGGCCAGTCTGGTGACTACTGGGACGATAACTTAGCAGCTATTACTGAAAAGCGCAACCTTCAGATGCGTGATCATGTGAACAAAGCAGCTAGATTTGTGATCAACTGGTGCATTGAGCATCAAATAGGTACAGTAGTTTTTGGGTGGAATCAACGCCAAAAAGATAGTATTAACATTGGCAAAAAAATAACCAACAGTTTGTTCAAATACCTACAGCCAAGTTAAAAACCAAGATAGCTGAATTATCTGAGCAGTATGGGATTAAGTTTGTTGAGACTGAGGATAGTTACACGAGTAAGGCTAGTTTTAGTATCGGATGATTTTCTGCCGACATTTGGTGCGAAACCCGTTTGCGTAACATTCCGTAGGAAAAGGTGGGAGCCATCAGGAAAGCTTGTTAATTGTGGCTTGTATCGTTCTGCAAAAGGTCAAGTTATTAATGCTGACTGTAATGGTGCAGCCAGTATTATCAAAAAAGTAGCAACACAGCTAAGTCATATCATGTCCGGTAGCATCGGTATTAGAGTTGTCGCTAAATAAAGGAAAAAAATCACTCTAACCTAGACAGAGCAATAATTCCCAGCATTTTTACCATCCAATAGCTACAATCCTTACAGAACAAGGTTTTTGGGATTTTTTTTTAAGTTATAAAGCGACAAGTCTATTGATAAGTGCGATGAAGAAAAGAAAACAGTTATGCAGAAAACCGACTATCTTGGTAGACCTATTAGTTGGCAAAATTTAGACTTTTCAAAAGCTACTTTAATCGACTCAATGTGGAGACAGAGTTAAAACCATGGAAGACAGTAACTGACAATAAAATAATACCACCAACCAATCTTCCAGAACCTGTCAGATCTTTTATGGCATCTCATTTCAACAGGAGCTTAAGTTATTTCACCATTCAAAAAGTTAACCATGGAGATCAAGATAATTCTACGGCTATATCAATTAAATTTAAGCCTGGAGAGTATGATGATACGACACAAGAAGGGTTAACGAAAATTGCTGACAAGTTAGGTGATGCATTCAAAGTTCAAGATCCCAATAGTGACATTCAAGCGAGTATTTCTGAAGCCGTAACTAAGATCAAGAAGGAGTTACCTCAGAAGTCTGCATCTATTAAGAATGATTTGATAAAACTACGGCGACCACCACAAGTTAGCTATGCTGACCTTATTGCAGCTCGGAAAACTCCGTCTAGGTACATTACAGGAAGAACTCCCTCTCAGCTAGGAAGAAGACCTACCTCAAGACGATAATCACACAATTAACGTGGCTATGAAATTTAAGCCTAAGTAGGGCTTGCTGAAAAAGTCGCCCTGATGAGGGTAGGAGTCTCCTCCTCAGGAGTAGGTAGTCGGAAGAATTGTCTGTTGATTTTTCCGCCTCTGTCAGCTCATGCAAGTGAGAATTTTGAGCTAAACCCTCCTTTTAGCTTGCACTTTTTTTACCCCAAAAAGGCACTTTGGCTTTATCTATAAATGCTTTTAGACTTAATCAGCAAGCCCTAAGAGACTGTTTGTAAAGTTTTGTAAGGGAAAGCGATCGCCATAACGCAAAAGATAAGACAATGATAATTGTCATGATTTTCCCTCCTATGGAAAGAAAAAACTATCAAGCGTGACCTAACCAATGAACAGTGGGAAATTTGAAGGCGGCTGATTCCTCCACCCCATTCTGGTGGTAGGTCTGGAAGTGTCGATACAAGAGAAGTTATTAATGGTATTTTCTACCTCGTACACAACGGCTGTACATGGGGGGCACTTCCTCATGATTTACCACCTTGGCAAACCGTAGCTACCTATTTTTATCGTTGGCAACGCAGTGGAGTATGGAAAGAAATCAATGATATGTTACGTTTGCGTAGCATTCCGTAGGAAAGAAAAGTCAGAATCAAACAAGGAAGAACTGAAGAGCCATTTCTAGGGTATAATTGATTCACAGTCGGTAAAAACGACTGAAAAAGGGGGATTAGAGGTTATGATGCTGGTAAAAAGGTAAAAGGAAGAAAACGACACATATTAGTAGATACTCAAGGGTTGTTACTGAGTGTAGTTGTACATACTGCAAATATACAGGATAGAGAAGGAGCTAAGTCTGTATTTCTTCAAGCTAAATATGATGCGCCGAATCTGAAAATTGTTTGGGCAGATCAAGGTTATAGAGGAAAACTAGAGAAATCAGTGGCAATGGTTTGTGGATGGAAATTAGCTATTGTTAACAGAACTGAAAAAGGGTTTCAAGTGTTGCCCAGACGCTGGGTGGTAGAGAGGACTTTTGCGAGGGCGCGGCCGTAATCGTAGACTTTCTTGCATATTATGAAGAACATCCTCACAATAGCGAAGCTTTGGTTTATAGCAACAGCCAGGGCGATTAGGACATAAAATAGAGAAAGTATTCTGTCATGCGATCGCTCTTCCTTGCCTCGACCCTATAGTTACGATTTTAGAAAAAAAGTGATAGAGGCCATTGAACTTGATGGCTGGAAAAAAAGTGATTGAGTCAACTGTTCCGGATTAGCCGGAACACGATTGACCTGTGGCTGAAACGGAAAGCTGAAACTGGAGACTATCAACCTCGGCCAAACCAACCCCCCGGTAATGACCATCAAATCACCGATTGGCACAAATTTCGAGAATTTGTCAAGGTTCATGGTGACAAAACCCAAGGAGAAATGGCCAAATTGTGGGATAGTCCCATCAGTCAACGCACAATCTCAAGAGCACTCAAAAAAATTGGCTTCACTCGAAAAAAAAACTTATGGCTACCAAGAAAGGGATCAAAAGGAAAGACAAGAATTCTTGAGCCAATAAACTCAAGCTTTCCCCTAAATCAATGGTTTATATAGATGAGTCAGGTATGAATAACCAACAGCAGTATGATTATGGATGGAATCAAAAAGGAGAACGATTCTACTCACTTAAATCGGGAAAGCGTCAAGAGCGCATCAACATGATTGCTGCTTTGTGCAATGGAAATTTAATGGCACCTTTTACAGTGGATGGTTCGTGTAATCGTATTGTCTTTGAGATGTGGCTCGAAAATTTTTTGTTACCTACACTTCAACCAGGGCAAGTAGTGATCATGGATAACGCTGCTTTCCACCTTTGTGAAAAGATTCAACAACTAATTCAAGGGGCTGGCTGTCAACTGTTGTATTTACCTCCTTATTCACCAGACCTCAATCCCATAGAGAAATGTTGGTCTTGGCTTAAAAGTCGCATTCGTCACCAGCTCAAAGGATTTGATTGTTTGCTTTCCGGCGATTGAATCAGTTCTGCAAGCAGTGTCCTAACCGCCTTGGCGGTTGCTATATATTTCCATGATTCGTTTAATGCTAAAACGTTTAGCGATCGCTACTAATACTTCATAATTCTTTACAAACAGCCTCTAAGTAAAATGAGTTCGATCAGGATTTACGCAGAAACCGGGTTGATCGACAAAATTTCGTATATGACAGCCAATAATTAGGGTGATTAACTGTTGAATGAAAATTGTATAAAGTAGTTGCTATTTGTAGAAAAGTGTTGTAATATTAAACAGGTAATAACTCTAATGAATTATAGCGGTTAAATGAGACTTGTTGACAGACATATTATTAACCGAACACATCAGTATTGGCGGGTGTGTGATGAGTTAGCCTTTAAATCAAAAAACTTGTACAACCTGGCTAACTATTATTGTCGTCAGCATTTTTTTAAGTGCGGAAAAAGTCTAGATTTAACTAAACTGTACCACGCCACCAAAGATAGCGATGCCTACAGAGCATTACCAACTAAAGTATCAAAACAAATAATAAAATGCTTGGTTGCAACTTGGCGTGGCTATTTTCAAGCTATAAAAGAATGGTCAAAATATCCACAAAAGTTTCTAGGTAAACCCAAAATACCAAAGTATAAGGACAAAACCAAAGGCCGAAATGTAGTTATCTACTCAAAAGAGTCTGTATATAAAGCACCACTAAAGGACGGTATTTGTCACTTATCTATGAGTGATATCAAAATACCTGTAGTGGTTGAGTCTGTAGTTGAAGTGAGGATAGTACCTGCAACTGGCTGCGATGTAATTGAAGTTGTGTATGAAAAAACTGAACAACAACGGATAGAGTCTACATATGTAGCAGGAATAGATTTAGGGATTGATAGATTAGTTGCTCTAGCTACAAACAAGCCTGGTGTGAAACCTCTGCTTGTTAATGGGAAGCCACTAAAAAGCGTCAATCAGCTTTACAACAAGCGAAAAGCTAAATATCAAAGTGTTCTCAAGGGCCAGAAAAAAACTAGCCGTAAGATTGAAGCGTTAACCTATCACCGAAATCGTTTTGTGGAGAATTATCTGCATAACACCAGTAAATTAGTGGTTGAGTATTTAACTACAAATAATATTGGTACTGTAGTCATAGGCAAAAATGATAATTGGAAACAAGGTGCAAACATCGGCAAAAAAAATAACCAAAATTTTACTCAAATACCACATTTTAAGCTAGTAAAACAGATAACTTATAAGTGTGTGTTAGCAGGAATTAAAGTGATTGAGACTGAAGAAAGTTACACCAGTAAAACTTCTGCACTTGACCTATAATTGCCCTGTCAGCATGAATTGTATGTAGGTAAACGAGTCAAACGTGGTTTATTCAGGAGTGCAACTGGTAAAGTGATTAATGCTGATATTAATGGTAGTCTTCAAATATAAGATAAGAAATTCCCAGGGGCATCTACTGCCGAGGGAATAGTGAGCTGTGCCGTACAGCCAGTATTGGTTAATCCAATACCAAGATATTAAGCTGTCACGATTTTCTACAGCTTAGTTCGTACGGTTATACATGACTCTAAAATTTTGTAGACAAAAGAAATGAGTGAATATCAATAATCAAAACCTAGCTAAACTACCTTGTGAACAAGGTCAACTTGTAGAAATAACTATCACAGACTTAACAGATAGCGGTGATGGAGTAGGTCGCTATGGTCAAAAAGTCATATTTGTGCCTGATACAGTTCCGGGCGATCGCCTAGTTGCCCGTCTAACAGTGGTCAAACCAAAATATGCTTATGGGAAATTACACCAACTCCTAGAAACGTCCAAATATCGTATAAAGCCTTATTGTATAGTTGCAGACAAATGCGGTGGTTGTCAATGGCAGCATATTAGTTATGAATATCAGCTTCAAGTTAAACAAAATCAAGTTATTCAAGCTTTAAAGAGAATAGGGGGGCTAACATTATCAGCAGTAGATCCAACTCTAGCATCTCCAGCAGCTTTTGGATATCGCAACAAAGCTACATATCCTTTAAGTATTTCTACTACAGGTCAAGTTAAAGCTGGCTATTATCAAAAAGGTAGCCATAAAGTGATTAATCTGAATCAATGTCCCATTCAAGACGAACGTTTGAACCCTTTACTCAAAGAAGTAAAACAGGATATTACTAGGCAAGGCTGGAAAATATATGATGAACAAAAACATACAGGTATTGTACGCCATTTATCTTTGAGGATAGGTAATAACACAGGGGAAATATTGTTGACTTTGGTTATAAATGGAGAGGAGGAAAAAACAAAAGAATTATTACCAGGTATCGAAGCTCAAGCACAAAAATGGCTAGAAAATTATTCTCGGTTAGTAGGTGTTTGTTTGAACTACAACTCCAAGGCAACAAATACTATTTTTGGTCAACAGACTGTTTGTGTTGCTGGTCGGTTGTATCTGTACGAAGAGTTTAGTGGTTTAAAATTTCAATTGACCCCCGATACTTTTTTCCAAGTAAATACAAAGACTGCGGAAAAATTAATGGAGGTAGTTATTCAAGAGTTGGCTTTGAACGGACGGGAGATTATTGTTGATGCTTATTGTGGTATCGGTACTTTCACTTTACCTATAGCAAAATATTTGCAGCAAGTGGGCGTTCCCGGTCGCGACTCTATGGAAATAGCAGGTGAGGAGTTGTTACAGGGGGCTAGGAAGGGCCTAGTCATTGGTATAGAAGTTCAACCGATGGCTATAAAACAGGCTCAGTTGAATGCTGAAACTAATCACTTGACAAATGTCATTTTTCATGATGGAAAAGTTGAAGATTTACTACCTGAGTTGCAAGTAAAGCCTGATGTAGTTTTGTTAGACCCGCCGAGAAAAGGTTGCGATCGCTCTGTTTTAGAAACTCTTTTAGAAATTCTACCTGAACGTATAGTTTATATTAGTTGTAAACCTCCTACCTTGGCTCGTGATTTGAAATTTTTATGTTCGACAGGTAAATATGAGTTGAGTAAAGTACAACCTGCAGACTTTTTTCCTCAAACTGCTCATGTCGAATGTGCTGCATTTTTAGTAAGAAAAAAGTCAAAATAAGTAAAGTAGTTTTGGCAATTTTCCTGTAATAAACTCGCTTTCAACTGAATAAATATTGATCGAAGGGGAGAATTATAGCGGTTTTCACAAAGGTAGACTACAAAACTTCTGCCTTCTGCCTTCTGCATAGCTGCCTTTCAGCCCAAAATCTCTGTATTCTATGTTCATGAAAACTGCTATAATTATACAGTTGATTTCATCAAGGGTGAGATACCCCCCCCGTGGGCAAGATTCTCACAGCACAAACCTTTTATCCCAGATTCCGCACGACAAAATGTAGTATGTAAAAGTTAGAAAACTTGAGTAATAGTAATATCATGTACTCAGTTGATTAATGGCGCGCTGGCGGTTGGCACTGCCTTTCTGTTTGCGAGAAACACGACGCTGATAGAATTTCATCCGTTTCTCACTCTTTCTGTAGAATCTGGGGTTCGGCTCTGTATTACCATCTGAATCGGTGTAGAATTCTTTTAAGCCCACATCTAAACCGACATTTCGTTTAGTGGGTAAGGTTTTAACATGAACATCTACACTGATACAAAACTGTCAATAATAACCATCAGCTCGTCTGACCAGTCTCACTCGCTTAATTTTCTCAACTGGATAGAATGCCAAGTCCCACGTCCCAATCAGTTTGAGTCTACCAATACCTTTTTTGTAGGTAAATTGAATATGTTTGGGGTCTAGCAATTTCCAGCCCGATGTCTTGTATTCAACAGAGCGGCTATGTTTCTTGAATCGTGGGTATCCCTTTTTCCCAGGGATATTTTTCTTGCAGTTGTCAAAAAACCTAGCAATAGCTGACCAACACCGTTCTACAGACGCCTGACAAGCATGGGAATTCAAATCTTGAACGAATGGGTACATCGAACGCATTTCGGTATTATAGGGATACAGTTCTTTTCTACCTAGTCCTCGACGATCCATCCAATAGCGAAGGCATGAATTTCTCACGAATTGAGCCGTCCGAATAGCCTCATCAACGGCTTGATATTGCTGAAGTTTTCTTTGACTTTGAATTCGTATACTATCATAGTTTTGACTCTAGCAAGTCTTGCGTATATTATTAGTATATCAGGTTCAATTTAATTTGTGCAACGCCGATTGAGGTTAACCGTCCTAGAAGGACGGGGCTTGAGACCCGCATCCAACTTGAGCTATCTATTTATTTCACCACATAACTATAACAATCTCAACTAAATTATATCAGAATAATTAACTACCCTAGATTCTCGATTATAATTCTAGTAAATCTATAAAAATAATTGAATACGATCCGGAAAGCTACTCTCTAGAATGGGAAAATAGAATGTAATTAAGGTCACAATAGAGGCACAAAAACATTAAAAATGATTAACTTTCAACCACAGCCGATAGAAGCAAAATTAAGTAAATATCAATTCATGCAACCATATTTTCCTATCTACATAGTTTTAGATAAAAATCTGCCATATTATCAGAATTTTGCTGCTTGGTTAGAAGCTAAAATTGTCACTCCTGATTTAACTACTTCTATCAATGAAACTTTGCCATTTTTGCTAGAAGCGTTGCAAATAACTTGGGAAAGTGAAGGCGATCCTCAACAAATTTACCCTCTAATTGTAGAAAATCTTGATTTATTAGAGCCTCATTTAATATACATTTTACGCAAGTGGGCGAAGCAAGTTTTTCCTAACATTTGTCAAAATAGGGCAACTACAACTGCTAGTGCATTAGTAAATTTTGGTCGGATTATTTGGGCACTACCGGATGGAGATTCTGATGTTAATTTAGAAATTGCTTTAGCTTGCTGCGAGTTAGCTTTAGAAGTACTTAATTTCAATTATTTTCCCTATGAATGGGCAATAGTTAATCACAATCTAGCTGTAATTTATCAAACTCGCTGTTATGGAAATTCTACCCATAATTTAATTAAGTCTTTTGAACATTATCTACAAGCAAAATTAGTGTTTCCAGAGCAAAATTTACCTCAACAATGGACTGATTTAAGTTAGTATTAGTAAGCTATTCAGTATTTAAACTATTGAGGTTAGCTACAGTATTAATTTATTTCCTAAGCCAACCACCCATTTGCACACCTACATTACTAGCAGGATGGTATTGCCTGTTACCTGTTCCCAGTTAAGTGTTCCCTACTAAATGCAAAAAGTCTATATCTTTTTCGGAGATGTCTTTTTAGTAACTATAATGGAACAGGACAAACAACATAAATTCCTCAAAAATCTAGAAAAATAAATTTTAGTGCGCAAGTTCTATCTAACAAACTTCTAATAATTCTGGTGTAAACATCATTAGACATCCTCAACGTAAAAATTCGATAATGCGAACGCATGGAGAACAGTCTGGTTGTTCAATGTTTTGAGATGTTTCCCAAGTTACAGCAATTTGATTATATGCGTATGTTTCCATATTTGATAATTTCAGAATTTAACTCTATAAATTTATAATTCATGTTTTTATTCTACTAAACCGGAAATCTCAAAAAATTTATAGCAATGAGCGCTCAGGTATTTACTATATCAAAGAGCAGTTCATTAATGGATAATGGATAATTGATAATTACCTCTGGTTAAAACCGCGCTTGATTGAATATAAGGAATATTGTCTTTCGTCATTGCGACGATAGGAAGCAACCTCCTCAACCACTGAGATTGCTTCCTTCCACTCCGTTCCAGTCGCTGCGGACGTGGGTATAGTAATTATCGGGATTTGATATGACTCCTGACTCCTACAAAATTATACTTTTATTCAGCAACACCCTGATAACTGATAACTGAAATGACACTTGTACTCAAGCTTTGAATGCTTGAGTACAACATGGGTTTGAGTTCCCGTTCTCAGTCAATAAGTATTCCTGGTGACAGCGATGAACTGCCACACAGGAATTGAGATTTCAACTCAACTTAAACTGCGAGAAAATCTGAACTGTCGAGATGAGCGGTATTAAACCAGGGCAACTTCGCCAACACTTCATTAGTCGAAGTCTCGATAATCTTGTTGCCAGAGAAGGACAAGTCATTGAAGGTTAAACCATCTGCTAATCCAATCTTATCGACTCCAGGTTGGAAAAATCGGATCGTATCCATACCTTCTCCACTAGCGATGACTATGGTATCTTGACCAAATCCTCCAACTATAGTATCTTCACCTAAGCCACCGTCTAGTAAGTCATTGCCAAAACCACCGAATAGCTTATCGTCACCGTCTCCACCTGTGAGGGTATCGTGGCCCCAACCACCAGAGAGAACATCGTGACCACCATCACCATCAATTTCGTCATCACCAGTCCAACCACCTAATTTATCGTTAGCAGAGCTGCCAAAGATTACGTCATCACTAGCTTTGGCGTTGATGCGATTGCCACTGACCAGATCCATCACAATCACATCAGGGTTAGGAGTACCTTGATTGTTAGCCAGAATTAATTCAAAGGTATCACTGATTGTACCACCGTTGCCATCATCAGCTGTGACGGTTATGGGAGTGATACTAGCAGAGTTACTGCTACCAGTTATAATTCCAGTATTAGTATCAATACTAAACCCACTTGGTAAGTTAGACGCGGAATAGGTAAGGGTGTCGTTGGTATCAACATCACTGAAGTAGACACTGGTATCAAAGGATAAGTTCTCGTTAGTAGAGATGATTTGGTCATCAATCTCTTGTGCTAAGACTGGTGCATCGTTGACACCATCAATGGTAACGGTGGCAGTGGCTGTATCCGTTTCACCGTTGCCGTCATCAATGGTATAGGTGAAAGTTTCAGTTGTACTTTCTCCAACACCTAGACTCTCAAATTGACCGTTAGGATCGTAGTCGAAAGTACCATCACTGTTAACAGTTAACAATGCGCCAGAAGTTAAAGTCACTTGAATGTCAACATCAGCAGCATTGCCGTTTACTTCGGTAACTGTAAGGGGATCGCTGTCAGGGTCGCTATCGTTAGTGAGGACGTTGCCACTGAGGAGGCTGTCTTCATCAGTTGTTACTGCATCGTCTACTGCATCCGGTGCAGCGTTACTATTCGTAATGGTAATCGTACCTAAAACATCATCGTTATCGGTAGCTGTTCCTGCATCATCCGCCGCGCTGTTGTTACTGTAAGTAACGTTAGAACCAGTAACGGTAGCTAGGGTAGTGGGCATTCCCTGGTTGTTGCCATTAGTATTAGTGGTGGACTGCATGATAAAAACCGCTCCGCCCAAGCCTAGACCATCGTTACCCCCAGTACCACCGGTAGCACTGTTATTGGTAAAACTGGTGTTATTGAAGCTTAACGAACCAGTGCGGACAAAGATGGCACCGCCGAAGCCAGCCCCACCACCACCATCACCCAATCCATCACCAGCGCCAAAGCCGCCGTCGCCGCCGTAGCTGCTGCCGCCGCCGTAGCCGCCGTCGCCACCGTCGCCCCCAAAAATGTCAATACTGAAGGCTAGCCCAGGTGAGCCGGCAATGCCGCCACCACCACCAAAGCCGCCGTCGCCACCGTCGCCACCAGCGCCGTTGTAGGTGTAGCCGTAGACGTAGCCGTCACCGCCGTCGCCACCTTCGCCGCCACCACCACCGAAGCCGCCGTCACCACCGTTACCACCGTTGCCGGCGAAGTAGTAGCCGGCAGTGTAGTCGGCGTAGGTGTAGCCGCCGTTGCCGCCGTTGCCGCCATTGCCACCGAAGCCGCCATTGCCACCGTCAGTGCCGTCACCAGCGTCGGCGAAGTTGCCGTAGCTACCTTCGCTACCATTGCTACCGTTGCTACCAATTAGTCCAATGCCACCACCAGTACCACTGGAACCAACACCACCGCTACCGCCTTGGGCTAGGTTATTAGTGAAATCGACATCGGTTAAGGTGACGGTGCCATCGGACATAAATAAGCCGCCGCCCATACCAGCGCCGCCGCCACCAGTGTCACTATCTCCGCCTTTGGCGACACCATTAGTAATGGTCAAATCGGAGATATCAACGGTTCCTGACTTGATAAACAAAGCCCGAACATCTCCTGCATTAGCTATCCCGTCATTATTGGCATCCCCACTCAGGGTATAGTTACCACCAACAATAGTGATATTGCTGTCAATGAGGGACTGCATGGTTCCTGTCAGGCGAACATCGTTTTGCAGGGTAATGGTATCATCTCCTGCCATTGTGTTAGCTTGAGCAATAGCATAACTGAGAGTACCTACCTGATTCCCAGTTCCGTCATCAGTAGTTTGGTTAACGATAAAATTTGCCATTGTTTTTTCTCCTTAATTTGAGTATGACTTATATCATGTCCGGATGATTAGTTATGATTAGGATATAGATGGAAGAGATATCTCAAACCCTTGCGATTGATTCCTTCCACTCCGTTCCACTCGCAATGACTTTACATGATATTACGCAAAAGCGAGGTAATTACGTCATTACGTTTTGCTGGCGCATAGCTTCCGCTAACGGCTGTCGCCGACATGTTTGCGGAGCATTCCGTCAGGAAAAAGCGCAGCTTTGCGTTAGCGC
>NZ_RCBY01000120.1 GCF_003838195.1 Okeania hirsuta
GTAATTTTCCTCCTGTCTCCTGTCTCCTGTCTCCTGTCTCCTTCTTCAAGAAATAATTTGTTATGGTTAAGATTCAGGCTCAAGGTAAAACTATAACTTGCGATCGTGGTGCAAATTTGCGTCAGGTTTTACTAAAAAATGGTATTGATGTCTATAATGGCAATGCTTCAATTATTAACTGTCGTAGTATTGGTACTTGTGGCACTTGTGCAGTGGTAATAGAAGGAGAAGTTTCTCCATCTCAATGGCGAGAAAAAGCCAGACTTTCTATGCCTCCTCATTCTCCTAATTCTTGTAAACGTTTGTCTTGTCAAGTACAAGTTTTAGGAGATATAAAAGTAACTAAATATAATGGTTTTTGGGGGCAAGGTTCAGAAATTGTTTGGACTCCTGAAGGATAGAATATACCTTGAAAAAATTACTGAAAACATCTGCCAAAAACGGACATATTAGGAATAAAAGTTTTAGACTTTTGAGCTATTTTTTGGTTTTTTACAAATGATTTGGGATTATTCTCTGATAATAAAAACATAGAAAAAATATTATTTATAGCAACCGCTAGGTTAATGTTTGATAATTAGTGCGAGCATCTTGCTCGCGTAATAAATCATCATAATTATCCGATGTTCTAACTATAGTGGCGACTGTTATATCTTTGAATATAATCAAAGTACAGAATTAAAAAAATGTTGCCAATAATTATCCATACATTCATGTCATTTCAGTTATCAGTAAAAAAATCTTATCGCATCCTTCTTCACTACTCCTTATTTATCCTTATTGAGAAAATGGCATTGGTTATTTGAAGTATGATATCATGTCCGGATAATTAGGGATAAAACTACGTTCCGCTGACGCGTTTTATGTCGCCTAGCGTTAACGTTTGGCGTAGCATTGTTAGTGTAGCTTCTCCGCAGGAGATAGGAAAGTTGTGCGCCAAACGTTAACGCTAGGCGACATAAAACTACGTTCCGCTGACGCGTTTTATGTCGCCTAGCGTTAACGTTTGGCGTAGCATTGTTAGTGTAGCTTCTCCGCAGGAGATAGGAAAGTTGTGCGCCAGCAAACAAAAAACTTTCTCCTTCCATTCCTCTTTCTTCTTCTTTCTTCCCTCCTGACTCCTGACTCCTGACTCCTGATTCCTAAGTAATTAAATACACTAATTCAGCAACACCTAGAAAATGAATCAATCAAGCAATATCCTAATTATTGGTGGCGGTATTATTGGTCTATCAATAGCAATAGAACTAACATTACGAGGGGCAAAAGTAACAGTTATTAGCCGTGATTTTCAGCAAACAGCGACAAATGCTGCTGCTGGAATGTTAGCTCCTCAAGCAGAAGCTATTCCCCCTGGTAAAATGTTAGATTTATGTTTAAAAAGTCGGGCATTATATCCAGAATGGGTAAAAAAAATAGAATCAATTAGTGGTATAAAAACTGGCTATTGGCCTTGTGGAATTTTAGCCCCAGTTTATGCAGAAAAAGACAGGGAAAATTATGCTTTACAAAACCTAAATTATCAATGGTTAAATCAAGCAGAAATCCATCAATATCAACCAGGATTAGGTCTAGAGGTAATTGGGGGTTGGTCTTACCCTGAAGATGGGCAAGTAGATAATCGTTATTTGTACGAGTCAACTATTGCAGCAGCTAAAGAGTTAAAAATTGATATTCTTGAAGGAATTGTTATAGAAATAATTCGTCAAAAAGGTAAAATTCAAAGCATCAAAACATCAATAGGTGAATTACAAGCGGAACATTATGTATTAGCTACAGGTGCATGGTCTCAGGAGTTATTACCAATTCCTGTATTTCCTAGAAAGGGGCAAATGTTGTCGTTAAAAATTCCCTCAGATATAGCTAGAGAAAATCTACCTTTACAGCAAGTTTTATTTGGCACAGAAAGTTATATTGTGCCGCGCCAAGATGGAAGAATAGTTATAGGTGCAACAAATGAAAATGTCGGATTTTCAGAGGGAAATACAGCAGCAGGAATTCAAGAATTATTAGGAAATGCTATTCGGTTATATCCGAGTTTAAAAAATTACAAAATATTAGAATTGTGGTGGGGTTTTCGTCCTAATACTCCTGATGAAATGCCAATATTAGGAACAAGTAATTATGATAATTTGACCATTGCTACTGGGCATTATCGGAATGGAATTTTATTAACACCTGTCACAGCGCTATTAATAGCTGATTTGATTTGGAATAATAAATCCGCTCGATTATTAGATGCTTTTAATTGTTCTAGGTTTGCTGAAGTTAGTAGTAAATTTTGAATTGATAGTAATGGTTGAATCAGAATATTGGTCTTGTATTGAAGAAAAAAGAAGTTGGAAAAAGTGGGCTTTCCTACTAAAAGAAGTAGCTCTGTGTCTACAAACACTAACCAATTGTAGACAGTACGAATGACGGTGAGTTTTCAGCACTTGAAGAAGGAAGAAGGAAGGAAGAAAAGGTCGATGGGGATAGTCTTCGACCTGCCATTTCGTGTCTTATAACCCTAACCAATTGCCAAAACCTTGTAGACGGCGGGGTATTAAACCCAAAATCAAAAGATAAAGAAAAAGATAATATACAAAATTTTTATTGGTTTTCCTGAATATACGATCTAAAAATTACCAATAATTAAATTTTAAAGCCTCTATTTCACTAGGCTAAGGACTGTTGTAATACCAGTTTGATAAATATTTGCTACAAATAGCTAGGCTATTTTTTAGGAGTCAGGAGTCAGGAGTCAGAATGAATGACTTCGATATAATTTTTTAGGTCAAAACTTATCTTTTTAGTCACAAATACATCTCCAAAAAAGTATTTTAATTAGGGTTTGCTGAAAAAGTATTTTAGTAGGGGTAGGAGACAGGAGACAGGAGACAACCCACCCCTCGCCCCTCCCCCTCCCAGGAGGGGAGAAATGGATCGGGAGCGAGGAAGTAGGAGCGGGCGTTTTGTAAGAATGATTTTTCTGCCCAACTATGCGCCTAAAATACTAACTTTTTGAGCGTTTTAGACTGAAACAGGCGCACTTTTTTCGTTCCCAAAAAGGCACTTGTCTTTATATGTCAATGCTTTTATATTTAATCAGCAAGCCCTAATTACTCAAATTATGCGTAACATTCTTTTTTGAAAATAGTATAATACAAGGATAAAAAAAATATTTTAGTCAATCTTCTTATTTTAAATAGAGGTAATTTTTAATTGTTGAAATGCTGCTGTCAAAATTATCCACTTTTTCTTCTAGGATAGTTTCTAACTGAGCAATTACATTTTTGTGATTTTCGCGAAACTTTTCGTAACCGGGTATTAAGTAATATTCCTTCACTAAATATTTTTGCATTGAAGTGATAGGAATATGTCTGACTTTATCTGGTTTAGAGTTGATAATTATATTTTTCATGGATTAGTTTTTTTGTATTCAAATTTTATATATAAAATAATGCGACTAGGGGATTTACATTAACAACACTAACACCATGACTATCTCCCCAATCACCATGACGGCCGTTAATCCACTCATATCTAAGACCATTATCCCAAACTCGACCTTTACCACGTAAATCAACATAGTTGCTTGATATTGATGGCCATGACAAAGCCCAGATTATTTTTCCGGATGAATCAGCAATGGTGTATAAATATAGCTTTCGTTAAAATTATTTGTTGCCAGTTTCACAACTTGCATAACCCTTGAAAACTCAGAAATATATCGTCTTAGACAACAAGAAAAACTCTAAGCTGAACATTATTAGGAGCTAGAAAATGGCACAAATTAATAGTACACCCCAAAGCGGTCTGATAGTAGTATACAAGTAGCAATGTTTGCAGTTTCTCACCAGACTATGAAAAGTATGTACAGACAAATATTACTACTTCTACATAATTACTCTTCAATTCAAAGATTAACTCACAAAAATCATGAAAATACCGATGATTTTAGGTAAATAATTTATGAAAGATTCTTCTGAATACATAACTATAATTTCAGATCCTATATTTCATAATTACCAATAAAAATAATGAGGCTTGATCACATTAATCAGTGAAAAAATAAACTTAACGCCTGAGTATTATGACTCATCTTTTAAAGAGATTTAGAACTCTAATTTGATCGTAATTAATTATCCGGAATAGATGTTTGATATTTTGAATAGATTAGAATATATTATCGGGGGTAATCAATTTCAAAATATTCAAAATGTTAGTAGTTGCTTTTTATGCTTGAATTGAGCAATTAATAACTAGAATTTAAAAAAATCTAATTTTCAATATTTTTCTCAGGAATATCTCTTAGATTGGGTGTAATCATTTAGCCTGGTAATTCTACGAAGATCATTTCTAAAAAATGATATAAAAATTATCTTTACTAGAGAAAAATAACTGCTGTAAATATTTCTATAACTGAGCAAAAAAATCTCACTTACAGCAGATTCCACTAAGCGTGAGGTACACCCATCGCGGGCAAGATGGTCGCACTTGCATTCATTTAATTGTTAATCTCTGTACTTCATATACTTGGAATTTACTGTAAATAAAATTTAGTAACTAAAGGAGAGACTATTATGGATACAGCACCAGTAGCTAACTACTTAGGTTTATTAGCATTAGTATGTTATGTAATTACCTTACTACCAAGCATTTTGAGAATTGTGTTTCCGAGCACAAAAAAAACAGAATTTCCTAAAATATTGCTGAAGTATCGTCGTCAAATAGGTGTAATTGCTTTTCTATTTGCTTTTGGTCATGGAATGTTGCTAGTGAGCAAGAGAAACTTTGATTTTTTTGACATCCAAACTTATTGGATATATATACAAGGAGTCGTAACTTTCATTATTTTCACACTACTAACAATTACTTCCAATGATTGGAGTATCAAAAGAATGAAAAAAAATTGGAAGAAATTACATGAACTAACATATCTAGCAATGTTCCTCTTAGTCTGGCACGTCATAGACAAAATGTGGGGTCATTGGAGCTACCTCACCCCATTAGGAATGATTGGCATAACAACTATAACAGTTTTATTTATTGTTAGAAGATGTATAGAGCGTAGAAAAAAACTGACAAAAACTAAGAGCTGATTTATCAAGTAAATATTAAGAGGATAAATACTTTACAGTGTAAGGGTTTGAAACTATCTAAGCTCCCAGGACATAATTTTCGGCAAACCCATACTAGAAAGGAGTTTCAACTCAGTTTACAAATCAGATATAAGGGTGTAAATTAAGTCAAAAATAAACAGTAATTTGAAATTTTTTCAACAAGTAATCATCAATGGTAGGATTAAAATTTATGCTAGCTCAACCCAAGTGTCGAAAATATTCTACAGTGATAGCAGCAACTACTTTAGCAACTATTGGTGGACTGTGGTCCTGGCGATCGCTATCCATATCAACCACAAACTTTGTCCGACCATCTGAGCAAAGAACTTTACCATCTCTAACCCTTTCAGGACATAAAGGATGGGTGTATGCAGTTGCTATAAGTTCTGATGGAAAAACTCTTGCCAGTAGTAGTTATGATGGCACGATCAAAATTTGGAATTTAAGCAATGGTAAATTGCTACATACTATCAATGCTCACGCAGATGCGATCGAATCTCTTGCGATGAGTCCAGATGGTAAAATTCTTGCCAGTGGTAGTTGGGATAACCGCATTAAACTTTGGAATATTGCAAATGGAACTCTTATCCAGACTCTCAAAGGTCATACCGATGATGTGAAAGCTATAGCTATAAGTTCTGATGGAACAACTCTTGCTAGTGGTAGTTATGATGGCACGATCAAAATTTGGAATCTTAACACTGGTTCTGTTGAGGGTCGTTTTCAACATTCAGCTCCTGTCACATCTCTAGTTTTGAGCAAGGATGGAGAGATGCTTGCTAGTGGAGGTAAAAATGGTCAAATCAAAACCTGGCAATTGAATACAGGTAAACAACTCCACTCCTTGGCAGCACATACAAACACAATTTGGGCGATCGCTTTTAGTCCTGATGGTAAAATTCTTGCTAGCGGTAGTCAAGACCGAAAAGTTAAGTTATGGCACATGGACACTGGTCAACTACAATGCACTCTAGAAGGACACGACAAAGCAGTTTTGTCTGTTGCTTTTAGTCCCGATAGTAAAACTCTTGCTAGCAGCAGTTATGACAAAAATATTCATTTGTGGGAGGTAGATACAGAAAAATTATTAGAAACATTTACAGATCATTCTAAAGCTGTTTGGTCGGTAAAGTTTAATCCTGATGGACAAACTCTTGCCAGTGGGAGTGCTGATAGAACTATCAAACTGTGGTCTGTATCTGACTTTAGTAGTAACGATTTACAGAATACAACTCCCCCATCTATTGTGAAAGAGGAAGCAGATATAATTTCTGTTTCAGAGATTACTGATATAGCTGAGTTAGAAGAGTTAAACCAAAAGTTATATAACCAAATTGACCAAAGTTGGCAAGATACTCCAGTATGGTATGAAGATTTAGTGTTTGAGGTAAAAGTTAATGGGGATGGAGCGATCGCTAGCTTAGAACCGATGAATGAACCTGCACAATATTATAGTAAACACACACCTTTACCCAAGTTGTTAAATAGTGCTAATTCTGAAGTTACGAGTCAGAAACAGTCTTTTGCAATATTCCGGGTGGTGATGACACCGACAGGGGTACTTGAAGTTAGTCCTTGGGGTGGTTGGTTAAAGAAGCAGTCTGCAGTCAGCGATCGGTAGATTTTTTTTGAGACTCCCTCGTTTGCAGAGCATTCCAGAACTAAAAGGAGATTTCAACTCCTCCCTCTTTTGCAGGAGATGTCTAATACCAATTTGATAAATGTTTGCTACAAATAGCTAGGCTATTTATTAGGAGTCAGGAGTCAGGAGTCAGGAGTCATAATGAATGGCTTTAATACGATTTTTAGGGTGTAAATTATCTTTTTTGTCAAAGGAACATTTACTGTAAAATCTTTTTATCGCACTTATTATTCGTAACATTCTTTTTTCAAATTGGTATAAGAGGCTGTTTATTCTATAATTACTTCAGTATCTAATCTCCCCCACTCCCCTACTCCCCACAGTCCTCACACTCCCTTGGAGGAACTGGGTCATAACCACCAGGATGAAAAGGATGACAACGTAAAATTCGCATAATTGCCATTCTACCGCCTTTAAAAATCCCAAATCTTTCTATCGCTTCCATCGCATATTCTGAGCAAGTAGGTTGAAAACGACAGGATGGAGGTAACATTGGTGAAATGAAAATTTTGTAGCCTTTAATTAATTTAATTAGTAATACTTTCATATCTGAGCCACTTACTTATAACTGATAACTGATTCAAATGCGTGTTTGATGATGAAATTAAAATGTAATTCTCTCTTTTTTTGTCAAACACATAGCAATTCCCTTTTCATAGTAAGCCGCCTCATTAATAAAAACTGGCCATGTAGGAATTTCTTCTTCATAGTAAATTGTTTCGCCATCAAAGGTTAAAAAAATTGGCTCACCTGGAGTTAATTGTTCATAATCTCTCCCTTGTAACTCAGGATGAATCATTGCTGTTATTTCTCCATCTTCAGTCTTAGGATAATCTACAACTTTTAGATGTTTATAGACTATAATATCCTGATTAATTAGATTCAATTTACCTTCATTGAAATTTTCTATAAAATCTAAACTTGCCTGAACTAATTTTTCTGTTTTCTGAAATAAATCTGCTTTGAGAGTACCTTGAGCTATGGGACCTACTTCAATACCAAAACTTAATTCACAAATAGAATTTACAAAAGCATTTTCTTCTCCTGGATTAATCCAGCTATAAACTCTAACATCTGGTTCAACTGAACTTAAATAAGCAGCAGTTTTGAGGTTAAAGGGATGATTATTCGCTAAAACTATTGTTAATCCCATATTAGCAGTGGTGGTATGCAAATCCAAGATAAAATCAAACTTAGGGTTCCCTTTTGGTCCTAGCATTTGATTAATAAATTTTGCTCTAGTTTCTTCATAGTTAGTCTTGTTTTGATTTTCTAAATCCTGGAGTTTAAAGCAACGATTTAAGTCAGTATCAACGTATCTTCTCACCAGTTCAAATGCTTGAGGATTAGCAAATAATATTTGAGTTTCAAAATTAGTTCTACTAATCAAGTCAGGAAATTTTTCAAACTTTTTAACAAGATATATACCTGTAAACTCATTACCGTGAGTTCCACCCACAATTGCCACTTTATTAATTTTTTCCATTTCGATAAATCCCCTGCAAAAATACAATCCATTGATGATTACTCAATTAAATTATCAATATTTGATAAGCAACTGATATTTTCAATTTTTCTCAATCATTTTAGCTCCTGTACATCCCCTATTCAACTACGACCCTGACTCCTATTCACAATTAACTTTAGCAAAGCAGTTTACCAAGTATTTAACAACCAAAACAATAATAATTATTCGTTATCTTTTTCTTTTGGGTTTAATACCCCGCCGTATA
Source organism: Okeania hirsuta (assembly GCF_003838195.1). Taxonomy (GTDB): domain Bacteria; phylum Cyanobacteriota; class Cyanobacteriia; order Cyanobacteriales; family Microcoleaceae; genus Okeania; species Okeania hirsuta. The sequence goes on from NZ_RCBY01000120.1 coordinate 8,481, forward strand.
AACGGTTTTTACAATTGATTCATATTTGAGTCTCCATCTATTTCTTCTTCCTTCTTGCTTCTTCCTTCTTCAATCAATTCAGTATCTTCTAAAATTAATTCTGACTCTTCAGAAACTATATTAGGTTGATTTTTATAAAAAGTCTCTAGACTATGGCGATCGCCTACATAACGCCAATGCCAAGGTTCATAACCAATATCTTTTTCATCATCAGCAGGTATCATTTCAAAGCTAAAATAAGCAGCATAATTTTGTAGCCATTGAAAAGCTGCTGTCTTTTCAAATTCAACATTTTGGTTAGTTGCTGGTGCATTACCATCTCCAATATCAACAGCATAACCTGTTACATATTCCCCATAACTTAAAGGTGAAATTTGATTGGCATTATTTGTATAATTATCTTCAATATTATTAGTATTGCTCGCCCAATCTTTTAATTCATACTTAGACTGAAACCCTCTCAAAGCCACTAAATTAATACCATCATTTCTAGCAGCATAAAGCATTTTTTTAAATTTTTTCACTGCATTTATTTGCAATCTAATCTCACTATCAGAAGTTATATACTCTAATTCCATTTCTGATACTTGCGAGTAAGGAAAATCTAATAAAGTATCTTTTTTTAGTTCATTTATCGGAGTTTCATTCACAGAAGATGTAGCTACAGTATTTGCATTATCAACTTCAGTTTGAGTTGATGAAGCATTAACTTGATTGAGATTAGATTGAAGTTGTAATCCCAGACTAACTGCTCCCACAACTACAACTATTCCTATCCAACCCCACATCCATTTTTTGCTTTGAGACTGAGCTGGAATAATTTCTTCATCCTTTTGAGGGTCTCGTACTGCTTCAGGAATGTCATCCGCAACAGTTTCTTGGACTAATGATAAATTTTCTGACAGACTTTCGTTGTGCAAAGTTCGACTCCTGCTAGTGAATTTCAAAGTCGTTTCTTACTTTACTAAAAAACTTAAAAGTAAACACGATTAGACCTTAGCATAAGGAAATAATCTTCTCTGAGCAAAGGCCACAGTCACCCTATGGACTAACTCGATAGACACGGGGACGCGGTGACACGGAGACACGGGGATGGAGGCTTTTAATTTATGATATTAAGTTGACTTTTCACCATTTTAGTCAGAGCAAAAGGGACGCTTATTGGCTGAAAAATCAGCAAATTTTGGTAAATTTCACAGCTTCCAAGACTCCCTCATCTCCCGTTCTCTCGCTCATCGTTAATCTACAATACTTTGAAACAGCCCTGCTCCCAGAAGGGGAAGTAGGTAGGGACGTTGTATGCAACGTCCCTACAGAGATAAGTAAACAGGGGAAAATTTGAAGGAGAGGTAATTGTTAATTATTAATTATTAATTATTAATTGTTAAAATCTGGACCTAGAGGAATAATCCCACCAGGATTAAGAGGAAAAAGATTACCATAATAATCTCGTTTAACTGCTTCTAAATTACAAGTATTTGCTATGCCAGGAAGTTGATATAAATTTCGTAGATAAGCACTTAAATATTGATAGTCCTGAATTCGCCGCAAGTTACACTTAAATAGACCATAATAAACAACATCAAACCGGAATAATGTAGTAAACAAACGTACATCTGTTAATGTTACTGTCTCACCACAAAGATACTTACTGCCAGAAAGTGTATTGTCAATTTCATCTAAAGTAGTAAATAGTTCCTTACAAGCTTTTTCATAAGCTTCCTGAGTTTGGGCAAACCCACAACGATACACTCCATTATTAACTGTGTGGTAAATTTTGTCATTCCACTCGTCTATTTTGGTTTTTAATTGTTCTGGATAAAGGTCAAGATGAGGATTTTTGGCAAACCGATCAAATTCAGCATTGAGCATCACAATAATATCTGCACTCTCATTATTCACAATAGTTTTTGTCTGCTCATCCCATAGCACAGGTACAGTGGCACGTCCATTATAACCAGGCTGTGCTAAATTATATAATTCCGGTAGAGTAAAACATCCTTCCTGTTCCTCTTCCAATACCCAAATACCTCGATCGCCTGCTGGAGAAACAATAGTTACTGGAATAGCATCTTCCAAACCTTTGAGCGATCGAACCACCAGAGTTCGATGTGCCCAGGGACAACCCAACCCTACAAATAGACGATAGCGTTTAGTAGCTGGTTGATATTTGTTTTCTGCTTGTATCCCTACTGTTTCTCTAAATAGACTAGCAGGGCGAATATATTCTCCTGAATTATTGCGTGGGGCAAGTTTTGACATCATTATTTGCCAGAGATTTGTCCAAACCCATTTTCCTAGTTTTATTGTTAGAGAAGGTGGAAGTGATTTGCGTTTGTTAACCATTTATTTTTTTTGAATTTAATTAAGTCAACAGCGATCGCAAGGAACGAGTATAAAAATTTTATACTTAATTAACCGCCTTAGTTTCGGACCTACTCCCGGACAAATTGAACAGATTCAAAATATTGGCAAGGCGATCGCAAGATTGATAGCTGTCCCTGGCTTAAACTGTAAAACCTAAGACTATCAACTCATCCCATCAGTTAATCTTTACATCCGTGGCCAAATCCCTGTGTGCCCTATTCTCCCAGTCCTAATATTTTCCACAAAAAAAACCCCCTACCAAAGGCAGGAGGTTGAATTTAATTAACCTACTAAACTAGGTTTGCTGCTAATCTCAAGAAATTAACCAAACTTACCAGCAGTAGAGGCTATCACAAAGGCAGCGTAGGTGAGGACAAAGCCTACTGTGAAGTGAGCTAAACCTACCACACGAGCTTGAACGATAGAAAGAGCAACAGGCTTATCTTTCCAGCGAACTAGGTTAGCTAGAGGAGTACGCTCATGTGCCCAAACAATAGTTTCAATTAGCTCTTGCCAGTAACCACGCCAAGAGATGAGGAACATGAAACCAGTTGCCCAAACTAGGTGTCCGAAGAGGAACATCCAAGCCCAAACAGACAGGTTATTAGTTTCATAAGGATTATAACCGTTAATTAACTGGGAAGAGTTCAACCACAGATAATCACGGAACCAACCCATTAAGTATGTAGAAGATTCGTTGAATTGAGCAACGTTACCTTGCCAAACAGCTAGGTGTTTCCAGTGCCAGTAGAACGTTAGCCACGCAATGGTGTTTAACATCCAGAACATAGAGAGGTAGAAGGAGTCCCAAGCAGAGATATCGCAAGTACCACCACGACCAGGGCCATCGCAAGGGAATGCGTAACCAAAGTCTTTCTTGTCTGGCATTAATTTAGAACCACGAGCATCCAAAGCACCTTTGACTAAAATCAAAGTGGTGGTATGCAAACCTAGAGCGATCGCATGGTGTACCAAGAAATCGCCAGGACCGATGGTTAAGAATAGAGAGTTAGTACCACTGTTAATAGCATCTAACCAGCCTGGTAGCCAAACGTTACCGTAGTTAGGCCAAGCTGTAGCTGCGATGCTGTCTGAATTAGACAACAGCACATCCATGCCGTATAAAGCTTTCCCTGAAGCAGCTTGAACGAACTGAGCGAATACAGGCTCGATCAAGATTTGCTTTTCAGGAGTACCAAAAGCAACCACTACATCATTGTGGACATAAAGACCGAGAGTGTGGAAGCCCAAGAATAGAGAGACCCAGCTCAAGTGAGAGATGATTGCCTCTTTGTGCTGCAATACACGATCCAGCACGTTGCCTTTGTTCTGCTCGGCATCGTAATCTCGTACTAGGAAAATTGCACCGTGAGCAAATGCACCTACCATAATGAAACCAGCAATATACTGGTGGTGGGTGTAAAGTGCTGCCATTGTGGTATAATCCCTGGCAATAAAAGCATAAGGAGGCAAAGCATACATATGCTGTGCTACCAAGGAAGTAATTACACCCAGAGAAGCTAATGCTAAAGCTAACTGGAAGTGTAGAGAGTTGTTGAGAGTTTCATACAACCCTTGGTGAGGCAGGTTGAATTGACCTTCACTCTTACCACCTACCAAACCAGCTTTGGAGTCAAGCATTTCTTTGATGCTGTGACCAATACCAAAGTTAGTCCGGTACATATGACCAGCAACGATGAATAATACTGCGATCGCTAAGTGGTGATGAGCCATGTCAGTCAACCACAGGGACTCAGTTTGAGGATGGAAACCACCCAAGAAAGTCAAAATTGCAGTTCCTGCACCTTCTGAAGTACCAAACACATGGCTAGCAGTATCAGGATTCTGAGCATAAACGCCCCAGTTTCCTGTGAAGAAGGGAGCTAAACCTGCTGGGTGAGGCATAGTTGTCAGGAAGTTATCCCAACCAACGTGCTGTCCGCGAGATTCTGGAATTGCAACGTGAACCAAGTGACCAGTCCAAGCCAAGGAACTAACACCGAACAGACCAGCTAAATGGTGATTTAAGCGGGACTCAGCATTTTTGAACCAAGCGAGACTAGGACGGAACTTGGGCTGGAGGTGTAACCAACCAGCGAACAGCATGATGGATGCCAAGATCAGGAGGAAGATAGAACCCTGATATAGGTCTCCATTTGTTCTCATGCCGATGGTGTACCACCAGTGGTAAACACCAGAGTATGCTATGTTTACTGGGTTAGAAGCACCTGCTTGAGTGAAAGCATCTACTGCAGGTTGACCAAATTGAGGGTCCCAAATCGCATGGGCGATTGGACGTATATTTAGAGGATCTTTAATCCACTGTTCAAAGTTTCCTTGCCAGGCAACGTGGAATAAGCTACCGGATGTCCAGAGGAAAATGATTGCTAGATGGCCGAAGTGGGAGGCAAAAATCTTTTGGTAAAGATTTTCCTCAGTCATACCATCATGGGTCTCAAAGTCATGAGCTGTAGCTATCCCGTACCATATCCTACGGGTGGTTGGATCTTGTGCCAGGTCTTGGCTAAATTTTGGGAATTTTGTGGCCATAAATATTTTATTTAATGTCTCGCGTGTATCTGAAGAATCTTTAGATTGATATTGGGGATTGAGGATAATTCAATCCCCAAGCAAGAATCTTAAAACGCTATTGCATTCTTATCCTACTGAAATTATTCGAGCCAGGAAGAATGCCCAGGTTGTGACAATTCCGCCCAGGAGATAGTGAGCTACCCCCACTGCCCGACCTTGAATGATGCTTAGAGCGCGTGGCTGAATTGCTGGAGCAACCTTTAACTTATTATGAGCCCAAACGATAGACTCGATCAACTCTTGCCAGTAGCCACGACCACTGAACAAGAACATTAAGCTAAATGCCCAAACAAAGTGTGCCCCTAAGAACAACAAACCGTAGGCAGACAGAGCTGAACCGTAGGATGTGAGTACCTGAGAAGCTTGCGCCCAAAGGAAGTCACGCAACCAACCGTTAATGGTAATTGCACTTTGTGCAAAGTTGCCGTAAGTGATATGAGATACTGTACCATCTGGGTCTACTGTTCCCCAAACATCTGATTGCATCTTCCAGCTAAAGTGGAAAATCACAATTGACAGAGAGTTGTACATCCAGAACAGACCTAAGAACACATGGTCCCAACCAGAAACTTGGCAAGTACCACCACGACCAGGACCGTCGCAAGGGAATCGGAAGCCTAGTTCACTCTTATCAGGAATTAGACGAGAGTTACGCGCATACAGTACGCCTTTGAGAAGAATTAAAGCTGTAACGTGGATGGTAAAAGCATGGATATGGTGAACCATAAAGTCCGCCGTACCCAATGTCATTGGCATCATTGCTACTTTGCCGCCTACTGCTACTATATCGCCGCCGAAGACTGGACTAACAGATGCTAAAGCATTAGGAGCAGTATTGCCAGGAGCCAAAGTATGGAGATTTTGTACCCACTGAGCAAAGATTGGCTGTAGTTGAATACCAGTATCAGAGAACATATCCTGGGGACGACCAAAGGCACGCATAGTATCGTTGTGAACGTACAAGCCAAAGCTATGGAAGCCCAAGAATATACATACCCAGTTTAAGTGGGAGATAATCGCATCGCGGTGACGAATGACTCGATCTAACACATTGTTAACATTCTTTGCTGGATCGTAATCCCGCACCATGAAGATAGCTGCATGAGCTCCTGCTCCAACAATCAAGAATCCGCCAATCCACATATGGTGTGTGAATAGGGATAACTGAGTTGGGTAGTCAGTCGCAATATATGGATAAGGTGGCATTGCATACATGTGATGCGCCACAATGATGCTCAGAGAGCCCATCATTGCCAAGTTAATGGCTAATTGAGCGTGCCAGGAGGTTGTCAAGATTTCATAGAGACCCTTATGACCTTCACCACCAATTAGTAGTGGGTCTTTATGAGCTTCTAAGATTTCTTTCATGCTATGACCAATGCCCCAGTTTGTCCGGTACATATGGCCAGCTACAATGAATAATACTGCTAATGCCAAGTGATGGTGAGCTGTGTCAGATAACCACAAGCCACCTGTTACAGGGTTTAAACCGCCTTTGAAGGTCAAGAAGTCAGCGTACTCGCCCCAATTTAATGTGAAGAATGGAGTTAGACCTTTAGCAAAGCTAGGGTATAACTCTGCCATTAAGCTAGAGTTCAAGATGAACTCATGAGGCAAAGGAATATCCTGTGGTGCTACGCCAGAATCTAACAATTTGTTAATTGGTAGAGAAACGTGAATCTGGTGGCCAGCCCAAGACAAGCAACCTAGACCCAGTAAGCCTGCTAAGTGGTGGTTCATCATTGATTCCACATTTTGGAACCATTCCAACTTAGGAGCTTTCTTGTGATAATGGAACCAACCAGCAAACAGCATCAAGGCAGCCATTACCAAGGCACCGATCGCTGTGCAATATAGTTGGAACTCATTAGTTATGCCGGAAGCACGCCATAACTGGAATAGTCCAGAGGTGATTTGAATTCCGTGGAAACCACCACCAACGTCACCATTTAAAATTTCTTGGCCAAATATTGGCCATACGACTTGAGCACTTGGCTTAATCCCGATGGGATCTGTTAGCCAAGCCTCATAGTTGGAAAACTTAGCGCCATGAAAATATGCGCCACTCAACCAGATAAATATTACGGCCAGATGGCCAAAGTGTGCGCTAAAGATTTTGCGCGATACGTCTTCTAAATCGCTGGTATGACTATCAAAGTCATGAGCGTCAGCGTGTAGGTTCCAAATCCAAGTAGTTGTTTTTGGTCCTTTGGCTAAAGTTCGATCAAAGTGACCTGGTTTGCCCCACTTTTCAAATGAGGTGGGTACAGGGTCCTTATCTACGGTTACTTTTACCTTTGCCTCGCGCTCTGGAGGACTTATGGTCATGAAGACTCTCCCCTCTGAAAGAAACTGAACTGAACTATTGATGTTGTCAACATTGATAACATTTGTAACGAATTATCAATATCTTTTGCAAATTTACAGATTTTAGCTGTCTTTTGCAGGAATGCAACACCACACTCTTTAGGTTATGCCAAAAGTATATAAGACTTTGGCTAAATTCTTTCAAATACAATAGATTCGATTTTATCGGTCTGAATGTAAATGAAAGTTCTTTAGGAGATTATAGACTTGCTTAACGAGTATAAGTTGTTTGTTTACAATTATTAAAATTTCTTTAGAACAACTTAATCAGCTATTGTTGCCTTTCTCACAGTAAGAAAAAAAAGTCAAGACTTATTATGAGAAAGTTTACAATTCTCAAATTTATAGCGCTACTTGAATCGGGAATCGGGAATCGGGAATAGTAAACTATTAAAGGGTTTTTCCTGCCGGAAAGCTCCGCTAACAGGGTTTAGAAATCTCAAACACCTTAATGCGTAGCGCTATAACTTATTTTTAACATAACTTAATTGAGTATTTTTGCTTACTTTCACAGCATATAAAAAAAGTCAAGACTTATTATGAGAAAGTTTACAATTCTCAAAGTTAACTATTCTTTGAAAACTTTAAATTTGACTAGACAACTAGACCATAAGGACTTTTTTACATTTTGATAAGCTCTACAAATGTTTGTCTCATTATCGAAAAACGAAAAAATATAGTTAATTCCCATCAATAGCAAAAATATTGATTTTAGTGAGAAAATCATCATAAACAACAGAAAAACTGAGAAAACAAATATCAATGTCAACTCTCAATGTATAGGAGTATAGTCCGTGTTTAATATAAACTTGCCCAGAATATACGGCAGTCTTATTTTGGTTTTACAGAAAATATCCTCGCACAAGGCAACAAGAGTGGGACTATGCGGATGTTTCACCCGCCAAGGAATGCGCACTAAAATCGGTACGAGGTATCGCCAAAAGATGCACCTATTAGGACATCAAGATAGGAAACAGGAAACAAAGATCAGAATTTTAGACAAAGAGTCTATTTTTGGATTTTTGACAAATCATCTAGACTTGCTATATCTAAGAAAATTATTAACACTTCTAATAGTAGTCGTTTTAACTTCCGGTTTGGTCAGTTGTAGCGATCGCTTCTCTGAGCGACCTCAACTTAGGGAGGAAAAACCTGCAACAACTTCTAGCTCTAAAATATTGGAAGTTTCGCCACCAGAAATAATTCAACAACTGCGTCAAGCAATCGACATCTACAAACCACAAGTTACAATACAAAGTCCTCAACCAGACCAAATATTTGAAGACAATACTATTACAGTGCAACTCCAGGTGAAAGACCTACCTATATTTAAGTCAGAATTAGACTTAGGACCTTATCTGGAAGTAATTTTAGACAACAAACCTTATAAAAAAATCTATGACCTAAATCAATCCCTGATTTTATCAGACTTAGAACCTGGTACTCATACTATCAGAGTTTTTGCTTGTAGTCCGTGGGATGAAAGTTTTAAGAATGAAGGTGCTTATGCTCAAACAACTTTTCACATTTTCACTAAAACTACGAATAATAATCCTGCTCCAAATTTACCACTATTAACTTACAATAGTCCCTTGGGTGACTATGGTGCGGAACCCATCTTGCTTGACTATTATCTTACCAATGCACCATCGCACTTAGTCGCACAGGAAGATCCTGAAGATGAAATAGTTGATTGGCGTATTCGTGTTACGGTTAATGGAAGCAGTTTTATTGCCGATCAATGGCAGTCAATATATTTACAAGGGTTTCATCCAGGAAAGAATTGGATCGAGTTAGAATATATTGATGATGAGGGTAATGCACTCAATGAGATTTATAATAGCACTATTCACTTGATTACCTACGAACCAGGTGGACAAGATACTCTCAGCAAAATCATTGCTGGAGAAATTTCACTTAAGGAAGCATATAGTATAGTTGACCCAGAATACATTTATGAGGAAACTCAAGCAGAAGTAACTCCAGAATTAGAAATAGAGGATATTCCTACTACTGAATCAGAAGAAATAGAAGCAGAGGAAACATTAACTGCACCGGAAATAGAGGAAACTTCTACTACTGAATCAGAAGAAATAGAAGTAGAGGAAACATTAATTGCACCGGAAATAGAGGAAACTTCTACTACTGAATCAGAAATAGAGGAAATTCCTGCTACTGAATCAGAAGAAATAGAAGTAGAGGAAACATTAATTGCACCGGAAATAGAGGAAACTTCTACTACTGAATCAGAAATAGAGGAAATTCCTGCTACTGAATCAGAAGAAATAGAAGTAGAGGAAACATTAATTGCACCGGAAATAGAGGAAACTTCTACTACTGAATCAGAAATAGAGGAAATTCCTGCTACTGAATCAGAAATTGAGGAAACATTAATTGCACCAGAAATAGAGGAAGTTCCTGCTACTGAGTCAGAAATAGAGGAAACATTAATTACACCAGAAATAGAGGAAGTTTCTACTACTGAATCAGAAATTGAGGAAACATTAATTACACCAGAAATAGAGGAAGTTTCTACTACTGAATCAGAAATTGAGGAAACTTTTACTGAAGAACCAACCTCAAAAATAGAAACTACCGACGAAGCAAAGGAACTACCAACAACAAAAGAAAAAATAGGTGAATTTGTGAATCGTGTTAGAGATATATTTAAAGGTATTAGGAATAAAGTTACCGAAAAACAGAAATCAGCAACTCTAGACACAATAGAAAAACCAAATGTAGAAGAAAATTTCAATCCATCAGAAAAATCTGAAGTTGAAGATTCACTTCAGGAAAATGAGTTTCCTAGTCTACCAGAAATAGTAGAGGAAGTACCAACACCAGAATCAGTAGAAAAACTGCCTCTGCAAGAAACTTCTACTTTAACCCCAAATGTAGAAGAAAGTAATGAATCAGTAGAAATTCCTTCTACTTCTATACCGGAAGTTGTAGAAGATTTTCAGCAAAATGATCTTCCAGAATCATCACAAATTACTGAGGCAAAATCTGAAGAAGTTGTAGAATCTCTCCTTACTGAAAGTGATGATTATATTACTTCTATACCGGAAGTTGTAGAAGATTTTCCATTTGAAGATACTATTCCAGAATCATCACAAATTACCGAGGCAAAATCTGAAGAAGTTGTAGAATCTCTCCTTACTAAAAGTGATGATTCTATTACTTCTATACCGGAAGTTGTAGAAGATTTTCCATTTGAAGATACTATTCCAGAATCATCACAAATTACCGAGGCAAAATCTGAAGAAGTTGTAGAATCTCTCCTTACTGAAAGTGATGATTATATTACTTCTATACCGGAAGTTGTAGAAGATTTTCCATTTGAAGATACTATTCCAGAATCATCACAAATTACCGAGGCAAAATCTGAAGAAGTTGTAGAATCTCTCCTTACTAAAAGTGATGATTCTATTACTTCTATACCGGAAGTTGTAGAAGATTTTCCATTTGAAGATACTATTCCAGAATCATCACAAATTACCGAGGCAAAATCTGAAGAAGTTGTAGAATCTCTCCTTACTAAAAGTGATGATTCTATTACTTCTATACCGGAAGTTGTAGAAGATTTTCCATTTGAAGATACTATTCCAGAATCATCACAAATTACCGAGGCAAAATCTGAAGAAGTTGTAGAATCTCTCCTTACTGAAAGTGATGATTCTATACAATAAATTACTGAATAAATTGAATCTGAAAATACTCTTGATTCTCCATAAGAGATAACAGAATAAATTTATATTGACAGTAATTTCAAGGTAAATAAGCCACTTATAGAGATGTTGTATAAAACGCCTCTATAAGTAAGTGGCAAATATCTAGTCTTAATCAGTAGTTAATAAGGTAAGCAGTTAGCGCTTCCCTGCGGGATGCTACGCAAACAGCAATTAATAATGAATAATTACTTCTAATACCAAATTGAAATGAAGCTGTATAGAATAATATTTCAAGCAGAATTGACCGCAGATAGGAGTAGATAGAGATAGATCGATTTCAAGAATTTAGAATGCGCGAATTAAGAATTTAGAATTACCTCTTCTTATAAACTAAGAGGATTGGATCAAAGGATTTTTTTCTTCTCTTGGTCGATTGGATATGGCTCCGAGACCCGTTCTTGCAGACCCGCTCCGCTAACGCCATCCCACCCTCCGGGAACTCCGCTAACGACCGCTTTTTTCTCCATGAATGGAGAGGCTTTATACCTGAATTTTTCGGTAATGAATTTCATCATTCTATGCAACCTCATATAAAACTGGTATAAGCTTGGAGAAGGAGACTTTGGTAGTAACTTTTTATTATTTCTCAATTTCTCAATTTTCTCAATTACTTTTACCTTTCCCAAAATAAAATTAATAGCTGATAGCTAATAGCTGACGGCTGTTTGCGCAGCATTCCGTAGGAAATGCTTATTTAATAACTATTATAATAAATGACTTCAGCTTTTGATTTACACTTTTCCCAGTTAGCAATTTCAAGCTGAGGACGTTCTGTAAATTCTGTGACATAACCTATACACAAATAAGCGATTAATTCATTTTCTGGAGGAGCATTGAGAATAGTTTTTACCTCTTCTTCATCTAAGACACTTACCCAACCCAACCCTATATTTTCAGCTCTAGCCATTAACCACAAGTTTTGGATAGCAAGACAAACACTATAAGGTCCTACTTTATCCATACTTGTTTGACCTAAGACCGGAGCAGATGAAGGCTTATAAAAAACAGCAATATTAACAGGAGTTGTAGTTATTCCCGTACCAATCAATTGAAATTGATGAGGTAGAGGCCGATCTTTGAATATTTCTTCTGCTTTTTCATTTTCTCTTTCAAAAGATGCTTTGATTTTGGCCTTAATTGATGGGTCACGAATAATCACAAATTCCCAGGGTTGAGAAAAACCAACTGAAGGAGCGTGCAAAGCAGCAAATAGTAAACGCTCTATTACTAGATCGGGAATTTCTTTATTAATAAACTTTGCTACTGGTTCTGTTCGACGATGAACGATAATGTCTTCAAGTATTTGACGTTTTTGTTCTGTAAAAATTCTACCTTTCATATTATTTACTTCCAATTATTGTATGATATTTTCTATCTGAAACTCAATTACTTAATAGAGTCTTCAAGTTGCTGTAAGGTATATTCTCAACTATCTATCTAATTTATTCATTCTTGTTACTATACTTCCGTAGCCTAGGAAACCCTATAATCTTTGTATATCGTTATAATATTTGTATACTTTTAAACATATTTTGAAAAAAATGACAAAACCAGGGAAACTATCTGTGAATAAACAGCCAAACGAACAATTTCAATTTGACTCCATTGATGCTGCACTAGCAGATATTAAAGCAGGTAAGTCTGTAGTAGTAGTCGATGACGAACATCGAGAAAATGAAGGAGATGTAATTTGTGCAGCTCAATTTGCTACTCCAGACATGATTAACTTTATGGCAGTAGAAGCTAGAGGTCTAATTTGTCTGTCATTGACAGGCGATCGCCTTGACGAATTAGATATTCCACTTATGGTTACTAAAAATACTGACAGTAACCAAACAGCTTTTACTGTTAGTATTGATGCTTCCCCACAGTTGGGAGTTTCTACAGGTATCTCAGCAGAAGACCGAGCGCGTACTATTCAAGCTGTCATTAACCCTAATACTAAAGCAGAAGATTTACGTCGTCCCGGTCATGTCTTCCCCATTCGAGCTAAAGAAGGAGGAGTATTAAAACGAGCAGGTCATACAGAAGCTTCTGTTGACTTAGCTAGATTAGCAGGTTTATATCCAGCGGGAGTTATTTGTGAAATTCAAAACCCAGACGGTTCGATGGCAAGATTACCTCAATTAATAGAATATTCTCAAACTCATAATCTGAAATTGATCAGTATTGCTGATCTTATCAGTTATCGCATCAGACACGATCGCTTTGTTTACCGAGAAGCTATTGCTAAGTTACCTTCGCAATTTGGTGAGTTCCAAATTTATGCTTACCGCAATACTCAAAATAATTCGGAACATGTAGCTATTGTTAAAGGCAACCCAGAAGAGTTTCAGGAAAAAGATGTCATGGTGCGGGTACATTCTGAGTGTCTGACTGGAGATGCTTTCGGTTCCCTCCGTTGTGACTGTCGAATGCAACTGCAAGCAGCGATGAAAATGATCGAAAATGCGGGTGCGGGAGTGGTCGTCTATTTGCGACAAGAGGGTAGGGGAATAGGTTTAATTAATAAAATGAAAGCTTATTCATTGCAGGATATGGGATTAGATACAGTCGAAGCTAATGAAAGATTAGGGTTTCCAGCAGATTTGCGCAACTATGGTGTGGGAGCACAAATATTAAATGATTTGGGTGTGAAGAAAATTCGTTTGATTACAAATAATCCCCGGAAAATAGCAGGTTTAAATGGTTATGGAATTGAAGTAGTAGATCGAGTTCCTTTGTTAATTGAAACAACAGATTATAATTCTGCTTATTTGGCGACTAAGGCGCAAAAATTAGGTCATATGTTGTTACGCAGTTATTTAGTGACAATTGCTATTAATTGGAATTATCAAAACACAGAAGGAAAATTTGCCGATAATTCTTATATTGCAAGTCTGAAAAATCCGGTTCAACAGCGCTATGAATATTTGGAAAAATTACGCAGTTTAATCAAAGAAGATGATTTTCTGTTGCGGGAAGAAACTAGAGCAGTGGCAACAGCGGTTTTTGCTCAAGCACCTTTAATAGTGAATTTTGGTTTAGAAAAAGCAACATTAATTACATCTGAATGGTATCAACAATCAAATCATCCTTATTTGGAGGCGATCGCTAAAATATTAACAGAAATAGGTAAATGGCCGAATATTTCAAAGTTGGAATTTCTCATCGCTTCTGGTTCCGATCCTATGACTACTTTACAAGTACAGCTCCAGCGTCAGAGTTTTAAAATGACTGAATTATTGACAGTTATGCAGGATTTAGAACCACAAAAAATTTACAGTTTTTTAATGGAGGAGTCAGGAGTCAGGAGTCAGGAGTCAGGAGGGAAGAAAGAACCAGAATAAAGAAGAAGGAATAGGAGGAAAATGTTTACGAATAGAGAAATTAGTATCCGTATTTTTACTTTCATTAGTTTTTCTGACTCTACTGAGATATAGCAACAGTAGTTAAGTAAAAGAATAAATAAATAAGCTCAAGACTTAAAGTATACTTCACGCTTTCTGGGAAGAGCTATATTGCCCTATTCGCAATAAAAGAACAAAGTTTTTAGGTAAGCATTAAGCTATTAGCAGTCAGCTATCAGCAATTAGTAATAAGTAATTAGGGCTGGCTAATTAAATCTAAAAGCATTGACATATAAAGACAAGTGCCTTTTTGGGCTCGAAAAAAGTGTATGGTATCACGTCTAAAACGCTCAAAAAGTTAGTATTTTAGGCGCATAGTTGGGCAGAAAAATCACTGTTACAATTCTTACTCCTACCTCCTCGCTCATTACCATTTCTTCTGTCTCCTACCCCAGCAAAAAGACTTTCCATACGCAAACCCTAATTACTTCTAAGGTTTAGTCAGGGGACTTTACCGAATAATTAATAATTAAATAATTAAATAATTAAATAATTCAGGTTTAAAGCCTCCCCTTTCAAGGGAAAAAAAATAAATTTTTTCCTTTTATTCAATCCTCTTCCTTTTAGGGAGAGGTAATTATCAATTATCCATTATCAATTATCAATTATTGAACAGTAATTTTTATTCTTTCCTCAATTTCAAAGGTTGCTTTTATCTTCCTCAAAATTAATAGCTGATAGCTAATAGCTGACGGCTGTTTGCGCAGCATTCCGCAGGAAATGCTTACGTTTTTAGATATATCTAGATTTACCTTTTCAAATCAAATCTAGTTAATATTAAAATTCAACAAATCAAGTTTTGTTATGTCTAGTTGAATACCCACAAATCTGGCTTATGAGGGAACAGGGAACACCTGAGCTAGGGGAAATTTGAGAGATTGTCTCTGGAGAGAGAAGAACTTTTTTCCGGTTGTGTAAGTGCCTATTTTAATGAGGGTTGATATTTAGATATCAATCTTTCCAGCTCATTTCCGAGTAAGTAAAACATTATTTTTTAGAAAAAAGCCAAAAATAACTATTGCGGCATACGCAATAAAAGAACATAAACCATGATATATCTAGACTTGAAAAATAAAATTAAACTGCCTTAACATTAAATTTCTAAAATAAAGTTACATATCAATCTTTCCAGCTCATTTTCGAGCAAGTGAAACATTATTTTTTAGAAAAAAGCCCAAAATGACTATTGCGACATACGCAATAAAAGAACAGAAGCCTTGAT
>NZ_RCBY01000121.1 GCF_003838195.1 Okeania hirsuta
TTTCTTTGTGGGTTTAATACCCCACCGTCTACACGGTGTTCAAAATTACTTGGGGTGAGAATCCCCATGTAATTTTCCTCCTGTCTCCTGTCTCCTGTCTCCTGTCTCCTTCTTCAATTCCCCCTACTTCCTACTCCCTAATACCTCTATTCTGCAGAGGTCTAATGGTATTGCACAGTGAGGAATAATTTTAGATTTTTGATGAACAAGATTTTGAATTTGAAAATTGCTGTAATGATTAATATTAGTTTTTTTAGTCAAAGTCTAAACTAATTTTTGGCAATATAATTCCATAATTTGCCACCATTTTTTAATGGTATCTAATACTAATTTGAAAAAAGTATTTTAAAAAAAATAAGGGTAGTAAGGACGAATAGCCATTAGTTTTATAGGAGATGTTCCTTTGACTAAAAAGAAGCGTTGCATATTTGTGGGATAATTGTATGCTTGGACAAAAAGGAAGTATGAAGTATTAAGGATGAGATTTACCTGTTCAAAAAAGATTCATCCCTTGATTCAGCAACGCCAAAAAGATAAGTTATGAACTCAAAAATGGAAATGGTATCTAAGCTTTTCATTCTGATTCCTAAAAAATCTCCTAGCTATTTGTAGCAAACATTTATAAAGTTGGTATAACTCTAGAATATCTAGTGATTTGTTTTACCTTTCTGTTGATGAAATTTACTTACTAAAAAAACAAGCGTTTTTAAATGATTTCCCGTCGCAATGAATACATATATTTAATCATGTAGACATTTTTTCTCTAGATTTTAATCATCAAGTTATTAACTTCTATTAACATTAAATTTATCTACTTGATAGTGAAAGTAGTTACTTTTAAATACATACAGAAAATTCAGTGGTATATGAGGTAATAAAGATTAACTATAAAGTACGGGCATATTTCCCGCCACACATGTACCTCATTGATTATGAAATATCCTGTATATATTTAAGCTTTTAAAGTTTTTAATATCCTTTTTGAATAAATGAACTACACCAAACCATTCTAAGTAGAAAATGGTAAATTTTGGGCGCTATGTATCAAATTATAAATTAGCTCAAAAGTTGGTATTCATTGCCTTGAGTATTTTTTTGATTAAAAATGTAACCTCTTTTTTTTAGCTTGCTCTACTTAATATCAAACTTAAACTAAATTTAGTTAATTTTTTTGGGCGACATAACAATAACTAACTAAAAAATAAAACTTTCCTTAACATTGAAACAGAAATTATTTTTCTCAAATTGTGCTAAAATCACAGTAACTATAGTTACTATTAACAAAATATGTCTTTGGCAACAATACCCTTAATTGGCTTGAAAGCAGATAATTTTCGGCATCCATTAGACTTAGAAGCAACTAATACAATCAAACAACTACCAGGCATAGATTTATTAGTTAGGCAATTATTAGGACCATTAGGAGAGCAATTTTTCTACATGGAAAATATTGCATCTAGTGTATTAGTAGGCGAGAATCAATTACCACATTTATACAAAATACTTTTAGATGCTTGCCAAACAGTAGACTTAGAACCACCACAATTATATGTTCGTCAACATCCTGTTCCCAACGCTTATACATTTGCCATGCGAGGTAAGCAACCTTTCATTGTTGTTCATACATCTTTGATAGAATTACTCAGCTTAGAAGAAATTCAAGCAGTATTAGGTCACGAACTAGGACATCTTAAATGCGAACATGGAGTATACCTTACTTTAGGTAATTTAATTGTACTGGCTGCTGGACAAATTTCGACATGGGGTGGTATTATAGCTCAAAGCATACAAAATCAAATACTAGAATGGGTCAGGTGTGCAGAATTTACTTGCGACCGCGCAGCTCTATTAGCAACACAAAACCCAAAAGTAGTTGCATCAGTTCTGATGAAGTTGGCAGGTGGTTCTCCGAGTATATCTGCTCAGCTTAATGTTGATGCTTTTTTAGCTCAGGCAAGAGCTTACAAAGAATTTAGTAATACGGAACTGGGTGAAGTTTTAAGGCAACTTCAAACAGCTCAACTAACCCATCCATTACCTGTATTGCGTGCTAGAGAAATTGACAGATGGTCAAGTAGTCAAAAATATCAGGATATCTTGCAAAATTTGACAAGAAGTGATTATAATAGTCAAAGTAAGGGCGGGTGGCGAAATTGGTAGACGCACCACACTCAAAATGTGGCGACTTCGGTCGTGAGAGTTCGAGTCTCTCTCTGCCCAGTTATACTAAAATGAGTTTATATTTGAAGATATGGCACAAAGGTTGAAAAGATGGGAGTCTCCTCGTTACCAGGGAAGAAATATTAAAGGCAGAGGAGGAAATGTTAGGTTAAGGCAAGTCAAAAAGCAACAACAGCAACTAAGAAAAAATCTCAAAAATCAGGAAAGTGGGAACCAAGGTTCCCATTTTTTATTTTTTTTTATAAAACTTTGATCGAACTTGATACATGATTAGTACTTATAACCCACATTCCGCATGACAAAATGTAGTACATGAACAGGGGAAAACTTGAGTAAGTATTTAGACTCAAGAAAAAAAAACCTCAAACTGTAATTCTAGACAAGAGGTGAAGATCAAAAAAGAGGAGAAAATGTCAATAGAAGTAAGTAACCTAGACCCAGATCGGATTAGTAGCAGGAATTATTGATGAGATTGGCATAGAAAAGAAAATTAATCAACTACGCGGGAGTTCAGTTACCAGAAAAAATAACAGGGGGTCAAGCAGTCAAAGGAATGCTTTTAAATGGGTTAGGATTAGTTGAATCTCCATTATATTTGTTTAGTCAATTTTTTGAGGGGAAAGCTATAGAACATTTAATTGCCCAAGGGGTGAAAGCAGAGTATTTTAACGATGATAGATTAGGAAGGGTATTATATCATGTCCGGTAGCATCGTTTGTGTATAGAATTAGGTTAAAATTGGAAGAAACCCTTCTGCCTTCCTTACCACCAAAGTCTAATTATTCAACCGGACATGATATTAGACCAACTTGATCGCACAGGATTAAATCAGATTTTCATGTCTGTGGTGTTAGAAGCAGTGAAAATTTTCAGAAGCGAAACCAGCACAGTCCACCTAGATTCAAGTTCATTTAGGCCGTCCTACTAATAGACCAACTTTACCCTGGATATTTCAATGTTTTCAGTCGATTTATTTATTGATTAATTCTGGAGTTAAGAGCATATCTAATCTCACTTATGAGCGTTTAGAGTTATTGAAGTTTTTTCCTCCAAGTTGTCAAAGATATAGCAATGAGCGCTCAGGTATTTACAATGTCCAGCTCAAAGTGCACTCTAGAAAAGGTGTACAAAAAATAATGTGTAAATATGCCAGCGCACATTGCTATACTATCTACTCAGTGGATAAACTTGAGATGAAAACAGGTATAAGGCCCAAAAACATCAACAATTGAATAGCAGTGTAAAATTAAGCACTTGGCAATTATTAAAATGCGATCGCTAAGGGTGATAGAAGGACTTTGGCAATTTTTGGAGATGTCTACTGATGAGTTCCGGCAACTGATGTCATTCTCAAAAGCATTCATGGAGTACAGCAGGAATAACAAGCAAGTTAAAACCCCTGACAATCAGCTTTTTAGCCAACATCATTCCAGAAAAAATTAGGGTAGGGATTGATCATTAACCTCTTGATTTGCGTTGGCGGAGGGAGCAAGTGCCGCAGCTACATCGCCTCCTACTATTTATGATTAAGTCTAAATACTTACTCAAGTTTTCCCCTCTATGTGTGCTACATTTTGTAGTGCGGAATGTGGGTTATAATCATTCCAGAGACTAAAACTTTTTTCTCAACTTCTAAGTATCCTGACTTCTTCTTGAATTGTAGAAAATGTCTTACCTTATGCTGTGGCTTTAGACTGTCCACATATATTTTTTAGGATTAATGGCTTAATATAAAATCCGGTTATAGAGTATGTGTTTATCATTATATTTACACTTCAATCTTCCCATCTCTAATTAGGGGATAGCCCCAATCAAGAAAGCTACTTTATATTAGGAACTTGACTAATTTTTATCAGAGCTTGGGGGTATGGCTGATTATTTAATTTAAGGAAGATGCTTTTTATTTCTACTTAGAATTGGTAGTTGTGGACGAGAAGAATTAGGAGGCAAATAATATTCTGGAACAGGAGTAGCTCGATCTATCTGAGAACGCTTTAATAACCAGAAACGTAATATAATTGCTAGTCCTACTGTACCTATGCCAAAACTAAATAAAGACCAACTTGTCCCTAAACCACCAATAACAGCATCAACCGATCCTACTGTTACAAAAAAGCTTGCTACAGGATCTTTTCGATAAGCAGTTTTTAAGATTTTTGGCCATAAAGCGTCGATCATAAGCTTAATTTGATACAACTTAAATTTACTCGTAAGTTTCTTGAATTTCAAGGAATTTAGCTAATTATTTAATAAATTCCCTTTATCCTCTTATAGATATGTATAACTAACTATACTGCCGTATTAAACTTTAAATCAGTAAATTAGTTTTGATTTTTTCTTAAATATTCAATATTGAGCAATTAATACAAAATTATAATAACCTGGTATTTCGCCAAAATTACAATTCATATATTGAGATTGCCAAGGTGAATAGTGGATTAATTGCTACATAAAACTAATTCTCACTCTAGGAATAGTCTAGATTAATGCAGTATAATTGCAAACTAGATAGAAATTGTTGGTAAGTTGTTGACAATATTAGGCTTACCAACAACATGACTTTACCATATCTTTATTTTGACACTCTCACCGTTAAATAAGTGCGATTATAACGTGAGATTCTTGTATCTTAGATTCTTAACTAGGTAACAAATCAAATAAACTGAGTTTTACCCCCACTACTACCATCTCCAGAAGCTTTTTTGCTCCGTCTTTACCCTGAGATTACCTGAGCGCAGGCGGTGCGCTTTGATCGAGCTATATGTCCCATGGCTATTGATAGGATTATAACGCCAAAAATGTGCGCGCGTATTGCTCAATTATTTTTCTGGTTGAAATTTATGAGGGGCTGTCTGCGTACGTTTCCCGCGCAGTTTATAGACCCCGTATCACCGTTAAATAACTGCGATTATAACGGCTCGATCTCTTTCAACATTTATTATGATACATAGACTTTTGTATTGGTTTAACCTCTATCCCTATTATATATAGTAGCTCTCTATAATTTAGGTATAGCTAAAACTTTAATTGAGACCTAACCAAGATAGTAAACCTTCTCCAGTCAAGTATTCAATTGCCAGAGTTAATACAAAGCCAATCATAGCTGCTCTACCATTCAGACGTTCTGAATATTGGTTAAAACCGAATTTTGGTTCATCCAGATTCGGTTTCGTAGTAGGTTGTGGTTGTGTCATAATCAGTAGGTCTCAAATTTAATAACGTTTACAAATAGAGTTGTTTGTTTACAATTCTTAAATATATTTTAAAAGGAGTTGACCTAGAGTCAACCATATTGCCAAAATTTGATCGAATATCCACAAAAAGCCCCCGCTGTAATCCTTAATTCAGAATCTTACTGGGAATATCAGTCCAAATCTTTCATGTTGCTCAAATGTCGGCATAAATGCTACAGTCTTAAATATATTTAGGCCACTGGTCTAGATAGTGTCAACGCCAGTCTATCATTGGGGAAACTCTAAGAATGTTTTGGCAAGTCTTTAGGAGCGCACCTTTAGACCAGACAAGATGAATCTGGTCCGGTCGGTGCACGAGAAACAAAAACCACCTATAGCGTTTTCTCTCAAGGGCAACGTCGTGAGTATATCAAAGTATTGACAATACATAAGCATAAATATGTCAAACTTATCAGACCTACCAACTGCTGTTAAACAAGTAGCTAATGCACTCCGGTTCGGCGGATGGACTTGTTTCTGGTCCCAACTTGCATTGGGGGTAATTTCAGGCTTCATGTTTTTATTTGCTGCTTTCATCTTACCCAATCAAATGGATGAAGCAGGTGCGGGAGGTAGCCTCTTTTTTCCAATTTGTGGACTTGTGGTACTAGGATTCAGCATCTTCTTGTCATTTCGTTACACTCGCTTGGCAAGGAAATTACGAGTGCCTACAGATTCTTCAAGGCCAAGCAGGGCAGATACAACTCAACAAGTGAAAAGGACTTTAATTACGAACTTGGTTGGGATTACTCTAACTTTATTAGGAGCAGAAGCAATTGGAGGTATTTTATTAGGCGAATCTTTAGTTATGGGAGCGTCTATGTTTAACTCTACAGAACTAGAAAAATTTACACCGGATATTATTATACTGTTGGGTAATACTCACATTATTGTGGCTCATTTTATCGGAATTGTCGTAGGACTATTTTTACTAGATCGGGTTTATAAGTAGTCAGTAAAATTGCGTTTTTACAGCGCAATTCATTTAAGTAGACTACAAAATTATTTTGGGGCATGGGAGTAGCGATGCGACCCCGCATCGCCGTTAGCTTTAGCTGATCCATAAGAGGCATTTAACACTGGAAGAAGTAGAGGTAAGGGAATGCTTACCAAGAGAGAAACCAGGGAGTAGGCAGTAGGAGAATGCTTTGGCTACTGTAGCCTATCTGTTTGAAAACTCCTATAAACTATATTCAAGAATTATTTGAGAAAAAAAATTGTATATTCAGTTATGGTTTTGTAGAATTGCACTTTCTATTGATACTTTAACTGGATTATTAATTTGTAGGTAATTAATCTATCTATAAAATTTACATAAAATTAATGACCTTATTAAATTTAAATTGCAAAAACTATTTCGCAATAGATAAATTAAAGGTTACTCGTTAGAAAAATTTCCCAGTAAAAAAACTGAAATATTTGGAAACTTGTATAAAAAACAAAAATTAAATCTTGGCACTTTTTATATCCGGAATCAACACAAAATTCCAGAATAAATTACTTAGATTACTCCTATTAATATATAAAACTCAAACCCCAAGATGGAATTAAAACCTACATCTGGCTATAGTTTTTCTGGTCATATTCCTATAGAAATTTGTCAAGATGATTGGCGATCGCTACTGAGTAATATCGAAACTGAAACTTATACTAGCCAAGTATATAGTGTAATGTTGACTGACATAAAAACTTCTCTAGAAGAAGCAGTAGCTCAAAACCAAGCTCAAATCAAAGTGTTAGGACTAGAAGCAATAAAACTCAGCCTAAAAAACTTGACTAGAACATTAATACCAGAAGAAAAAACATCTTCAGCAGACCCAATTGACTCTCATTCTTACCATACGAATGAGCAGAAAAAAAGTATTAATTACCAACAAATGAATCAGGAACAGTTAATCCAAAGTCATCAAAATCAGCCTCAAACACACATGAGTACTAACCTAACTACTACCGTAGAATCAGACATTACAACTGAGTCAACCTTAGTATCCATAGATTCCCACAATATGGAAACTAATCTCTCAGAAAATAACCAAAACTCCTCAGAAGAGTTACCACTAGAAAATAATCGACGAAAACGGAGAAAAAAACTTACAAAAGCAGAAAAAGCAGCCTTATTAGTTCAAGAAAGAAATACATATTTACAGCAACTAGGGGAAAAACTACAAAAAGCACGAAAAATGCGTTGTTTATCTATGAAACAAATTCATAAACAAACCTTTGTACCTCTTCATTATCTAGAAGCTATAGAAAAAGGCCAAACAGATGAACTACCAGAAGATATATATCTTCGAGGATTCATCTTTCGTATAGGTAACGCTTTAGGATTTGATGGAGTAGCTTTAGCAGAAGCTTTACCTATGTTTGATCCACTTCAAAGCTTAATACCATCTTGGTCTAACTCCAATAAGGACATTGGATTAGGTATAGGCCCCATTCATCTATATATAGGTTATACAGCTTTAATGGCCGGCGCAGTAGGTGGACTAAATTGGATGTCTCAACAACCAAGTCCAGGAGCAAATCTTACTCCAGATAAATTAGACACTCCTGATTCGGTTGCTCACTCAGATAAACATTTAGAAACTACTCAAACACCAGGATTAAAATCTACTAAAGGTAGTGTAGTTGTTGGTTCCGATGTTGCTCCACCAGAAACAATGATTTGAAGAAGGAGTCAGGAGACAGAAGACAGGAGTTCAATAATTAGGGTTTGCTGAAAAAGTCTTTTTTCAGGAGTAGGGGAGTAGGGCAGTAGGGGAGAATTTTTTTGCCCAACTCTCGCCCAAAATACGCTCCTTTTTGAGCATGAAGAGCTGAAAACCAGGTACTTTTTCAAGACCTAAAAAATCTAAAACCTTTACCTGTAAATGCTTTGAGATTTATTCAACCAGCCCTAATTAATAATTATTAATTATTAATTATTATTGAAAACCCATAGGATTGACTCAAAGGAAAATTTTTTCTCTTTTGGTCGATTGGATATGGCGAGGAGATCGCCATCCCACCCTACGGGAAGCTCCGAAGATCGACCGCTTGTTTCTACTTTAAAGGAGAGGATTTTTACCTTAATTATTCGGTTAAGAGGGAGGATGTGGGGAGAAATAATACAAAAAATTCAACACTCCTTCTTCAGATTTTTCCTCAAAATTGATGTGCGAAAATACTTGACTACCATAATTATATAGCTATCAAATGGGTTCTATACCCCATAAGGCTTCCATCCGATGAGCAAAGCCAAAAAATTCTACTGACTCGGTCCTCTTGAGGACTGACTTCCAGTCGTTCGCGCAGCGTCTCCGTCAGGAGAAGGCTGTTAACATTTAATTACAAGGTTATCTCTATGTACTACTGTGTCAGATCCTGTATAGCCCAAAATATCAGGTATATCTTCTGAACGACAACCCAGAATTTGTTGCAATTCAGTACTGCTGTAGTTCACAAGTCCCCTAGCTATTTCCCCACCTTCTTCATTGCACAGTTCTACAGCATCCGATGGATAAAACTCTCCTTCTACTTGAGTAATACCAGCAGCTAGTAGAGATTTACCAGATTCAGAAATTGCTTGAACTGCACCCATGTCCAGATACAGCTTGCCCGAAGGTACTAAAATATTGGCAATCCAATGTTTGCGGGCATTTACTGGTTGTGGTTGAGGTTCAAACTGAGTCCCAATGGATTCTCCATTCAGAATTTTTAGTATATTAGCAGGAATTTGGCCATCAGTAATGACGGTTCGTACTCCTGCCGCTGTGGCAATTTTGGCAGCTTCAATTTTCGTAATCATTCCACCAGTTCCCCGTCCACTAACAGAATCTCCAGTTTGAACTTGAAATTCTTCGAGTTGTTCTATTCGCTCTACTAAGGTAATGGGTAAAGCATCTGGATTATTTCTAGGGTCCGCAGAATATAACTTGTCAACGTCGGTTAATATAAATAACCAATCAGCTTCTACTAGACCAGCAACTAAAGCTGATAGAGTATCGTTGTCTCCGAATTTCAGTTCTTCCACAGCAGTAGTGTCATTTTCATTCACAATTGGGACTACATCCATTCGTAACAATTGTTGAAATGTATTGTAAGCATTGACGTAACTACTACGTCGTGCAAGCTCGCTCCTAGTCAGTAATATTTGAGCCATTGTTTGTCGCAAAGATGTAAACAAGTCTTCGTAAACTCGCATTAGTCTTCCTTGACCCACTGCTGCTACTGCTTGCTTCATGGCAATATTACGAGGTTTTTCAGTTAGTCCTAGGCGATCGCAACCTACACCAACTGCTCCAGAAGAAACCAAAACTACTCGATGTCCCTGAGAACGTAGATTGGTAATAGTCTCGATCAAGCTAGCAATTGTGGACAAGGCCAAATTTCCCGATTCAGAACGAGTCAGACTGGAAGTGCCTATTTTAATTACTATTGTTGTCATCGAAAAATATTGAACTAATTTTTGATTGCTTCGATTCTTAGAAATTACCTCAAAATTAGAAAACACCAAACCCTTAATAAACAAGAGATTGGTGTTTTCAGAATTTTATATTTAAGGCCTTTATATTTGCTGGCCTCAATTTAATATTTATTAGATTCTATTATTTCATACAGCTTTAGTAAATTTGGAAAATCGTAATATTTTCTTTATATTTTGGTATGCTTTTCAAGTACAGTAATAGTCAT
The DNA here is from genome assembly GCF_003838195.1 of Okeania hirsuta. Classification (GTDB taxonomy): domain Bacteria; phylum Cyanobacteriota; class Cyanobacteriia; order Cyanobacteriales; family Microcoleaceae; genus Okeania; species Okeania hirsuta. The sequence continues at coordinate 10,086 of NZ_RCBY01000121.1, forward strand.
ACTAATAACATACTAATTTTTATACCAATTCCTTGAACAAGGCAGAAGGCAGCGGGAGCTGCGGGAGCTAAGTGCCGCTACGCGCAAGTCAAAAGTCAAAAGTCAAAAGTATTGATTGGTAAGGCTTTTAGGATTTTGTAACTGGTTAGTTATTTCTGCCATCTTGCACTGAGGGGAAAATTGCTGATGGATAGTCAACGACAAGCCACTTCGTGTCTTATAACCCCAAGCAATTTTAAGCACCGCAACTGACGGTGGGGTATTAAACCCGCAAAAGAAAAGATCAAATATTGCTAAAGTCACGATACAGGGAACAGTGGTGCGACCCCGCGGAGTGTTACAGACGCACCTGGTAGCACAGTCCTTTAGAGGATATATCTGCAAGGGAACCCGTGACAAAAACAACTTCTGTGCGGGTGATTTGGTGTTTGTCTTGCTCCTAATTACGCGTTTAGGTTCTACTTTGCATTTGCGAACTGAAAGTATTCCGGAACAGAAACCACCCCTACTGACTTGGTGATTTGGTTCTGCTTTGCATTTGCGGACTGAAAGTATTCCGGAACAGAAACCACCCCTACTGACTTGGTGATTTGGTGTTTGTCTTGCTCCTAATTACACATTTAGGTTCTGCTTTGCATTTGCGGACTGAAAGTATTCCGGAACAGAAACCACCCCTACTGACTTGGTGATTTGGTGTTTGTCTTGCTCCTAATTATGCGTTTAGGTTCTGCTTTGCATTTGCGAACTGAAAGTATTCCGGAACAGAAACCACCCCTACTGACTTGGTGATTTGGTGTTTGTCTTGCTCCTAATTACACATTTAGGTTCTGCTTTGCATTTGCGGACTGAAAGTATTCCGGAACAGAAACCACCCCTACTGACTTGGTGACTTTGTTAACTACCTCAGAAAATTTACCAACTCAAATAAATGACAAAGCCGTTCCCTTCTGGAATCTGTCCTCTTACCGAATAATTAATAATTAATAATTATTAATTAAATAATTCTGGTTAAAAGCCTCCCCTTTCAAGGGGAAAAAAGCGGTTGAGGGATGGCGAGGTCCCCTCGCCATATCCAATCAACCAAGACAGCGGTTGATCTTCGGAGCTTCCCGTAGGGTGGGATGGCGAGATCTCGGAGCTGGCCGACCATCGACCAAGAGAAGAAATAATATTTCCTGATATTCAATCAAGGACGGTTTTAACCAGAGGTAATTATCCATTATCCATTATCAATTGATGAACGTCGCCAATAGGACAGATTCCCTACCTACTTTTTCATCACAATAATTTTTAACGCCACCTACTTAGAATGTTATAGCACTAGCCCCAGTCAGCAAATATAAGATAAATTTGCAAAGACTGAACAAAAAACCTATTACCTTACTCTAAATTAGGTGTGGTGGAGGAGAATCTAGGAGTGCTAAATAGAATGTCTAAAGTATATTCATCCGTTTTTACTAAACATAGTCAACCAGAATCTCTTCGTGTAGGAGTTATTGGGGTTGGTAATATGGGACAGCATCATACCCGTGTCCTAAATTTGCTCAAAGATACAGAATTAGTCGGTGTCGCAGATATTAATGTGGAAAGAGGACTCGACACTGCTAGTAAATATCAAGTTCGTTTTTTTGAGGATTATAAAGACCTTTTACCTCATGTTGATGCTGTATGTGTAGCAGTTCCCACTCTTCAGCATTACGCTGTAGGAATGACTTGCTTAGAAGCAGGAGTCCATATCTTAATGGAAAAGCCTATTGCTGCTAGTATCGCCGAGGCCGAATTTTTGGTAAATACTGCTGCTGAAGCTAACCGAATTTTACAAGTGGGTCACATAGAAAGATTTAATCCTGCTTTTCAAGAACTTACTAAAGTCCTAAAAACTGAAGATTTATTGGCCTTAGAAGCTCATCGGATGAGTCCTTATTCTCATCGAGCTAATGATGTGTCTGTAGTTTTGGACTTAATGATCCATGATATTGATTTGTTACTAGATTTAGTTGCTTCTCCAGTTGTCAAACTAACTGCTAGTGGAAGTAGTGTTTCTAGTTCTGGAAATTTAGATTATGTAACAGCTACTCTTGGTTTTGCCAATGGTATTGTAGCGACTTTAACTGCTAGTAAGGTGACACATAAAAAATTACGTTCTATTGTTGCTCACTGTAAAAATTCTTTGACAGAAGCAGATTTTCTGAATAATGAAATTCTGATTCATCGGCAAACAACAGCAGATTATGTGACAGATTATGGTCAGGTTCTTTATCGTCAGGATGGTTTAATTGAAAAGGTTTATACTAGCAATATTGAACCTCTTCATGCAGAGTTAGAGCATTTTATTCATTGTGTGGGTGGAGGAAATCAACCTTCAGTTGGAGGAGAACAAGCTCTTAAAGCATTACGGTTAGCTAGTTTGATTGAGAAAATTGCCTTTGATGGTTTAGCTTGGCATTCAGAAGATTCAGAATGTAATTTATTGAATACTTCCATGTTAAAAGTAAGTTAAAGTATTTCCATAAATTCCTAGAGGAATTATTTAATATAAGTATTATTTCTTGAATTAATTACTCCGCCTTGTTGATTGATTTAGGCGGATTTTTACACTGAAATAAATTCAAGATATAGCTATAAGCATTCAGCTATAAGCATTCAGTTATCATACCAAATCCGGTTATCAAAAGTCCGTTTTTCGCTCTTACTCTCTAACCCTTCTGCATTCTGCCCTCAGCATAACTGCCTTACCTTCATAATATAGCAATGTGCGCTGGCATATTTACAAATTGCAGGAAGTGTCCAATAGCTAAAATCTTATATTATCAGCTTTTTATTCCCCCAAATGAGTTCCAAATGAGCTGTTACCTGCGCGCAGCGCTATAACGGTTCTTTCTAAACCGGATTTAGTATCAGCTATCAGCTAGAGCAAAAACTTTTAACTGTAATGTTTTGAAGTTTTTTAACTGTCCTAGTCTTAATGGGTAGTGCTATAGATATTTTTTTAATTTTGGCGAAGCTTTACAATCCTATTTAGTCAAAGTAATACTATTTTGTAGTCCTATTGAGTTGATTTCAAAAATCTCTTGACATTAATACCATCGATCAAAAAATAATGTTACGCAGAATTTGAGTTATAGTCATTTCAATTTTAGATTGAGACAAGCGTTTCTTCCATTGAAAGACTTTTAGCTGAAAAAGTATTTCATTCTTATTTGAAATTACTATATTTCTAGACTTTACCCATAATGTCTCTTTGACTAAAAATCAAGTTTCAACTCAATAATATTATGTGCGGTTAAATACTTATAAATAAGGGAGCACCGGAGCAGGGAGTATGGAGAGATTTACCGTTGAAGTCAGAAGATGATGTTTTTGATTACTAAGAAATGCGGACATAATATAAATAAATGCTGAAAAACTATTCCTCCTGACTCCTGACTCCTAGTAATAACTGAAATATTTGTAGTAAAAATTGATCACAAAAGTATAACCGGATTTTTAATATTTTGACAAAGGCAGTTTTAACAATAGTTATTAATAATTTAGAGTGACTAAATTATTAGTTAAAACTACCCTATATAATTCTCTTAAAAAAGGTAGAAAACTCAACCAAATGTGGAACTATTCCAGCCCCACATCGAACCTTTAGCATCAGAAAATTCTATATAAATTCGATTTTTTGGTACGCCTAAAGCCTGATTAATTTGTTGACAAAAATCTTGACTTATCCCTTTTGTTTGCTGAGGATTCATATTACCAATACTCTTAATTTCCATGTAGCAGACAGGTTCATCACTACTACCACCAAAAGTCATGGGAATATCTGATTCAAAAGTAGTCATTACATAAGATTCTGATTTACCAAAATGCTTCGCCATACCAGAGGAAAGGTTTTTTAAGAGGATGTCAATTTTATCTTTTTCTGGTTGAGAAACAGAAGTTTTAACTTTAATTAGTGGCATAAATCAATCAATAATTAGGGTTTGCTGAAAAAGTATTTTAGTAGGGGTAGGATATAGGATACAGAATACAGGAGACAGGAGGATTTAGAGGAGGTAGGAGTAAGAATTGTAAGAATGATTTTTCTGCCCAACTATGCGCCTAAAATATCAAATTTTTGAGCATGAAGAGCTGAAAAATTTGCACTTTTTTCGATACCAAAAAGGCACTTGTCTTTATATGTCAATGCTTTTAGATTTAATCGGCAAAGCAATAATTAACAATAAAAAAATGGTTATAGCTTAATCTAGTAGATATGAGCTAAAGAGCTATTTATCAAAACTATATCTATATAGCACTCATAAACATCAAAAAGCCGATCGCTGAGTGCTAATTAATATATCAGGACTTACGCACGGACAATAAATTGAGAAGGCCAATGCCATTCGCCCCTACATATGGCGTTTTCAAGGTAAACTTGCGTAAGTCCTGATATATGACAATTAACCACCATAATTCCAACCTGTACTTTCTAACAATAGAGGGTCTCCCTCACGATGTACACCTGCAGCAATTACTTCTCCTACATATACAGTATGGTCGCCCTCTTCTACAGCACCAACAACTTTACATTCCACATAACCAAGAGTATCTGAAATAATTGGACATCCAGTTTCTCCCAGATAAAATTCTATATCCTCAAATTTATTTCCCACACGACGTTGAGGTTTGAAAAATTGTTGAGCTAAATCTTTTTGTTCTGCGGCTAAAAAGCTCAGAGAAAATACCCCACTAGCCTTAATCATGGCATGGGATATAGAATCTTTGTTTACACAATTAACAACTAAGGGAGGCGCAAAAGATGCTTGCATTACCCAACTGGCCGTAAAACCATTAACTTCCTCACCATCTTTAACACCACAGATGTATAATCCGTGAGGAATCTTACGCAATATTGTTTTCTTCGCCTGTTCGTCTAACAAAGTTTTACCTAATATTATTAATGAAGTTTACATTTGATATTTTAACAAAACTTAACCCATTGTATAACAGGGAACAGGGAACAGTTCATTAATGGATAATGGATAATTACCTCTGGTTAAAACCGTTACGGAGTGGAATATCAAGAAATATTATTTCTTCTCTTGGTCGATTGGATATGGCGAGGTCTCCTCGCCATCCCTCGACCGCTTTTTTCCCCTTGAAAGGGGAGACAGAGTAAGCTGAATTATTTAATTAATAATTATTAATTATTAATTTTTCGGTAACAGGCAATAGAAAAGAATTTCTCTGTCTAAGATTCATCATCAACATAAGTCAAATGCCAACTCGTTCCTTGCTATAGTCAAGTCTAAAAGTTTAACTAAAAATCAAAAAATATACAGCACATTTTGTGATGTGATTATAAATTTTGCTCGCTAAATTAAAAGAAAATTAATATTCTAATAATGTTTTCCCTAAACAATTTTTTCAAGAAACTAACTCATCAAAAAATTTGGCGTTTCATAGCAGTAGCATCAATAATTTCCACCTTAGCGATCGCCTGCAACAACACTCAAACCACCAGAAACTCAGAAACACCAACAACCCCCGAACCAGGTACCCTTGTTTGGGCACGCTACAGTGACTCTGACACCCTCGATCCCCACAAATCAACATCACCCTTATCTAGACAAATAATCGATCAAATCTACGAAACACTTTTGGCCTTCGATGACCAAGGTAAAATTCAACCAAACCTAGCCAAAGAATGGTCAGTCAGCAATAATGGCCAAGAATATACCTTTACACTCAACGAAAATATCAAATGCCATGACGGCACAATCTTTGATGCTAAAGCGGTCAAATTTACTATTGACAGAGCGATCAACCCTGAGACAGAAAACTACACCAAAGACAGTTGGGGACCGATAGAAACTGTCGAAGTTGTAGACGACCTCACAGTTACAGTCAAAATGTCTCAAGCTTTTAGCCCCTTTCTCCGCTTTCTCGCCGATCCTTACTCCAGCATGATATGTCCTTCTGCCATTCAAACCTATAACAACAAATTTGGCATAGAAGGAGCAATAGGTACAGGTCCATTCAAATTTACTGAGTGGACTCAAGGGGAACAACTTGTACTAGAGGCCAACCCAGACTACAAAAATTATGGGCGACAAGTAGAAAACTCTGGTACTCCCTACATCAAAAAATTGATAATTAAAACTATGCCAGAAAGGGAAGCACGTTTAGCAGCACTCAAGTCTGGAGAAATTCATTTAACTGAACCCCCACTAGAAGAAATTTCTGCTCTCAAGGAAGACTCAAAATTCAAACTTCATACTGCTGAAAATACTGGTCAAATAGTATTTTTAGAGTTTGTTACTTCCCGACCTCCCTTTGATGATGATAGAGCAAGACAAGCAGTAACTTATGCCATAGATCCCAAAAAAGCAACGGAGGAAGTATTTGCAGGTTTAATTAAACCTTCCGAATGCGCGATCGCAGATGTGATGTTTCCTAGTGATGAAAAACTTTGTTCCGAGTTTAGTATTAAACCAAATCCAGAAGAAGCAAAAATTTTATTAGAGGAACTTGGTTATAGTGAGGATCAACCATTAGAAATAACTCTTTTAACCTGGAAAGGAGGTAACCGTCAAAAAGTAATAGAAAACTTTCAAACTCAACTAGAAGAAGTGGGAATCAAAACTAAGTTAGAAACAATGGATATTGGTACTCTTAATGCCAGAATAAAACAGGAAAATAGTCAAACAGAAGGTAATGGTGTTATTGATATGATGGGGTGGTCTTGGTATGACCCAGATTTTCTTTATACATTGTGGCATTCTCCTGGTTGGATGGGGGGTTATCACAGTGATGAACTGGATACATTACTAACAGAAATGCGAACTACAACTAATTTAGAAGAACGACAAGAAAAAGTTATAGAAGTTCAGAAATATTTGTTGAAAAATGCAGTGATGATGCCACTTTATAGTCCTGGTTGGATGTGGAATTATGTTAGTAGTTCAGATGTTGAAGGTTTTAAGATAGGTGCTTTTAATCGACCTTTATTTAATGATGTAAAATTGTCTAATACTGTAGAAGAAAAAGAAGCAGTTGAGTCTCCTGTAAGTTCGGAAAAAGAAGAATCAGAACAGCCAGTTATGACAGAAGAAAGTCAACAGGATGGAGAGTCTATTTCTTCACCAATAAATGAGCAAGAAGTAGAAGTTTCTCCATCACCTGAGAATGAGTAATTAGGGCTTGCTGATTAAATCTCAAAGCATTTATAGATAAAGGTTTTAGCCTATTTAGCTCTGGAAAAAGTACCTAGTTTTTAGCTCTTTATGCTCAAAAATTCAGCATTTTGGGCAGGATAGTAGCCCAAAAATTACTCCCCTACTCCCCTACTCCCCCGCTCCCCTACTCCTTAAAAAAGACTTTTTCAGCAAACCCTAATTAAGTCTTGAATAAGGAAGAAAAAAGGAAGAAGGAAGAAGGAAGAAGGAAGAAGGAAGAAGAAAAAAGTGGATGGGGATAGTCTTCGACAAGCCACTTCTTGTCTACAAACCTCAACTAATTGTCAACACCGTCTAGACCGGAATTAATATACCATTTATCAAAAATTTTTCTACATTTTATTGAGTAGGGGAGTAGGGGTGAACGGCCGTTCACCCCTACATATCTTTAACACTGAATAGCACCGATGCTATCGGATTTGATATTAAACCCAAAAGAAAAAGTACAAAATAATATCAAATAATTGGATGCCAATTAAGAGGGGAAAATAATACTTAAAATCTGCCCTTTTAGTTGTGCAAATTAATTATCTTGTTTATAAAATGGAGGCAAAATTTTGCTTTATTTGCAATTTAGATGAAGGTATCCAAGAAATAATTAAAAAGTATGCTTCTGCTTTGACTAACATAGGTGTATATTTTTTAAATTCAGAAGTAGAAGAAGCAATTTATTACTGTTCTCAAGATTTGGAAGATGCTTTGAGGACTACGATCTCTTATTGGTATTGGAAACAAAATAATGGAGAATATTTTCATACACCAAATAATTTTTTAATTAAAGCACTTAAAAAGCGTTTCCTGACAGAATGCTGCGCAAACAGCTGATTGGCATTTAGTAGTCAGCTTTTTAGAAGGGACAACCCCTCTGTAAAATTAAACGACTTATAGAAGTCGGGGATTTACAGCACTTTTGAGGATTGTGAGGTACAATTGAAGACTAAATCTATCTTCCCTATTAGACCTCTCCAAAAATACCGATTTTGGAACAGTACTATAAAGGTTTAAGAACCTTTTCTGGAGATTTCTATTTACTAAAGCGATCAAACTTTGTACCTCACTAACTCCAAAGCTGCTGTAAACTCAAGCTTTTAGCGTGCTGAAAGCTTAGTGCTAAAATGCTGATAGCTAGTTAAAGACTATTGGCATCCTTACCAATGGGATGATAAATGGATGGAAAATCAAATATTTAAAAGTGAAAGAATGAAGCTGAAATTCACTGGGGAAAAGATAAACGGAATTATCTAGTGGTTGATATTCAAGAAAAATTATAGGAACAAGAGCGACAATAATTTTTAGGAGTGGAAAAAGTATTGATTTGCGGAAAGTTAGTAGGATGACTAGGGAAGATTTACTAGAATATGCTGAAGGAGACTATAGAAAATTTTGCTAAGTAATGAAAATTTATCTGAATAATTTTACAGTGAAGCTATTTGAGAAGTTTGCTAATTACAAATTACAAATTACCAACCTTCACTTTAAAATTAAATTAAATCAGGAGCTAGAAAACTTCTAACTCCTCAATGATCGGAATTTACAAGTAATTAGACTAATCATCCTTGGGTCCAAAAACCATCTGTACTACCATTTGTTTTCCGTCTGGTTGATGATAGCGATCGGCCCAATGTCTAATGATTTCGTCTAACTCTTCTTTAGCTTGCTCATAGCGGTCTGGAGAAATATCAAACTCCTCCAAAATACGCATTACCTTGTTGTTTTGTTCTGCCCAATCCTTCATCAGACGGAAATAACGAGCTGTCTCTTCGACCATGATATAAGTGCGTTCCTCCTCATCTTCTGGAGAATAAGAACAGCGAGTGAGGGCATAAAAAGGCATTCCCCAAGGAGAATCTATCTTAGTTACCGTACCAGAATAAATCAAGCGACGTTTAATATGTTCTGCTAAAGCTTCACTTAGAGGCATTCGGCGTTCTGGTGGTAAATCTTCCTGAGACCGCCTGTGTAAAAACTCAATTAACTCCATAAACTGAAAAGAATTAATCAATTTGGCATCAGGCATATTTGGGGGGAGTTTAGTTTCAGTATATCGCTTTTCCTCAGTAGTAAGATTTTTACCAGGAACCCTTGATTGCCCAGGATTCCAAGGATATTGTTCGAGCCACACATAGGGAAACTGAATCAAATAGCGAGGTTCTTGAGAACCCAACATTTTTAGTAGTTTACCTTTAGTGAGCGCTTCTTCTACTTCTTGCACAATTACTTTAACCCGTTTAGGTTCTATGTGATGCAGATGTCCTGTCATGCGCAGATTTTTACCTTGTTCAATATAGGTCATATAAATCGCACATTTAGCCGCAGTTGCAGCTGCATCCAAGAAAGCTCCATGACGATGCCCACTCGTCCTCATGGCACTAAATGCTAAATATAACATAATCTGATCCATAGCACTGGGGCTAAGGCTATTAATCAGATCGGTATCATTTTTCATGACAATCCCCAAAATAACAAAAACTTAAGAGGCATAGTATCATCCTCTATTAAAAATATGCTGACTATGATGATAATTCAATAATAGAAATTCAGCCAAATATAACTCTTGCACCAAGCAAGTATATTTCTTTGAGACTTTTTGCATTTGGCGTAAGAGCAGGCACGCAAATTAAGTGTGCGAATAGATTGTTATCTTAGTAGATTTTTACACCCTGTGTACTTTTGACTGACATGCATATTTATATCAATATAACATACAAAAGTACTATAGATAACACTTAAATAGCAGTAGTATCAATGGTTACTAAGGTTAATAATGCATTGAGATTTGATGTTCTCTGTTAACACTTAAAGGTCTGAAGTTATATAGTTTAAATACCCCATAGCTTACTACGATATTAAACAATAAAATTCTCTCGTTAATTAACAAGAGAATTTTTGACAAATTTTTAGAGAGTTAAGATCGTAAAACCAAAGCCTTAAGTAACTTTAACAAAGATGTAATTAAGAATTAAAACTTAATACAGAAAGAGACATTTTGATAAGCTTCAGCGTCCACTACCACGATGAGGACATTTGTCATTTTCAACCTCACAATCAAAATCAGAAGTACTAATTGTGTTTACAAAAGCTCGTATATTTCCCTTTTTGGCATTATCTTGATGAGTTTTAGTTCTAGCAGATCCTCTGAAAAATATAGAAGAAAATGCCACTTCATTTTCAATGACTAAAGCTTTGCTACTAGGAGTATTACCTAGTAATAATAAAAAAGAAAGAATAATCGCTGTATAACTTTGCATAGGTCAAATCCGTGTGATAGTGTCTATTATCTGATACGAATATTAAAGATACAATCAGGATATTTAACTAATAATTTATGAATTTAATTTTCTTTTATACCGATTTTTCACACTAAAAAAATGCCAATAATTGTGGAGAGTAAGTAATACTAAAATTCCCAAAAGGGGTTGAGTAAAAAGCTATTAAAGTGGGTTTACGAAGAGAAGGGAATGTAAAGTTAAGACCTAAATTAATTCTATAGATTATGAAAGAACAAAAACTATGTTTCAACTACCTACCCATGATTATCCGGTTTAGATAGCCCTCATTCAGTAAATAAAATTATTAACAGGTTGGTGGCCTAAAATTTTATTTGTGTTTGTCAAAAAATTTAGTTACATTGGGTATTGCTTAACTACTAATTCACAAATTCCGGTAAAATGTAAAATTAGTCAAAACTCACAAAAATTAAGTTAAAATGGAAAAAGGGTTTATTCTTTGGTTTACAGGCTTAAGTGGAGCTGGGAAAACAACTATCAGTAAGGTTGTGGCAGAAAAATTAAGAGAAAGAGGTCGTAAAGTAGAGATATTAGATGGAGATATAGTTCGAGAAAATCTATCAAAAGGGTTAACTTTTAGCAAAGAAGACCGAGATATAAATGTCCGGAGAATTGGATTTGTAGCTCATCTCCTCAGTCGTAACGGAGTAGTAGCAATTACCGCAGCAATTAGTCCCTACAGAGAAATACGCAATCAAATTAGGGAAATGGATGAAAATTTTATAGAAGTTTATATAAACGCACCTTTAGCAGTATGTGAAACACGGGATGTAAAAGGATTATATGCCAAAGCTAGGGCAGGAGAAATTAAAAATTTTACTGGTATTGACGACCCTTACGAGGCACCAGAAAATCCAGAAATTACTTGCCACACAGATAAAGAAACATTAGAAGAAAGTGTGGCTCATATAATTAATAGTTTAGAAAAATCAGGTCATTTAGCGTAATCTAAAGAATAGGGAGGGATTCAGCAATGAGGCAAAATAAATCTAGATACTGGGAAGATGACATTTTGCTAATCATATCTTTGTCCAAAAATCTAAGTTATGGAATAATAGTTTTATTATCCAGTTGCTGGGGATTGGCATATTCTGCACAAGCTCAACCCCTCTCTCAAAAATTTCAGAAAGCACCAGCAAACTCAACTTTACCAAAACTCACAGAATCTTGGCCTGAAGGTACGGAAGCAAAACCACCACTGCTTCCTCCAGCACCAGAACCAATATCTATTCCTGAACCAGAAACTCCTTTACCAGACTCAACAGCATATACACTGGGCGGCGGCGATCGCATTCAAATAGATATCTTTAATATACCAGAATATAGTGGGAAAAATGGCCAACATCAAGTGCAAATTGATGGGACTCTTAACTTGCCATTGGTAGGTAATGTATTGGTTGAGGGAAAGACTTTAGATGAAGCAAAAGAATTAATTCAAGAAAAATACAGCGAATATCTACAAATATCTATAGTTAATCTCAATCTCCTAGCAGCACGTCCATTGAAAATAGCGATCGCTGGAGAAGTCCAACATCCAGGTTCATATACTATTTCTCCCATTGTCGATGGAGGGGAGGATACTCAAAGTGGAACTCAATTACCTACAGTGACTAAAGCATTACAGGTAGCAGGTGGAGTGACAACTTCAGCAGATGTCAGGCAAATCAAAATTCGTCGCACCCAACTCAATGCTCCAGAGCAAGTCATCAGTATTAACTTATGGGAACTACTGCAAGATGGTAACTTGCGTCAAGATATTCCTCTGCGGGATGGGGATACTTTATTTGTCCCTAGTATTACTGAAGTTAATCCAGTAGAGTCTTCTCAATTAGTAAATGCTAACTTTGCTGGTACTAATACTCAACCTCTCAATATTGCAGTGGTGGGAGAGGTGGCACGGCCTGGTCCATATATATTAGAAACAGGTATTGACCAAAGTCAACTTTCAGCTACAGAAGAAAACTCAGATTCTACCGAAGCAGATAACAATATTTCATCTTCTCAAAATACTAATTTGCATACTGTCACTAAAGCGATTAAAATGGCAGGAGGTATTACTCCATCTGCAGATATTCGGCAAATAATGGTACGCCGACTAACTCGTGCTGGTACAGAACAAGTTATAAAAGTAGACCTTTGGCAACTTCTACTTTTATAACTTGTTCTGTACCAGCACGAGTTAGTCGGCGTACCATTATTTGCATACTGTCACTAAAGCGATTAAAATGGCAGGAGGTATTACTCCATCTGCAGATATTCGGCAAATAATGGTACGCCGACTAACTCGTGCTGGTACAGAACAAGTTATAAAAGTAGACCTTTGGCAACTTCTGCAAAATGGAGATTTAAACCAAGACCTAGTTTTAGAGTCAGGAGATACAATTTATGTGCCAGTAGCAGATGAAGTTAACTTGGATGAATTAGCTGAAGTTACCGCATCAAGTTTTTCTCCTGGCAATCTAAAAATTAATCTTATTGGAGAAGTTGTTAATCCTGGGATAATTTCTATGGTTCCTAATAGTACGCTTAATCAAGCTTTATTAGCGGCAGGGGGTTTTAACCAGGGAAGAGCTGAAACTGAAGAAGTGGAGCTTATTCGCCTCAACCCGAATGGTACGGTTACTCGTCGTCAGGTACAGGTAGATTTTTCTGCAAAAGTTAATGAAGAAACTAACCCTACTTTACTTAATAATGATGTAATTTTAGTTGGTCGTTCTGGTAGGGCAGCTTTGACTGATAATGTTAGAGGTGTTTTAGCTCCTTTCAGTCCTATTAATAGAATTTTAGGGATATTTTTAGATATTTTTAATTAAGTTTGTAGGAAAAAAAAAGAAGGAAGAAGCAATAAAAAAGAAGCAATAAAAAAGAAGCAATAAAAAAGAAGCAATAAAAAAGAAGGAAAAATTTTGTGTTGTCTAAGCTTTTGATATGTTCGTGCCCTTTCCTTCGACTAACATATCAGTAGCTCCATATATAGCAGGCAACAGGCTACTAGCAACAGTGGGAAAAACTTTTCCTCATATTTAACTGATTATCATTCTATGTCCTAACCAAGTCAATATTTTCTATATATATTGATAGGGATCTGTACATTAGAGCTGATTTATAAAGTGAATATAAAGAGGCTGGATTCCTTGCAATACAAGGGTTTTGAGAGTTAGACCCCAATAAGACCTAAATCCCTGAGAGTTGGATTAAATAAGGGTTTTAGCTAATTTTACAAATCATCTCTTAGCAACAAAAAAAATTTGCTTGAGATTGTTTTATTATCCCTAAGTAATGATAAAAATACATTATTTTGCTTAAGCTCTATTGATTAGATAGACATTTCTGAAAAAGAATGTAGGGATGTTCTATTAAATGGTTATACAGGGGTTTGCTCAAAGCTTTATGTAATTTTAGAAATGTCTATTAAGCTGTTGAAAATTTGTTAAACATTTAGGCAATATATCCCAATTTGGGGAAAGGCAAGAGGTAATATCATGTCCGGTTGAATAGTTATAAATAAATGACGGAGGAGTCAGGAGTCAACCCACCCCTCGCCCCTCCCCCTCCCAGGAGGGGA
>NZ_RCBY01000122.1 GCF_003838195.1 Okeania hirsuta
GGATGTTCATCAGATACTACCCATTGTTTGAGTAATTCTAAAATTCCCTCCTCATCTTTCCAACCAGTAGCTATTTGTCGCACCGCTTCACCTCTTACATACGAGTCACTATCAGAGTTTACCCTTTGTTTGAGCCAAGTATAAGTTTTTTGCTCATCCCTCCAAGTTGTAGCCACCACTTCCACCGCTTGAGTACGAATTTCACGAACTAGCTTTGCTTCATCGCTATAAGATCCATAATAATAACCAAGGTCATACCCAGTCAAATCTTTTAACCTATTTAATAACCGAAACCCCACATCACCAATACCATGACGACTCCTAACTTCAAACAAACACTTACCAGCCAAAAATAAATTCAGAAACTTTTCCTCTTCCCCCTCTTGCTCCATCAAATAACTAATAACTTCCCCCACAAACTTAGCATCTATCATCCCTGCAATTAACCGCAAAACCTCATGCCATGTTTCATCCCGCCAATGCTTACCAAAAACATCCTCAATCAATTCATCTTTATCAATTTTCTGTTCTTTTTCAAACTGCCAAACAAACTCCCTAGCACAAAAATATTCCAAAAAAGTTCGATGCACAAAAGCATAATATTCAGCTCCAACAAAACACAAAATAAAATTCCGACTCCGTAACTGTTCCATCAAAGCTCTAGCCACAGTTCTGGCATCATTAATATCTACACTTTTTAGATACTCCCAAATAATCTTTTCTAAATCATCTCCCAAAATCAAATTACCAGCCAAACCAGCAATATTTCCCTGCATAAAAAAAGCAACCTGACGCAAAATTGCCTGTTTATCTTTATAGTCAATAGTAATCGGGTCAATTTTCGCATCAACTAATGCTCTTTCCATATCCCATTGATGTAATAAAACCCGCGAAGCTTGATTATAAAGTTCGGCTCTATCTCTCGGCAATTCTTGATTCCGATTTAGAATAGCCATCATTGTTAATAACAGAGGATTTCCCGACAATTCTTTAATAGCTGGAGAATCCTTAATTGCCCGTTTTAACCTTTCCCTTTTTCTCTCTCTTTCCCCCTCATCGATATAAGTCAAATTATGCCAACGTTGCATAAAATCCTCAATTTGTTCCGCTGACAAATCTTGCAACATAAAATGATTAAATTCAGCATCCCGGAGTTTTTGTGGCTGATAACCAATCACCCGCGAAGTAACAATAACCCGCACATTTTTATAGACATTTGTAAACCGATGAATATCAGTAATTATTTCCTCTCGTTTTGCTGGATCGAAAACTTCATCCAGTCCATCAAACATCACAATAGCATCGCCATTTTGTAATTTGGCATGGAGTTCCTGTTGAGGTAGTTGACAAATTATTCCGCTACCTTTTTCTAGAAAATCCAGAAAATTTTGGCATTTATTAGCATCATGATTCTTCACATAAGTCCGTAGTTCAATTAATAGAGGAATTGGCTGTAAAGGTAAATCTTTCCGAGATAATTCTGCCCATTGAAGAGCCATATATTGTAATAAAGTAGACTTGCCAGAACCAGGGTTCCCCAGAATAACTAAATATTGATAATTGCTATTTTCAACTAACTCTAAAACCGAGCGAGTCTGCTGTTCAAAATATCTGCGTCTAAGACTTTCTAATCTTTCTTGAGAAAGTTCTTCCTCAAACTGCCCAGTCTCCCTTAATCGCTGCCGATATTCTTGAGGAATTTCATGTACTTGAGGCAGAAATTCCTGAGATTCCCGGACATTTTGAGGAATAAACATTCGCCATAATTTCAATTGATTATAGGCATAACCACTGGTATCTAAACTTTCTAATTTCAGATTTCCATATTGTTCTCGGATTCCCTCCTGATATTTTTCGAGGTCAAATTCTGGTTTAATTTCCGTGTTTTTATTTGCCAATTTATCCAGATTTTCTGAATTTAAGATTTTCCGTAATTCATCAGACTCGCGAATAATTTTTTTCACCCTTCTCTGATATTGCTTGGCAATTAATTCCCAGTCAAAATCATCTGGTAAAGGTGGATTAATTTCGTTCCAGGTAATAGCTAGTTTATTAGTATCTAAAATTTTTAGATCATGATCAAACCTAACCAAAACTTCTAAAATCGACTGATTTTTAATAAATTGTTTTAAAGGTCGGTCGTATTGCTTTAACTGACCTTCATTCAATTCCGCATTTTCTAACTCTTGCTGTATCAAATCTAAAAAATATTTAATAGCTTGTGCCGTAGCTTTTTGTAAAACTTTTCCATTTTTTATCCCACCAATAGCATCAGAAATACCTTGTTTAAAAAAATCTTTAACATAGTCTTCAGCGGCACCCTTACCTAATTCTCCAATAACTTCCTGAGCAATAAATTTAACCGCTTCACTACTCCCCCAAGCAATTAACCATTCAATCATAATTATTTCATCTGTTATGTGTTAGTTCTTTTTTATTATAAAAAAATTAGGAAGAGTTTATAGCAGTATAAATGAGGGGTAGTAGTCCAGTAGGGTGCGTTACGCTGACGCTAACACACCCTACTTCTTCTTCCTTCTTCCTTACTTTTTCACAATCATTTTCTCCACTGCTTCCGCAGTCGCAGGAGCTAATAACACCCCATTCCGATAGTGACCCGTTGCCAACAACACATTTTTAAACCCTTCCAAATAACCAACAGCAGGAGCTGGTTGACCCTCTGGACGAGGCCGCAAACCAGACCATTTTCTTAACACCGTTGCATCTGCCAAACTCGGGCAAAAACTAATAGCTCTTTCCATCACCGTATCCAACCTACTAGAGTCCGCTACCACCTCACCCGCATCATCAGGAAATTCTACCGTTGCTCCCACCCAATATTCATTTTCCCCCACTGGTACAATATTCACATCATCCCCAATTATCACTGGCTGAAAATCTAGATTTCCTAGAGGCGATCGCCCTTGCAAATATAGAGCTTGACCTAATACAGGCACAATAGTAAATTTACGGTCAAGATTTGATTTACGCTTCAGTTGTAGAGACCTTAACTTACCATCTTTTATTCCTTGCAAACATGGCAAAGACCCCAACCCCGCCGCCACAACTAACCAATTTACATCCGCCAAAACAGGAGCTTTTTTAGCTGGGTCTAGACTTTTTGTCCGTATTTGCTGACAACGATATTCGTTATTTGGTAGCGCTATAGTATTATATTCCGCAACTGTTACTCCAAAATGAAAATTCACCCCATTTTGTTGAGCAGCTTCTACCAAAGCTAAAGTCAGATCCACCGGGTTAATTTGGAAATCTTGAGGAGAATAAATAGCTGCTGTAACTTCAGATGTCTCGATCTGAGGAGAGCGATCGCGCAATTGAGCAATATCCCACATTTCCAATGGTAAACCATCTGCTTGCCGAATATCTACCAATTTTTTCCACCTATCTAAGTCATCCCCAGGCAAACACAACAACAAAATACCATCACGGTTATGAGAAATAGGGCGATTTATTTTTGCTTCCAACTCAGGAATTAAATTATGATAGCTCTGGACGCTCATGCGCCTCATTTTCCAAGGTCTGCCTTTAACTTTTTGGCTAATTACCCCCATCAACACCCCCAAAGCAGCGCCAGTGGAAGCTTGGGCAGGTGCTTGTTTGTCCAAGACCGTAATTTTTAACCCTTCAATTTTACTTAGTTGATAGGCGATCGATGCCCCAATAATTCCACATCCAATAATTACTATATGAGTCATGTTAGCGTTGCTGAATTAGTGTATTTACTTAGGAGTCAGGAGTCAGGAGGGAAGAAAGAAGAAGAAAGTTTTTTGATTGCGATCTTATCTTGACATGATATCATACCTAAAATCACCAACGCCAAAAATTTATAATTTTTTCTTGAAAAAGAAAGAAGGAAGAAGTGAATGGGTAAAGTAGAAATTAAGATAGGGCGTGCAGTGCACACCCCATCAAGTAATATTGAAATTTATCAAAATAATTGGGTCGCGCCACCCCGCCTTTTAAGGCGAAATATTTTTGGAGCGAAGCTCAAATGCCCTACTTCCCCTCCTGGGAGGGGTTAGGGGTGGGTTAACTTCTGACTCCTGACTTCGTTAACATCGCTACACTTCTGGTTGGGTGTAGGGTTTTAACTAGCTATTAGCTTTTAGCATTTCCGTACCGGAATGCTCCGCAAACAGCGCTTCAGCTTTTAGGATCTCTGGTTTAAATCCCCGGTTTCTATAAACCGGAAGGTTTAGGAGAGGTTGAAATCTCCTTCTAAATATTTATTGCTGACTGCTAAATGCTGACTCCTGATTGCTTATTTAATTAGGGCTTGCTGATTAAATCTAAAAGCATTGACATATAAAGATTTTAGCCTTTTTTTGGCCTTTAAAAAGTACCTTATCACGTCTAAAACGCTCAAAAAGGAGCGTATTTTAGGCGCATAGTTGGGCAGAAAAATTCAGGGACAATTCTTACTCCTAACTTCCTCGCTCATTCCCATTTCTCCTGTCTCCTGTCTCCTGTCTCCTGTCTCCTACCCCAGCAAAAAGACTTTATTCAGTAAACCCTAATTACTTTTAGGTATCAAACTGAAGAAAGTGTCAAAATCTGCTATTGCTTTTGTATACTCATTAGTCGCTTGCAGTTTGTCATTTGCTGCTGCTGCAACATCAATTTCTTCTAAATCCTGAAATACTTCCTTTGCTGCATCCAACACAGGTGCTTTATCCTTTGGCAATAACAAACTTTGGGTCAAATAGTTAGTCTTGCTCCGCAAGTCTCCTAAAGGCCCATGAATAAATGTATCTACATTGACCCAATCTTCCTTTTGAATTAGGGTTTTCAGTTCATCCATGCGATCGCGCAAAGCGACAATTCCCGCTGTGTACTGTTCAATTTTTTGTAATTGAGCATCTGAGTAGGTTGGCGGTGGAGCAGGGGAACCACAGCTTGCCAAAAACGCTACTAACAGCGCCATCATCCATGCTACTATCGAGCGTTTATTTAACATCATCCTCTTTGAATTTATCTACTAAATTGAATATTCCATCTTAGATTAAAAATGGAAATGACTATTTTGGCAAGGGGAGTATATATACTTAGGGTTTGTGCTCAAAAGTCTTATGGGTAAGGGTAGGAGACAGTAGACAGGAGACAGGAGACAGGAAGAACGGGGAATGAGCGAGGAGGTAGGAGTAAGAATTGTCCCTCAATTTTTCTGTCCGAAGGTTTGCCTTTTATGCTAACTTTTCGAGGGTTTTAGACTACTCCCAGCGCACAACTTGGGAATTCAAGAAGGCTCAAACCTTTACTTGCCAATCCTTTGAGATTAGATCGGTAAGCCCTACTTATAAACAAAGGTAGAGGAAAGATTGTGCCCTCTGCCTTCTGCCTTCTGCCTTCGTTCAATTGTTTTGCTTAATACTTCCAAACACTTTTTCTACTACACCGACTAAAGTCTCTCGTGGGAAAAAACGAGAAAGATTAACAATTACCTGATTTAAAAAGCCTCCTGTCACAGCATTAGACTGATTTTTTTCTAAAGCTTGAAGAGCATCTTTGACTACTTCTTCTGTAGGGGTCAATTTTGACATGGAAGATCCGCCTACAGATTTAGGAAATTCCGCTTTTTGGAAAAATTCTGATTCTGTTGGTCCAGGGCAAAGTGCTAATATCTTCACCCCTGAATCTTGATTTTCTGCCCACAATGCCTCACTAAAACTTAAAACAAATGCCTTTGTTGCACCATAAACTGACATATAAGGTAAAGGTTGAAAACCACCTATTGAGGAAACATTAATAATTGCCCCGGACTTATTTTGTTGCATTCCAGGTAAAAATAAATGTGTTAATTCTACTAAAGCAGTAATATTTAATTGAATCATATTAACCTGCTTTTCTAGAGGTCTCTCGGTAAAATTTCCATAGTCACCGAAACCAGCATTATTTACTAATAAATCTATAGTTAATCCTTTCTGAAAAACTGTCTCAAATACAGAATTTGTTGCTGCTGGTGCTGTTAAATCTTGGACTATTACATCAGCCTGAATTTGATATTGACTTTGTAATTCATTTGCTAATTTTTGTAGTTTATCTTCTGAACGAGCTACCAATACTAAGTTAGTTTTTCTACTTGCTAATTCTTTGGCAAAAATTTCACCAATTCCAGAAGAAGCACCTGTAATTAATGCAGTTTTCATTTTATTCGATCTGAGATTAGTTATGTAAAGTAAAGTTCTAAAATTACATTACATAATTAATCATAGTATAAAGGAATATAAATTTTATTAAATATTTACTAAATAGTGAAAATTCCAGCAGTTTTGGTAGATTAATAAAATAAATACCGGAGATTATATTATAACTTTTCGTATTCTATACTTGGATGGTGGCGGTATTAGAGGTGTAATGCCAGCCCGTATTCTTGAGAAAATTGAGGAACAATTAGGTGGCCGTTTAAAAGACCACTTCGATCTAATTGCTGGTACTTCAACAGGGTCTATATTGGCTGTAGGAATTGCACTAGGGAAAAGCCCTAAAGAATTATTAGATCTATATTTAGAAAAAGGTTTGCAAATATTTCCCTATCAAAAGCTCTTTTCACCCCAGCGGTTGCCATTAATTTTTAAATACGGTCTTTCTACCCCCAAATTTTCAGATGAAGGCTTAATTTCTGTACTTAAAGAGCAATTTGGAGAAGCCACATTTGCTGACCTGACGCCCAAATCCGATCAAGGTAAACCTCCGCTCAAAGTTTTAGTTCCTAGTTACGATACTCAAGATCGCAACCCAATTATTTTTAAGAGTTGGTTCCACGAGCGATGGTATGCTCAAGTTCCAGTTTGGGAGATTTGTGTCTCTTCTGCTTCAGCTCCTACTTATTTTCCTGCTCATCGAATCGAAAAGAATGGGCAGGTTTACTCTTTATATCATGTCCGTTTATATCGTTTGTGTAAACCCAAGGGTGAATATCTACAGGAAATGATGGTTTTTTCTTGCGAGGGTAGCCTTCTTTCCTCTTTCTTCTTCCTTCTTCCTTCTTCCTTCTTCCTTACCTTTGCTATACAAGACCGATGCTACCGGACATGATATTAATTGATGGAGGGGTTTGCGCTAATAATCCTGTTTCCTGTGCTGTAGCAGAGGCTATTAGAATATTACGGGAGTCTCCAAATCAATCTTTGGGAAGCGTAATCGATCAAATTAAAGTAATATCTATTGGTACTGGAGATCCTGCATCTCCTATTCCCTGGGAAAAAGTACGAGGATGGGGACTTGTACAATGGGGTTTGCGAATTGCAGATGTATTCATGGATGCACCACCTGATGTGCATAGATATGTTGCCGAACAAATTATAGGTGTGGGTAAAAATGACGATAAATCACGGTATATTCGTCTACAGTTACCCCTCAAAGACCCATTACTGGCAATGGATGATGCGAGGGAGACAAATTTACAAGCACTTTTGAAGGAAACAGATCGTTATCTCGATCAGGAAAAAGAGAGGTTAGAAAAATTCTTAGCTAACTGGTAACTGTTGTCACTAAGAGGAGTGGGGGAGTAGGGGAGTAAGGGAGTGGGGGAGTGGGGGAGAAGTAAACATAAGAATCAGGAACTACACAAATTCACCTTGAAAAGCCATATGTAGGGGCGAATGGCATTCGCCCTCACCGATTATATGACGATCAACACAATTACAGCGCTTCCCGTTTTTATTAGGTACATCCACGCGGGCAAGATGCCCGCACTACATGATTTTCACCATTTATCCTGTACATTACTCCGGAGACAGCGGATTTGATATAACCAACTCCTACGCGATGAATAATTCGACACCGGAAAGCTAAACTTCTTTCCTCCTCAAAAATAACAGTAGTTCATCTGTAATATCTCCAGACCAATGTTCTTGAGGATAATGTGCAGCTTCTGCTAATTTAACTAACTTTCCATTTTCACAAATATTAACTAAATTTTCAGCTTGACTAATATCTAACCAAGGGTCTTTTGTTCCCCAAACAATTAATGTCGGTTGTTGCCATCCTTTAAAACCAGATTCAATTTCTGCCATTGACTTTTTTAAGTCTAAATTTTGCACAATTGCTGATACGGATCTACCAGCAGCAGAACTTTTTAGATAAGGACTACGATAGACGTCTAAATCTTCATCAGCAACTGTTAAACAACTACCTTTTTCTAAAGTTCTATCGACAAATAGAGGGTCTTGAACTAGCATATCACCAACAAAAGGTATGCCTAATTGTTTCATTTGCCAAGGTAATTTTGCTGTAGAAGAAAGTGGTGTATTTAAAATAGTTAAACGCTCAATCTTTTCTCGATTTTGCAAAGCATATTGTAAACCGACAGAGCCTAAAAATCCTTGAATAACTAGATAAAATCGTTCAATTTCTAGAGCGTCAATTAATTCTGCTAAAGCCTGAATAAAAGCTTCTGGTTTGTAAGAAAAATCTCGCTTATCTAACTTAGGGGATAAACCACAACCTATCCAGTCTGGAGCGATCGCTCGATAACCTGCTTCAGCTAATTCGGGCATCATAGCAGTCCAACTATGACTTTGAGCAGGAAATCCATGTAATAGTAAAATTGGCAGTTTATCTGTTTCCTCATCGGGTTTAGCTTCCCGGTAAAACCATTCTAGAGAATCGACTGTTATATTTTTTTTCTCAATTGACACGACTTTTTTATCTGTTGACTAATAAATGAATATGGTGATTATATCATTTGATAGACAACAGGGAGCAGGGAATAGAAATTTTCTGTTTACTATTTCTTAATCCAAGATTTTTTTATCTAGTTTTTCTCTGCTTTCTTGTGATTTTAATTGCCGTATAAAATCCCTAATTTCAGTGACTAACCATTCTTGTTCTCTTTTACTCACACCATAGCCAAAAGGAAGTATTTTTCTGCCTTCAATAATATCTGATGTTTTACCTCTACTTCTACGACTAAACATCCTATTTTTCTGTTTAATCCAATACTCATTTGGATAAATTTGAAGATGAATTTTACTGCTAAACATAGACAATTGAAAACAAGTTATGAAAAAACATATTAAAATTATAGGGTTGAAAGGAAATTCTTTTGAAATCAAAGAAATGCCTATATTAACAATATGAATAAATAAGCATATTACCAATAGATTTACAATTATACTTTGAGCTGGAATTTTAATAATTAAACTTGTCGATTTCTTTTCCAGGGTGATTCGACTTTTTAGAGGTCTTTTATTGGGATATTTAACTGTATAATAATCATCATAAACAATTTCTGATTTCTTACTAAGTACATTCAAAGCTGCTGTTGCCGACTGAAATCTATCTTCCCACATCGGTTCTAATATTACTTCTAACCAATCTGTAAATTCTGGTGAAATTTTCACACAAGAACGAAAATCTATTTTCATTCTTTTTTGAGGTAGTTCATCTGGAGAACGATGGGTTAATAAATACAATAAAGTTCCACCTAAACTATATAAATCTGAAGCATAATAAGCTTTTCCTTGTAACTGTTCTGGTGGCATATATCCAATAGTTCCGACAAAAGTTCCACTGAAAGACATTGTCTGACGATAAATATCTTTAACTGCCCCAAAATCTACTAAAAATACTTGACCATCAGGTTGTAAAATAATATTTTCTGGTTTAATATCCCGGTGAATTATTGGCGGATTTAACTGATGTAAATAACTGAGAATGTTCAAAATTTGAATCCCAATATTTTTAACTTGTATTTCTGTCGGATGCCAACCTTTTATCACCCAAGTTGCTAAGGAATTTCCCCATACTAATTCACGAACTAAATAAAAACATCTATCTTGTTCTGTATCAATATAAAAATAATTCAAATATTTAGGAATTTGAGGATGATGCAAATTGGCAATAACTTTAGCTTCCCTCTCAAAAAGTTCTAATATTTTCCAGTCTTTTGCTTGTTGAAAAGAAACAGCTTTAAGTGCTACTCGCCGATAATTTGTCAGGTCTTCTGCTTCATAAGTAATTCCCATTCCTCCCTGTCCTAAAGCAGTGACAATGCGATATCGTTGAGCAATAATATCATTAGGTTGGTGTAAGGTCATTTCAGTTATCAGTTAATAGTTATCAGTTATCAGTAACTCATGGAATAGGGAGACTTGATACCAGAAATTTTCGGTCATATTCACTATTTTATAGAAAAGTCTTTATTCTATTTTACCTCAGACTAATTCACGTTAATCTAAAAAGAGAATTTTCTAGTTCAAAACTGGTATTGAAGCTATTCATTCTGACTGCTGACTCCTGAGTCCTAAAAAATATCCTAGCTATTTGTAGCAAAAATTTATCAAATTGGTATAAGGTGGCAGAGAATTATCATTTCCCTTATGGGTTTAATACCCCACCGTCAATGGGGGCGATCAAAATTGTTTGGGGGACGTAGACGCGGAGCGGCCCTTCGTTGACTATCCATAAGCAATTTTCCCTCCTGACTCCTGACTCCTGACTCCTGACTCCTTCTTCAATAAATTTATTAATCATGCAAATTCAGATTCAAACATTTACTGTCCATAAAAGATTTCCTTTAACTATTAGTCGAGGAACTACCGCCGAAAGTAACAACATTTTGGTAAAAATACAACAAGAAGGTATCGAAGGTTGGGGGGAAGCTTCACCTTTTTCTTTAGGGGAAAAACCGCAAACTACAAAAAATTTACAGCAAACTTTAGAGCAACTTACCCCTACTCTAAAAAAGTTTACTCCACTTGACCGACAACAAATAGAACAAGTCTTGATAGAGTTGGAAATACCATCAGCCGCTAGAGCAGCTATTGATATGGCCTTGCATGACTGGGTAGGCAAAAAAGTCGGGTTGCCTTTATGGCGACTTTGGGGGTTAGAACGAAATCACATTGTTCCCATCTCAGTTACTATTGGTATCAGCACCCCCGAAGCTGCCAAACAGAGGGTGCGGAACTGGCTAGAATTTATTGATGCGCGGGTGTTGAAAGTAAAATTAGGTAGTCCGGAAGGTATTGAAGCAGACCAGGCAATGTTGATGGCGGTCAAAGAAGAAGCACCCGCAGATGCTTTGTTATATGTAGATGCTAATGGGGGTTGGAGTCTGGAGGATGCAGTGAAAATGTGTGACTGGTTGGCTACAGTTGGGGTTATTTATGTGGAACAACCATTAGCTGCTATTTCAGCGATCGCCGATCTACCTCATCTTTACAGTCGCTCACCCTTACCTATTTTTGTAGATGAAAGTTGTTTTACTGCTAAGGATATTCCCGTTTTGGCAGAAATGGTTGATGGCATTAATATTAAGTTGATGAAGTCTGGGGGGTTAACTGAGGCAATGCGGATGGTTTATGTAGCTAAAGTTTGTGGGTTGAAGGTAATGTTTGGTTGTTATTCTGATAGTTGTTTGGCAAATACAGCAGCAGTACAACTTGCTCCCCTCGCTGATTATTTGGACTTGGATAGTCATCTCAATTTGATTGACGATCCGTTTATTGGTGCGGTGATGGAAAAAGGGCGGTTGTTGCCGAATGATTTACCTGGGTTGGGAGTTTTTCTGAATGATGGAATGATTGAATCAGAAGGCTAATTATTATAGCTGCCAAGACTAACTAAAGGAATTAACAGAAGAGCTATCTGGCTGACATCATGGTCCGCGAACCTAAATAATAGTTGCCAGAGAGGAAATATTCCTGGTCTGAGAAATGCGATTCTGGGGCGGACAAAAATTGCTCCAAAGGTTGACAATTATTTTGTTTCGATGTCAGAAAAGCGATCGCTAATTTTAAGTAGGCGATCGCTATCCACAAAAGTTTCAATTAGTAAGTCAATTTTTTAGAGATGCAACTAAATTGAAATTAATTAGTTTGAAATGCTTGTTACTCCGTAGTTTACTTTGTACAGTTAGAACTCATCTTCTAACTGAATCAATTCTTGAAATAGTTCAGTTCCTTTGATTTGAGTCTCAAACAACTTGGAAGTGCTTCTCTCCAAAGCTGGAGAAATCAACTCAACCAAATCATTCAGTTGAGGTGGTTGCGGATCTTGAGTCAAATCTTTTTGAAATTTAGATCCAATCTCAAACAGGTACTCTCCCAAGAACAGATCCTCAACAGGACCTACTTGTGGTAAAAATTCCAACTCTTCTGCTGCCTTTTGAAATCTAAGCTGAGGTAGTAATTTGAACCGACTCCAAATAAAGTCCTGTAAAATACATTGAGAAGCATAGCGCCCGAAAACATCTCGAGCAGTTGTTCCCAGGACCATTGGCTTTGCACGCAATACCTCCCGCAAAGACCAATGCCAACGCAATCCCCAGCACATGGCAGCAAACATACATTTCTGCAATTGAGGCGAGGCTAACCAAACAGCAACATTCAGAAAGTGGGCTTCAATCTCTGTGTTTGGCCGTTTTTTGGTCTCACAACAACTTTTTTAGCACTTCTTCTGACTCTGTAATATTAATTTTTAGTAATCCAGACATAGATTTCTAATATTATGCGATCGCTTTTGTTATTTGTAACATTCTTTTTTCAAATTGGTATAACTTTTAGCTAGGGCTTGCTGAAAAACAGCGTTCAAGGCGACAAGCTGGGGCTTTGAGGAAGTTCTAGGAGCGCTACGTCGTCAAAAGTCAGAAAGTATTAGTTGTCAAGGTCACTTTTCTCCTTGCAGCTATTGCCCCACAACCGAAGTTCGGCTGGGTTTCTAACCGACGAATCGCACTTCTGCACACTTGCTACTCAAACCCTTCTACTGGCTGTTCGTCTCTGTCAGAGGGTTCCTTATTATATATAGGTTGCTTATCTTTCACAACAATTTTTTTCGTAAAAGTGTTATTTTCTCGATTGATATCTGGATATTTATTATTGGGATCTACAGTGAAACTGATATTATATTCACCAGGAGTTAATCGGGTGTCATAACGGATGCTGTTCTCACTAGCTGTTTGGTTAGGTTCTAAAGAACCATGTTCCATGACTATAGGTCTAGTCTTGATGTGAGGAGCAGATATTAACCACTGTACTGCAAAAGGTTCAGAAGCTACGTTACCAAGATTAATTAAATCTGCTGTAAGAGATACTTTTTTACCAAGATTAATTGAATCTGCTGCTGGATAAACTTCTTTACCTTTAGTAAATAAAACACGAATATCACGCACCGCTAGATCAACTGTTGGTTTTGGTGGTTCAACACTTTCCCAATTCAGCAGGTTGGTCGTTTGACCCTCGATAATCGCAAATAACGGCCCAGAGCCGACAACATCAGGCGTTCTGACCCTCAATTGCGAATTTGTCCAACTGAGAATTTCCGCTGGTTTTCCTTGGAATAAGACGACATCATTGGGCTGTTGTTCCCCTAAATTACTTCCCTCAATAACGACTTCGCCTCCAGGCTCTCCTTTAGCAGGTTGAACTTGACTGAGGAAAGGTAACTTTCGCCACTGACGAAGTTTAATTTCCTCAATATCTGTTTTCTTACTAACTTCTGCTAACATGGCTGCTGTTTGAGTGTAACGCTCTAGGTCGTCAACAGAATAGATCGCAATGCGATTTAATCGTTTAATCTCCGAGGCTGTAATATTGAGTAAAGTTGTTAAAGGTTGAGTACTGATGGGTTGAGTTAAATCCTTACGCACACTTTGTAGCTGATTTTCCAATATCTGGGCGAAATCTAACTTCAGGACAGTGGCACTATTTTTACCAGGCTCGACGGTACGAAACTTAATTTCTCCTTCTGAAGTATGGCGTACATTGACTTCTAAATCGAGTTGAAGCTGTTTGATACCAATAGACTTACCACGGGCGTAAGATTTAAGGGAAAGGGTATCTTCGGCACGATCTATTTCGGCAGCGATCGCATCTACGATATCTGCTAGCTGCCATTCGATATTATCCTGTTGATTTGTCATGAGTCTTTGTCTGAATTTTGTTCTAAGGTGATCGTCATGCGAATACGACCCAGTTTACCGACGTTGGGGTTTTCTAGAGTTGAAGGTAAACTCACCATCATTCGTAAGTTATTGTCTGGTTGAGTTTGGCTTGAGGATTGTTTTTGATTTCGCAAGTATAAGTGAGCAGGAATATCAAAATGTACATCACTCACCTGTAACTTCATTGGGGCATTTTCTTGGGTGTTTACTTCCTCTAAAGTGCCATACATTTCCTGGGTAATTAGGGTGATTAAATCCCCTAGAGTAGAATCGCTCATACAGAGATCTTGCCTAAGTTTAAAATCAATCGTTTCCGAGTGAAGAAAGTGGTAGATTGGACGTAGCTACTCAATCCAACCTACCGGAATTGTCTTATTGCATGGTTTGATTGGCGATACGTGCTACGCACAGGCTACGCCAACGCGCTGAGTGGGGTAGCTTGACCGAACTGCCCCACTGTTATCATTGGGAGTGATGAGTTAACTCTCCACTGGTGCGAAAGTCTCAGTGCGGAAGCGAAGCTTCACCTGACCGATGATTTCTGTGCTCATGGTCAAAGAATCAAAAGAACTTTCATTGACCGCTTTAACATCAAGCTTACTATAGCTGCCTCCAACCGATACACGTCCCCAGCCCCAGCCAGCACGTCCTCGGATATAAGCGCCTCCTTGCTCCCGTACATAGCGAGATTCGGCTTTTCGATCTGCTTCGCTAGAACTGACTTTAAAGGTGAGTTTAGAGAGAATTTCCCCATCGGAGATTACAATCCTCGCCATCCCTTCACGAGCCATTTCTCGGAGATGATCAAGCATACTTTGAGCTAAGGACTCGGAGAGTTTCTTACGAATGTCCTTAACTTGATTGGCATTAAACTGCGTTGCGTTTTGTGCAATAGTTAGCGACAGAGGCGTATCAAGGTTACTAGTCTCTAATTCTAAAGCTTCCGCTACCTCTTTTAACTGTTGATTAGTAAATGTATAGTCGGAACGCACAACCGTTTGAGAATTGTCATTAGGATCTGGATAACGCTCAATCAAATGTGCAGTAACTTGGGCTTGAGAAACGTTTTCTGCTTCAAATTGCTTCAGGGTTTTAGCCAAGTTCGCAACCAAATCAGCATAAGCCTGCATCTGCTTAATAGTGGAGCCAATAATGGCATCAAAAGTACCATTAATTAACCCAGCAGTAAACTCCACAAAACCTAAGTTTTGCACCTCTTTCGCTACATCAATACCAGCTTGAGCAGTATTACCGATGTTACTTGTATCCTGTGTAGTAAAATCGGGCTGTGTTGTAAAAGTACTCTGTTCAGTAAAAGCGGGCTGTGGTTTCGGTCGTTCAGCCTTGGAATCAACTAATTCATACAGTGAATCCCGCAGAATACCTGCAATATCACTTTGAACCAATTGGCGCTCTTGTTCATCGCTCACTTTATTCATCGCCAAATCAACGATTGCATCTACAGTACGATTAATGCCTTCATTGATGGCCAAATCATTAGATTTGCTTTCAGATTGTGGCTGTGACAAATTGTCGTTAATTTGATTTGCTTCAGTCATGAAATTATTTGCTGTTAATGTTTATTTGCGGGATGTATATTCTCTTAGTGCACCACAGAAAGTTATAGCAATATTTTATGAAATTGGTATAACTCCCTTTTTGATACATTAATGTGAGAGAACTGGTTAGAAATCTGGAACAATACTGTTCTGGCAAGTAAGAACCAACTGTCCATTTAACTAATTTTCTCAAGAGTGGGTTGAGACATTTAAGTGTTTCATGCTTCAACCCTCTTGTTACTATTAACGGTTTTCCCGCAGAAAATATTCCAAAATTTGTCAAAAATATTTTTCTTGAATTGGCTTATGTTAAATAGGGACAGAAAAGTTGACAATTATTTGATATGGGTATAAGAAAAAAGCGATCGCTTTGGGTAAATTAGCGATCGCTTTTCACAAAAATAGTCGAAATTTCTATGCTATCTCTTAAGAGCAGTGGGGTTTTTCAACCTAACAGTTTACTGATGTACTATTGTAATATCTCAGTAACAGTATTGCTCAAGGTTGGCTCTCTACTTACCTGAAGCAATCCACGCAATATGCCACTGGCGCTGATTGGCATCGTTTATGTATCTGAGACAGATGTCCCTTTACTAGAAACACTATCTAGCCAATTAAATCTATGGGAAAATTTGGAAATAGAAGATTTAGCCATCAAAGCAGCTCAGATTGTCCAAAATCTTGACCAATGTTATCCAAAACGAAAGTACCAGGAGCTTTGGTTCGGAAGAGTTCAGGGCAAAACTCAAAGACAACTTGCTCAAGAAATTGGATTAACCCAAAGTACTATTTCTAAGCGCTGGAAAGAGCTAGAAAGTCGTTTACTTGAAGAGATGGGATTTTAACAATTAGTAGGACGTTGTCATTATTCCTATTATTAACCAAATTTTTAGGTGAATTTGTGTTAATTATATAAAATCTGGTTATACAGTAATCGCAAAATTACTTCGTTATTAATACAGACTTTCTATTGAATACGAATTTAAAAATTCATGCTATTCCAACCCTTTCTTTCTCAATGCTACTAACTCCTAACTCCTGACTCCTGACTCCTGTGAAATCATACATATATTCAGCAACTCCAAAAAACGTTCTATCTTCAGCCATTGCCAAATATTTCCCCATCTCCCCATCTAATTTAGTTGCACCTCTTTTCTAACATCTATTAATACTTTATTGCCTCGAATCAAATTATACTGACTCTTCCATTTACCCAGAGCAAGTGGACGCTGAGAATTATTACGTTTTCCTGCATATCCTATCCATGTTTTACTGGCAGATTTAATTTCTTTTTTATTGTCTATAACCTGCTCGCCATTAGGAGCAAATAATTGATAATGCTCTATATCTCCAGGCAAAACACCGTATATTTGTACCCAAAATATTAATGCTCCAATATCTCCAGGTAAAACTGTGTCATAAAATTTGCCTTTCCATAAATCATCCATAGTAGGCGCCTCCCCAGCAAACCCAGTCCGAATAATACCAGTTGGTTTATAACTCAACGGTTTTTGCCAAATTGGGTTACGAGGAGTATTGCAACCACTCTCAGCATTAACTCCCACAAATGGGTCTACAATTTTTCCCTGATATCTAATACTCAAATGTACATGAGGAAAAGAAGCTAAACCAGATTCTCCTACCATTCCTAATTGAGTACCTGCTTCCACAACTTTTCCTGGTTTAACGGTAACACTACTATTGCGCAGATGGCAAGACTGAGTTTCCCAACCATTACCATGATCTATTACGACTCCATTACCGCATTCAATACCATCAACTGCTTCTTTATCTGCCTGATTTTTTACCCGTTTGTCAGGTATTCCATCTCGCACTCTTAATACTTTACCTGGAGCTACTGCTTCTACAGGTACACCTCTGGCCATTGTTTTTTCATCCGGTATAGCAAAGTCTGTTCCTTTATGACCGTCGTAAGTTTGCCGACCGCAGCCAAAATCTACTGCATTTGGACTGGGGTCGCGATCGCTGTACAATAGAATAAAGCAGTCTTTGTCTAAGTTACATTTTATGGGCAAGTCAAACTTGGAGTTTGGTATTTGAGCAATAGATTTGTCAATAATAGAATTTTCAAATAGTACTGTATTGGCATTAGCATTATAGCTGGCTAATATTATGACTAATATTGTGAGGAAGGTGTAAAAATATTTTTTCAGTTTCATAAGTTTTTTTATCCTCTAAAACTTATCATCAGTCTAACAATAGACAACTTTAGAACAGAGGGAGTAGGAGGAAAGAATTAATAATTCCCTTCTGCCTTCTGTCTGCTGCCCTCTGCCTTTCCTGATAAATTATCAATTATTTCTCCCTATTGCCTGTTGCCTGTTGCCTGTTGCCTATTGCCTCTCTCCTAATTAACATCAAAAACATGATAACCCCATGCAGGTAAATCCAAATATAAGCCTCGTGAAACCAAATTATCTCCCAAACGGTCGTAACTAATATCACTCATTAAATCTTGTAGTCGATATGTTTCACCCCTGAGACTCTCAAATGGCAACTGAACATAACATTGCCCTCGATCAGAAGCATAGTTAACAATTATCAACAACAGTCGCTCATCTTTTCCTTCCCAACTGAAAGCAATAAAATTATTCCATGTAGAATTTCCTTTCCATGCAGTAACACATTCAAGTAATTGCCAATTTCCCTCATGGAAAATATCCAGAGCTAAAGAATCTAATAATTGATGGTAAAATCTCTCTATGTGTGGAACAGTAGCTTCTTCAGGAGCATAACATAAGTGCATCGAAATTTTTTTAGACCAACCTTGTAACTGACCTTGATGGAAAAAATGTAAACCAGGGGTAAAATAAGCCAAAATGGCAGCAGCTTCATGAACTCTTAGTGGAAAATCTGCATTTGCCCTGGGTTCATCGTGATTTTCCATAAACCGTGCTAACTTACTTTGAAAATCAAGACCAGCATAAAGATTTTCTCTGACTGGAACTGCCTGCTGTTGATGGAGGCGATCGTATAAGCGTTTGTCATAAGTGTAATTAAATCCTCGCTGTTGCAATTCCCACTCCAAATCCCAATATACTTCTGCCATAAAGATCAAATCTGGATGTTGCTGTTTAATTTGGGAAATTGCATTAGGCCAAAACGGTTGCACTGGAATACCCCAAGTCTGCTCAAAAATATCTGGCAATATTAGCATTGCCATATCGCAACGAACACCATCGCACAAATGAGCAATATTGAATAATTCTGCTAACATCCCCTCCTGTAATTTGGGGTTGCCGTAGTTCAGTTGCAAAGTATCAGACCAACCTGGAAAATAGGGGTCTCTTCCATGAGCAAATATTTGGCTACCTGTTGGCAATTCTATTCGTATATAGTTCTGGGGTTCTCGTTCAAGATCGGCCTGAGTTCCGTGAACATAAAAGTCAGGATTTGTTTGTACCCAAGGATGGTCGGGGGCGGTATGGTTGGGAACAAAATCAAGCATGAGTTTTAGCCCCCTTTGATGGAGGCGATCGCGCAGTCGTAACATAGCTGCATTGTCACCAAGATTTTCATGGATGTGATAACCTGTTACCGCAAAACAAGACCCGCAAATATAATCTTCTTGGAACTCATCATCAAAAAGTTCTATAGCTTCCTTTCGCACATCAGGATTTGCACGAGAGATATCTCGCGCCATTATTCCTGTTTGCCAAACTCCTAAAAAGTATACCCAGTCAAATCCCCAGTGTACTATTTGGTCTAATTCTGGATCGGGAATATCATCTAAGGTGGCGCGACGACCAAACTTTTGGGACAATCTATTGAGCCAAACACGGGTGTTTATTTGATATAGGGAAGGATTAATCATATATTTCATATTTGAGAGTTTCAAACTATCCATAACATCATAGAACAAATCCCTTACTGGCAAAGCGATCGCTTGTTTTTCATCATCTTTGTCTAGAAGGTTATTGATGCTGTATCTAATATCAACAGGACTTACGCAAATTGACTGTTAAACCACCATCTGTAGAGGCGAATTGGCTAACGCCAAGCTCCGCTAACGCCCTCCCCATAAGTAGAGTTTCAGCGTAAGTCCCGATCAATTTAGTATTGTTTTAATACAAGGTTCCCATATCAGATCTCCAGTCAACCGTTTGTCACTCACCTTAAAGGAAGGTGTAGTTAATAATAAATAATTTTCTGTAAATTCAAAGAAACGTTCTTGGTTTGTACCAACCCAATTAGGAAATAAAGAGGCTTTAACATGATGAATTACTTTTTTATCCTTAATTTCATAGCTACCACAATAGGAGATATATGTTTCCATAGCGTTAGCTTTCTCCTGTGTACTTCCTCCCAAAAAATCTGCAGAGGAAAACTTGGGACGCCTTGCAGCCATAATTACCGTTGACATATATCCATCTTCTGTATACATTAGATATCCGATTGTATCTTTACCGTATGGGTAGCTTACTTTACCATTTACATCTTTGAGTTCAAAAGATACCAGTCGCCAAGTTCCAACAAATCGGTTTTGTACCATTTTAGTTCCTGATTTTGTTTTCCAGAAATTAATATATAGTAGAGGATTAGATTGTT
Organism: Okeania hirsuta; assembly: GCF_003838195.1. Lineage (GTDB taxonomy): Bacteria > Cyanobacteriota > Cyanobacteriia > Cyanobacteriales > Microcoleaceae > Okeania > Okeania hirsuta. The sequence goes on from NZ_RCBY01000122.1 coordinate 20,038, forward strand.
GACTGCTTAACTTTCTAACTTGTCTAATTTTGACAAAAGAATAAGGTCTCGCCTTGGAAAATCAATGTCTAATTCAGCAGCGCCACTTATTTATTTTTTGGTCTGCGTTCATCCAACTTCCGATATACATCTCGCAACTCAACATTATGTTGGGCAAGAGCAACTAAAGTATGGTAAAACAAATCTGCCACCTCCGAAGCGATCGCCTCTTTCTCATCATCCTTACACGCCATGACTACCTCCGCTGACTCTTCCCCAATTTTCTTGAGAATCTTATTATCTCCCCCGGCAAATAATTTACAAGTATAAGAACCCTCCTGGGGATGGTCGCGGCGATCGCAAATCACATCAAAAAGCTGAGATAAAATATCCGCAGGTGGCTTGACAACTTCTCCATCCACCTGATGAAAACAACTCCTCTCTCCCCTATGGCAGGCAATATCTCCGACCTGTTCCACTCCTAGTAACAAAGTATCGCTGTCACAGTCGTAGCGTATCCACTGAATATTCTGAAAATGACCAGAAGTTGCCCCTTTATGCCAAAACTGCTGACGAGAACGACTCCAAAACCAAGTTTGCCCTGTTTCTAGAGTTTTTTGCAATGCTCCCTGATTCATCCAGGCCATCATTAACACTGTACCATCTAAATAATCTTGAATAATAGCAGGCACAAGTCCTTGTTCATTGTAACGAACCTGCTCCACTGGAATCGATTGACTTAAAGCTACTGGTTCGGAGGTAGACATAATTTGCCAAAAAAATCTATTTGTATACTCGAAGTCTAGGATATCTTCTGAGTATTTTCTGAATATTTAATTTTAAGTTTTAATTTATTTTTTTATCGCCTATATCATACCATCAATAAATTGTCAAAAAAAGCTTCATAATTCTCCAAGATTAACTATAAATATGCCCCTAGGGCAATGATACAATTACCTAAATATACATAAGGTTTATTTTAATTTGGTGATAACATAAAATCCCCCGTAGGGATTGAAACAAACACAAATGAAGGAGATTAACTTGGTAGTTACTACACTCAACACAACTAAATCTGAAGAAATTTTTGCAGCAGCCCAAAAACTCATGCCTGGGGGAGTAAGTTCCCCAGTCAGAGCATTTAAGTCTGTTGGTGGCCAACCAATTGTATTCGATCAAGTCAAGGGAGCATATATCTGGGATGTTGATGGCAATCAATATATTGACTATGTTGGTACTTGGGGACCTGCTATCTGTGGTCATGCTCACCCAGATGTATTAAATTCCCTCAAAGAAGTTCTGGAAAAAGGCACCAGCTTTGGCGCACCCTGTGCTTTAGAAAATATCTTGGCTGAAATGGTTATTGATGCTGTACCTAGCATCGAAATGGTCCGCTTTGTCAATTCTGGTACAGAAGCTTGTATGGCCGTACTGCGTTTAATGAGAGCTTTTACAGGTAGAGACAAAGTCATAAAATTTGAAGGTTGTTATCATGGCCACGCTGATATGTTCCTCGTTAAAGCTGGTTCTGGTGTGGCAACTCTGGGTCTGCCAGACTCTCCTGGAGTCCCTAAGTCTGTTACTAGCAATACCCTAACTGCTCCCTACAACGACTTAGAAGCAGTTAAGCAACTTTTTGCCGACAACCCTGACCAAATTTCTGGTGTTATCCTCGAACCAGTAGTTGGTAACTCTGGATTTATTACCCCAGATGCAGGTTTCTTGGAAGGGTTACGGATGATTACTCAAGACAATGATGCTTTACTGGTGTTTGACGAAGTTATGACTGGCTTTCGTATTGCTTATGGTGGTGCTCAGGAAAAATTTCAGGTTACTCCAGACCTAACAACTTTAGGCAAAATTATTGGTGGTGGTTTGCCTGTAGGAGCTTATGGTGGTCGCGAGGATATTATGTCAATGGTAGCCCCAGCAGGCCCAATGTATCAAGCAGGTACTCTGTCTGGTAATCCTCTAGCTATGACTGCTGGTATTAAGACTCTGAAGTTACTAAAGGAACCAGGTACCTATGAACAGTTAGATAAAATTACTAAAAGACTTGCTGATGGCTTATTAGCGGTTGGAAAAGAAACTGGTAACCCTATTTGTGGTGGGCATATTAGTGCAATGTTTGGTATCTTTTTCAATAAAGGCCCAGTTCACGATTATGAAAATGCCAAAAAGTCTGATTTGAGTAAGTTTAGCAAGTTCCATCGTGGAATGTTGGAGCGAGGAATTTATCTAGCACCTTCTCAATTTGAAGCAGGTTTTACTTCTTTAGCTCACACAGAGGAAGATATTGACAAAACTTTAGCTGCAGCAAAAGAAGTTATGTCTAGTCTTTGACATACTTCCGACGTTGCGCTTGAGCGACAACGCGGGGTTCTTCAACCCGCAAAGGAGTTGCAGTTTATACAGACAGAGGTGATGTTCTCCCCCTGTCTCCCTCAGTATAGGATGTTCTGGCTCTCCCATACGGCGCTGAATCGAATATTACAGCGCGGGACTTCCCGCGAGGAAAGTATAGCGCTACGCGCAAGTTAGAAGTCAAAAGTCAAAATTAAAAAGTCAAAATTAAAAAGTAATCTATGACGCTAGTTTTTCCTAGGCCAATGCTTCCCTACGGGATGCTACGCAAACGCAAATAGGGTTTAGTAGTGTCCTAACCTAAATCCGTAGTGCCATAAAAGTTTTCAAATGGGTAATTGATGACTTTATAAGTTGATCATTACCCATTAGACATCTCCACCAAAAGAGGGAGTAGGCAGTAGGGGGAAAGAATTGATATATATAGTGTGATAATTGATTTGATTTTTTATTATCGGAGATGTCTATTACTGATAGATTATTTTTTGGGAGATGAAGGCTCGAATAGTTGGCATAAAAGTCATAGAAAATGAAGAGAGTTATGCTAGTAAAACATCTACAATTGGCTTGGAAAAGTCTTGTCAGAATGATACTTATTTAGGTAACGATTTTCTACAGTCTTTTAAACTACTTCTTATATTTAATATTATGTCCGGATAATTAGTGACAAAAAAAACTTTCTCCTTTTCCTCCTCTGTTTTCTTACTTTTTCCTTCTTTCTTCCCTCCTGACTCCTGACTCCTGACTCCTGACTCCTCCGTCATTTATTTATAACTATTCAACCGGACATGATATAACAAATGCTTCATAGAATTTGGCAATGGCTAAAAAATTTATGGACAAAACTTTTGGGGTTATTTTCTCAGTCTCATCTAGATGTATCTGAGAACACTCAACCAACTTCTGAGTCTTTGCCCCCACTGACAGATACAGATTACGATTTTTTGTTTGGTCAACTATTGGAGGGTGTTGCCCAGGGTTGGCAGTCTGAGCGCGTGCAGAAATTTTTTGATGAATTAGGAGAAAGGGGCAAACCTGAACTTTGGCAGGAATGGTTGCAACGGTTTGGAGAAAGGTTATTAGTCTCCCCTAAACCTAATGATGAGTTAGCTCAGAGAATGTTAGGGTTTGCTGAATTGACGCGATCGCTACCTTCTCTACAATCTTTGGGAGCAATGGGTCACAACATTGGTACTCAACTTTTAAGTAGGGATGATAGTGGGGCGATCTGGGAATATGATGGACTTGATGTTGGTGTTTCTCCACCTCTACAAACATTTGTGAGTGAAGAAAAAGATGATGATGCCATGTCAGAATTAGTAGTTAAACTTCAGGAAAACCCTAATTTATTAGCAACAGTTGCCCAACAGTTAGGGGTACAAACGAGTGACCCTAGAGTAGTTATTCAGGCAATGGTTAGTCAGCTTGGGGTAGGAGTGGAAAATCAAGCACAGTCTGCTGAGAGTAATGCTGAAATATGGGCGAAGTTGGGTTTAGAGCAAGCTAAAGCAGGAGATTTACTTGGAGCAGTTGATAGTTGGGAAAGCGCTCTGACTCTAAAGCCAGATTACCATCAAGTTTGGTACAATCGTGGGAAAGCTTTAGTACAACTAGAAAGGTGGGAAGAAGCGATCGCTAGCCATGATAAAGCAATAGAAATTAAGTCTGATGATTATTTGGCT